>NZ_JAZGTF010000003.1:0-342515 GCF_037389125.1 Photobacterium sp. MCCC 1A19761
TTGTACTCTTTCCAGTTATCTGTTCGGTAAGTGCTTTTTCCCATGAGGGTGGCCTGTCAGTAAACGTCACAAGATCAGATCACTGACTGCAAGAAAAGTTCACGCCGATTTGGTCAACAAAGCCTCGCGACGGTACAAATATCATCATATTGACCATGAAGTTCAATTGCATATAAAGCTGCATTTAAGTTCCCATGATTATGTAGATCATCTCGTTGCTGCAAAGCGACCCAAAAGGTACTTTCTTCTAGTTGTGCGTAGGCCATGAAATTCTCATTGTTAATTATGTGTGTTAGTCGAAAATATCACACACTTTGAGACTCCTGCAATTGATGATCATTGGTTTATCCGGAAAAAATATCGCAGTGAGAGTTCATACTGAAACTCAAATATGTCCTATCTCGCATGGACGAGATTCAGTACTTTGTCTCTTGATAGTTGTCGACTATGCAGGCAATTCTGATATAGGGTTTACCTAAACTCAGCTTATCCGAAGTAAAATCTTTAGATCCCAACTCCTAACACGAAATTGTCCATTTCCAAGTTACAGAGCCTACTTCCCAGTAGGCTATTTGTCAGATGTGGTCACATCGACTTAGTATATGACACAATCAAGCATGATAGCGGCATGTTAGGCCACCTATAGCACTTTCTTCGCCTGCTACGACATGGCCCCCCAAGCTAAACCACCTCACTTTGGGCATGCCCCTGTTCCTCATGAACAATTGCCTGCCCCTCAACCTCAGCTCCAACCGACACGGTTTGGCGCTCATCGATAAACAGCACCAACAGGCCTGTTGCCAGCAGACTCAGGAAGCCCGCGCAGAACATAGCGATACCGAATCCGGTTGCCATGGCGGCACGGTAGGCTGACAGTAGTCCTTCGTTACCGGAAGGCAGTTCAGAATGAACAATGGCGCGCCGGGCGAGCGCAACCGCATCCTGCAAATTCCCGGAGCTGGCCGCCTCTGCCATTAGCTGGATCGCGTAAAGGCTCATGAGGCTGCCTAACACGGCGATGCCCAGGGTCATGCCAATTTGGCGCAACGCATTCATGGTGGCTGATGCAATCCCGGCGCGCTCTGCCGGTGCCAGCCCCATGACCATCATCCCGGTTGCAGGAACAGAAAGCCCCATGCCCAGCCCCAACACAGCGAGGGCACTGCCGACCACAACATAAGGGGTATTCGCCGTAAACAGGGCCATCGCGCACAGGGAAATCCCAACCAAAGCGTAACCGCCGACCATCAGTGTTTTCAGCGAAAAGCGATGCGCCATCCGGCCGAACAGCAACGATGAAATCCCCATGACCGCAAATTGTGGCATCAGATGCCACCCGGCCATCGATGGGGTGTCCCCCTGCGCCTGCTGCAAGTACAGGGACAGGAAGAACAGGCTGGCATACGCCGAAAAGCCCAAAGCAAAGGAAGCCAGGTTGGCCACGGCCAGTGAACGATGACGAAAGAGATCGATCGGAAACAGCGGTCGCTTGACGCTTGATTCGACCCAGACAAAGGCGACAAAAGCCACCGCAGCGCCGAGAAGCGGCATCAGCACTTGCGTTGTTGATGCGCCATGCTCGCCAATTTCGATCAGGCCATAACTGAGCAGCCCAAGCCAGATCATACTCAAGACCTGTCCGGCAGGATCAAAGGCCGCCTGATCGGGATGTTGACGCTCCGCAATCCCCCAGGCGCCCAGCACAAGGGCAATCAGACCAATCGGGACGTTGACCAGAAAGATACTCGACCAACCACTGTGTTCCAGCAGTAACCCGCCGAGCAACGGACCGGAAATCAGCGCCAGCGCACTGCAGGCCGACCATCCACCAATCACCCGGGCTCGCTGACGGGGATCCGGAAAGGCGTGAGTCAGAATCGGCATGGCCCCCGGGATCAACAGCGCCCCCGCAATGCCCTGCACAGCGCGGCCCCATAACAACGTGGACAGCTCAGCCGCACTGGCGCAAATCACCGAACCAAAAACAAACAGGGCCACACTCCCCAACCATACCCGCTTATGACCATATTTATCTCCCAGCGGGCCGGCCGACAGCATCACTGCCGACAGGGCAATCGCGTAAATGTTCACAATCCACTGGAGCCCTGCCATCTCTGCATGAAGCGCGGCCTGCAACGTCGGCAGGGCAACGTTGACAATGCTGATGTCCAACGTCGCTAAAAATGTGCCGAGATAGGCCGCAATGACCAGTGCATGAAGTTGATAGCGTTGCATTTGATCTCCCCTCTCAAATGAGAATAGATATCAACAATAATCATTGACCGACCGTCGGTCAATCAATATTATTCAACTTATTGCATTCAAGGCATCACCGGATACAACAAGGCCAAAGCCCATGAGAGACAGAACGAACCGGCCGGAGCCGGAAGCCCCGAAAACCCGGCGTATCAAGCCCGCTGAAGTCCGTCTGGATGAGTTGATGTCCGCTGCTGAGCAGCTGTTTCTTGCCAAAGGGGTGGATTCAACGCCAATCAATGACATTGTGGCGCTGGCAGGGGTCGCCAAAGGCACCTTCTATCACTACTTTGCGTCCAAAAATGAGCTGCTGGCCGCGATGCGACTGCGCTATACCGCTCAGTTCCTGAGCCGGCTTGAAGCCAGCATGAGCCGCTGTGAAGCTGATGACTGGCTTGGCAAACTCGCTGCGTGGATTCAGGAATCGATTGAGGCCTATGCAGAGACATACCGCCTGCATGACATTGTGTATACCAACCATCATCACCACAACCGCAGCAACCCGGATAAGAACGCGATGCTCGATCAGCTACAGGCCATGCTTGAAGACGGGACCCGCTCAGGCGCATGGACTGTGGCGCAACCGCGAATTACCGCATTATTGATTTATGCGGGCGTTCACGGCGCAACCGACGACCTCATCGCCTCGCAGGAAGCGGACCATCAGGCCTTTATCCGTGGGGTGATTACCGATTGCTTACGCTTGGTCGGCGTTAAGGAAAATGCCGCTTAGGACAAGCTACTTAGAATTAACGGCTTAGAATATGACCGCTTCATAGCAAGCTGGGCTGATGGCTAAAGCGTGGTGTTATTTCGCTCCCCCACCCATACACCGACCGCCCAGCCGTTTTTATTCGCCGCTGTGAGGTCAGGGCCGTTGAGCAATCCCTGGCTCTCCAGCCAGCCCATCAAGGTGGACAAAAATGACTCCGCGAGCGCATCTTCCTGCAGCCATTCCATTTTCAGCCATTCCCACCAGCCAAAGGCTTGCAGTGGGAAAATTTCAGAATCGAACAGGCCATGATTGGCTTGCTTGAGCAGTGCGGTGGTGACATTCGGGTGTGACTGACGCTGCCAGCCTTGATACTCATGGCGGGCATCGACGTTCAGATCGTCTTCGCCCCATAACAGCAAAGTCGGGATCCGAATGGCACGGTAATCGGCCCCTGCGTCTGATCGAAAGTTATTCATCACAAAGGCGAAGCGCTCCGACGTCATTGCGCTTTCCCCTGCCCGGGCAGCATACTCGGCGTAAGTCGGCGCGGATTGGAAAAAGGCAATTTCCTCGTCATATTCACGCAACTTTGCGGCGATCTGCGACGGACTCAGCCCTTGTTGGGTGTATTTTTGCCGGGTGTAATAGCGCCCCTGATCTATCCAGTTGGCGGCAAATCCAACCCCGATTGCAAATCCGAACCGATCGTCGCGGGTCGCCAGCGCCGGGACCACCCAGCCCGCCTGACTAAAGCCGAGCAGCCCGATGCGCTGCGGCGCGATGCCATGGGTTTCCTGCACCCATTTCGCCACCGCCAGCACTTCCTGTTGCCGCTGGGCCATGGTCTGCGCCAGCCAGTTGCCCTCTGAGTCATCCACGCCCGGTTTCGCCCAGCTCACCACCGCGATCCCGTGTCGCCGCAGGGTTTGCCAAATGAGCGGATAATAACCATTGGCATCCGCAGGCATGGCGCCATCACCATGGACAAACAGCACCACGGCACTTGGCACCGCATCACCAAGTGGCGGTAAATACTGTCCCGACAGCTGCTTGCCGTCATGCGGTAATTGAAAAGGCGCAGCATGCGCGCTCGACAAAAACATCCCGAACCAACACAGCAGCAACATCACAGTTTTCATTTTCATTCTCCCTGATTGTTCTGACTCACTTCACAGGCCAAAAGCACTGAGCGCCCTGATAACGCGCCGCGCACTTAAAACGCAGTGCTCTTAAAACGCGGCGCTCTTAAAACGCGACGCTCTTAAAACGTATAGGTGGCTCCAACCATCATGCTGACGGTGTCCTGATCATAAAAAGCGATATTGGCATCGGTTTGCTGATACATCGCCATCGCCAGTAAGCTGACCCCTTGCCAGCCGGCAATGTCCTGATATTCATAGGTAAACACAGTACTAAAATGATCTTCATCCCGCGTTTTGCCAAACACCGGATGGACGGCGTCATATTCTGATCGGGCATACCGGCCGTCCAGCGCGAACTGATGGGGCCCCATAGAAAAGTGATAAGTCAGCTCAACCCCAAGGCGCTGATAGGCCATCGCTTTTCCTTCCGCGTTGTCGTCGCGATAGATCAATGCCGGCTCGAGATAAGAAGTGCTCCCCAACGGTAACCCCACCGCCACGCGGGCAAGATAACCGTCCCCGTCACGCACCAACGACTGACGTGGCACGTTCAGTTGCTGTCCCGACCGCTCACGATCCAGTTCCCTTTCATAGACAATCAGGTCCGCTGAGAAAATACTGACATCGTACTGCAAACGCAGCGCATTACCGGAAACGTCCGTTTCCTGCCGGGCAACATTGACAAGATAAGGATCGACCCAGGTTTTGCCGTCAACGACAGACGGCAAGAATGCCAGGGAGAGGTGACTCTCCGGAGCCAGGGTATACCGGTACCCCAGTTCCAACGCGAACACGCCCCGGACAATATCTTCATCGCTGGTCCCGGCAAACAGCTGATGATCGCCGAAGTCATAGCGCAACTGGCCGAATATTGTGGTGATCTCCTCCGTCTCTGACTTCCCTTCACTGTTTAAATCGCCGGTTTTCACTGCGTGATCGGTATTGAAATTACTCCGTACCTCGCTCTCCCCCAGCAAGAACCCGATCTCCCCGCTCAGCCCCTGAGACGCCTGTACATCGCAGACCATACCTGATGCCAGGAGTCCCATCATAATTCCGGATACCTTGTGTTTCACATTTCACCTCAAATAACACTGGTTTTAAACCCACGCGCCGATTTGATTACGTCGCCATGAGTCTTGGTGGGGTGATTATTCATCTGAGGCAAAAAGAAAAAGTGTCTCAACTTGCTGTTCTGATCCACAACACAAAGATTCCCTGCCGCTGGCCGCAGACGCTCCGCAGTCTGGGACACGTTTTTGCTTCCCGGTTGTCACATACTGCCCCCGTATTTCATGCAGGAGGCAACTGATGGCAAGTTCCGCAACAATCACAGTGCGATCGATTATCCGCGCTTACCCAACCCAAGTCGCCGTCACCTGGCTCATGGTGGCGGTTGAAAATATCCTGATGGTGCTGTTACCGCTATTGATCGGGTTTTCCATCGACGGCTTACTCAACCAGGAAACCCACGATTTTATGGTGCTGGCGACGGTGCTGCTGCTGCTGGTCGTGGTGTCTGTGGTGCGCCGCTTCTACGATACCCGTGCGTACGGGACGATGCGGGTTGACATCGGCAGGCAGGTGGCCCACAGCCACCAGCACTCTCCGATCACCCGTCGCAATGCCCGCCTGACCCTGTCCCGCGAGCTGGTCGACTTTCTGGAGCACGAATTGCCGCCACTCTTCACGGCCATCATTCAGCTGTGCGCCTCCATGGTGATCCTGGCCGGCTTTCATCCGGTGCTGGCCCTGCATGCCGGTGGGGCTGCCCTTGCCATGCTGTTGACCTATGCCTGCTTTCACAATCATTTCATCCGGTTAAACACCATGCTGAACAACCAGCTGGAGCGTCAGGTCAAGTTGCTGTCCCTGGCACCCGGCATCAGCATCCGCTCGCACCTGCAAAAACTCAGAAGGCGGGAGATCCACCTCTCTGATACCGAAGCGCTGACTTTCGGGCTGATCTTCCTGATCCTGTTTGGCTTTGTCCTCGCCAACCTGTGGCAGATCACCCACACCACCGGGCCAAGTGCCGGAGAACTGTTTACGATCGTCTCTTACTCGCTGGAGTTCGTCGAAGCGGCCATTCTCCTGCCCACCACGCTGCAAACCTTGTCCCGGCTCAGTGAGATCAGCCAGCGCTTAACCCCTCATCACATACCGGGAGTCGAATCATGAAACCAGGAAAACGCCTGCCCCTACTCTGGGCTGCCTTGCTCTTGCTTGCCGCCATTGGTGTGGTGACGTTGGTGCACCCGGACCCGATCCCTGCTGAGCCACCTCAGGCCACCCGCCAGCCGGTGACTTATATCAGCGCCACACCCACGGCGTTTCAGCCGGTGATGACGCTGATCGGCACCACCACACCGCGCTGGTTCAGCGAAGTTCGAGCGCCGCTCAGCGCCAAAGTAACCTCGATCAGCCCGCAGCTTGAGCCCGGCACGCTGGTCGCCCGTGACACGCCGCTGGTGCAACTGGAGACCACACAGCTTGAAAGCCAGCTGGCGCAGGCGACCCACCAGCTCAAAACTGCCGAGCTCGCGCTCGAGCAGGCGCGGCACGAACAAACGGTGGCGTTAAAGATGCTGGCCGGGAAACACAGTTCCGCCTACGCCCGCCGTGAGCCTCAGCTTGCCGCTGCCAACGCCGAGCTCACCCAGGCCCAGGCTGTTTACCGGGCGGCGCGCCAGCAACTTGAAGACGCGAGACTGGTCGCGCCCTTCGATGCCCTGATCCTCAGCCGCACCGTCAGCCCGGGACAGTTTGTCGAACAGGGCCAGGTCCTGTTTGAACTGGTCGCCAGCGACGCCATCGATATTCAGGTGCCGGTGTCCGAGCGCCAGTGGCAGGCTCTGTCTCAAACCTTGCCTCAAACCTTGCCTCAAACCCAGTCCCCGGCCCCGCCTGATGCTGAAGTGATGGTCCGGAACCGGCAGCAATACAGCTGGCCGGGCACTTTTCGCTACCTCGTGCCGCAGGCCGATGCCGCCTCACGCCAGCGACAGGTCGTGTTTTCTGTTTCGGATCCATACCATGCACAGCCGCGTTTGTTGCCCCGGCAACAGGTCAACGTCGACATTCGGTTAAACGAACATCCGGCCGCTTTTTTGCTCCCGTCCAGTGCGCTGACCCGGGATAACGAGGTGTGGTCAATCACCACAGACAATCAGCTGCGGCGTGAGCCAGTCACGCGATTGCAGGCAGGTTTTCAGAATCAGTTGCACGAAGAAAGCCAGGGCGTTTGGGTTGCGTTCGCGCAACGCCCGACCGAGCCCCGTCGTATCGTGGTCTACCCGCTGGACAGCATGCTCCCCGGACAAACCGTAAAGCCGGTTTTGTCAGGCAGGGCTGATTTGAAAAGCCCTGATGTAGATAGTCCTGATATAGGAAGCCCCGATGTAAAGAGTCCTGATTTGAAGAGCCGTTATTTGGAGAGCTCTGATTTGACGGAGACTGGTTTGAACAATGCTGATTTAGCGAATACGGATGTGGAGAGCCGACCATGAACGGACTGACCCGCTGGTTTATCGATCACCCCATTGCGGCTAACCTGCTGATGGTGGCAATTCTGGCCGCCGGATTACTGACCGCCGGACGGCTCAGGGTCGAGTCTTTTCCGCAGATGGCCCCGTCCAGCCTGGTGATTGAAGTGGCTTATCCGGGAGGCACCGCCCGACAGATTGATCAAAGCATTACCCAGCGCGTGGAAGAAGCCGTCAGTGGGCTGGCCGGGATCAAACAGATCACCAGCCAGTCATCGGCAGGCATGGCGACGATCCGGGTGCGCAAAACCGCAGCCACAGATTTGGATCGCCTGCTCGAAGATGTCCGCGATCGGATCAACAGTATCGAGAGCTGGCCGGCACTCGCCGAAAAACCGATCATCCGCCGCGATGCGTTCACCAACCTCGCCGCGTTCGTTGTGATCTCCGGAGATCGTCCGGACCGCGAGCTGCAACCCATCGCCCGGCAGGTTGAACTGGCATTAAAACAACACCCGGACATCGCCAACGTTTCGAACTGGGGGGCAAGAGCGCCACAACTCATCATTGAGCCGGATATCGACAAACTGCGTCACCACGGACTCAACCTGGAAAGCCTGGCCGGGATCCTTGAACAGATGTCGCTGGAAACCCGCAGCGGCGAACTCAAGCGCAGCAGCGGCCGATTGGTCCTGCGGGGAGACGGTTACGCCGATGATTTATCGCGTCTGAGCAACCTTGAAGTGCTTTCCACGGCTGCGGGCACGCTGACGCTGGGGGAACTGGCAACATTGCGCCGGGATTATGAAACCACCGGGGCAATTGTCCGCAACAACGGCGACAATGCGATCGCCCTGTTGATCAGTACCAGCCAGCAGGACAACCTACTGCAAATCAGTCAGGCCATTGAGGACACCTTAGCCCAACAGCGCCAGCGTTTGCCGGCCGATATCACTCTCTCCACTATGGCCGACATGGCGCCCTACATCGAAGATCAGCTCGACCGCCTGACCACCAACGCCTGGCAGGGGCTGTTGATTGTGCTGCTCCTGCTCGGGCTGTTTCTGGATCTCAAGCTGGCCTTCTGGGTCGCACTCGGGATCCCGGTCGCGCTGTGCGGCACCCTCGGCGCGATGAACGGGCTCGATTACAGTATCAATGACATTACCCTGTTCGGATTCATTCTGGTGCTCGGCATTCTGGTCGACGATGCGGTGGTGGTGGGCGAAAGTATCCATGCCCGGCAACACCCGCACCGCCCCCCGAAGGAAGCAGCCTGGCAAGGCGTCCACGCGGTTTCCGTCGCGACGGTATTCGGGGTACTGACAACGATCGTCGCCTTTTCGCCCATGTTGTGGCTGAACAACGATTTTGGCCGGCTGTTCGCGAGTTTTTCCGCCATCGTGATCATTGCCCTGCTGTTCTCCCTGATCGAAAGTAAGTGGATCTTACCGGCGCATCTGGCCGGGTCATCCGTACAGCTTCGCTTGCCGTCATTCGTCACCCGGACGCAACAGTCGGCACAGCAGCTGTTGGAGCGGTTCATTCAGGCGATCTACCGTCCGTTGCTGCAACGCGCCCTGCATCACAAGCTGGCGACATTGCTCAGCTTCAGCGCGGTCGTTGTGCTGGCCTACGGCCTGTGGGCCAACGGCACCATCCGCAGTGCCCTCTTTCCGGAAATCCCCGGCCGCTACATCACCGCCAAAGTCACGTTGCAACAGGGAGCGCCGATCCCGCTTCAGGAAAAGGCGCTGGCACAACTTGAACGCACGGCGCTGCAACTCAGCCAGCAACTGAAGCAAGAATTTTCACTGGCGAGCCCACCGCTCACCAACCTGCTGGCCTGGTCCGACGGCTATGGCGACATTGAGGTCACCGCAGAGCTGTCTGCCGAGGCGCTGCGCCAGTTGCCTGGTAATCAGCTCCTCCATGACTGGCGCACGTTCACCGGCCCAATCGAAGGCGCCGATTCCCTGCGCTTCTCCGCCGCAGATGCCCCGGCCGGTGGTACCCGACTGTCGGTCTCCGCACCAGACAGAGCGCTGGCACAGCAAGCCGCGGCAGCATTAGCAGCGCAACTCACCCGGCTTGCGGGCGTTGACGATGTGTATGACGATGGCAACGGCGGACAGGATCAACTGCGGATCCGGCTCAATGCGTTTGGTCGCCAGTTGGGGTTGACCCAGCAGCACATCGCCAAGCTGACCGGCGAAGCATTTGGCCAAAGAGAGCTGCACCGGATCCTGGATCACGGCCGGGAGACCAAGATCATTCTTCGTTATCCGAGCGAAAACAAACGCAGTCTGGCACAATTACGCCAGACGCCGGTGATACTGGACAACGGGCAGGCCGTCTTACTTGAGGATGTCGCGACCTTCACGGTCGAGCGCGAGCCGGAAGTGCTGTATCGGCGCAATCGGGAGCAGGTGATCAACCTGTACTGGCGGCAGGACCGAACCATCCAGTCACCGGAGCAGACCTTGCAACAACTCGACGCCGATATTCAGGCCATCGAGTCCCGCTTTCCCGGTGTTCGCATTCACGCCGCGGGTGAGTTCGAAGAAATCAGCGACATTCAGCAAGGGCTGACGTCGGCTTTCATCCTGACAATCTTGCTGATCTACATTTTACTGGCGATCCCGCTGCAATCTTACTGGCAGCCGCTGCTGATCATGGCGGTGATTCCTTTCGGTGTTGCCGGGGCAATTCTCGGACATGGCCTGATGGGGCTGCCGATCAGCCTGCTCTCCATGCTCGGCATGATGGCCATGACGGGGATCGTGGTGAATGACTCGCTGGTCCTGCTGACACAGTTCAATGCCAACGTTCGATCCGGCATGACGCTGCACGCGGCACTGTCTGAGGCATGCACCGGGCGGTTCAGGGCGATTTTCCTGACTACAATCACCACGGTCTGCGGCCTGCTGCCGTTATTGTCAGAAAGTGCAGAGCAGGCGCAGTACCTCAAACCGGCCGCCGTCTCGTTGGTGTTCGGCGAACTGCTGGCAACGGCGATCACCCTGATCCTCACGCCGGTGTTGCTGGCCTGCTTTAGCCGGTCGCAAGCGCCACAGAAAGCGCCACAGAAAGCGGCGCCATCCCCAATGGCCCGAGAGTCAACGCCGTATCCAATCGCTGAGGCTGAAGTTGCTGCACCAGAAACAGAAGCAGAAGCAAAAACACCAGAACCAACCGCTTCCCAGGCCCGAACACCAGATTCAAGTGTACGGAGTGAGCCCTCATGCTAAGCCCCCAAGTTGCGTTTATGTCCGACACCCGGCATAGTAAATCAACTCAACTAACTGTATTGCATATAATGTCGGATCAACCCAGTTCTCCATATAACCTGGTTCCGGAAGTCGCTTTACTCAGCTCACTGCCTGAGCACCTGCAACAGCGGTTTGCGCGGGCGCTGGAAATCATGCATCACGATTACAGTGAAGGGCTGACCTGGGAGGCCGTGGCCGAGCAAAGTGCGATCTCCCCCTTTCATTTCCACCGCCAGTTTTCCCAACTGTTTCACGAAACGCCGGGACAGTATCTCAGCCGGATCCGGCTGCAGGTTGCAGTATCCCTGTTGCTGGATGCCCCATCGAAAACGATCACCGACATTGCGCTCGAAGCCGGCTTTTCGTCATCACAAGCGCTGGCCAAGGCGCTGCGCCGACAGTTGGGGACCACCGCCAAAGTGGTTCGCCACCTCGCCCATGCCGGGACACCGGCCCAGACCACAGAGCTGCTGGCCCGGCTGGCCCATCCGAGCACCGAGCAAGCCATTGAATTTCAGCTCGCCGACAACCTCCCCTGCGAGCTAATCCGTTTCCCGGAGCGATATGTCAAACCCCGCCCGATCCCGGATTTTGAATGGGAGAGAATGTGCGAGAAGCTGGGCCATAAGGTGACCCGGTTGGTGTGTCTGGCCCCGGTGGCCGAGCTGGATCAGCCCTGGCATGCCATTCCCTATCATGTCGGGGAATGGGTCAGCCACGCGAGCAAGGGAAACTGCACGGTCAAAGCGGGCGACTATTTGTGCTGTGAAGTCTCGATCGCCTCGGATATCGGCTATCTCACCGCGCAGGCGGGACTGTTTGATTATGCCGAGAAACACAACCTGCCGATCGACCCCGAAGGCTATCACATTGAAATGATCCGCGAAGTCGAGCTCACCGCCACCGGCAGTGCCACGTTTGCGATGCAGATTCCGATCCTTCCAGAAGTGCCCCTTTCTCTCGAAGGTATAGAGACGAAAAAAAGCAGCTCCTGTTGAGCTGCTTTTGGCTTGGGTGATTCTGTCATGGAATGCGTGGCGCTTTAGCGCTGCCCTAGCTGTTCTGCCGTGGCCGACTGTTGCGGACTGTCGGCGGTGATCGCCTGCATGAAGGCTTTCAAAGCCTGCGCTTCCTGCTGGGTCAGATTCAGCGGCCGGATTTTTTCAGACAGCTTCGGATAGTTCGGATCGTACTTGCTCCAGCCAAACGGCGCATTACTGGCCATGCCTTCCGAGTACATGGAGATCACACCGTCCATGGTATGGACCAAGCCGTTATGGAACCACGGCCCGGTATTCATCACATCACGTAGTGACGGCGTTTTGAACTTCCCGACACTGTCACTGTTGCCATCAATGTTGAACTGGCCCAGATCTTCAAAGAACGCCTTGTAATACGTCAGACCGACATTTTCAAAGGCATGGTTGGTCAGTTCCGGTCCCATATGACAGTTCACACAGCGCCCGTTGCGGCGGTAAATATCCAGCCCCCACAATTCCTGATCGGTCAGCGCGCTGGTTTCTCCCGCCGGGGCTTGAGCCAGGAATCGGTCAAACCGGCTTTCCTGACTCACAATGGTACGCTGGAAGGTCGCCAGTGCCATGCCGAGCTGCTCGGCCGTGATCGGCCCCTGACGAAACACCGCTTCAAATGATGCCGGATACGTCGGGTGCGCATTCAACCGCTCGACCAAATGCGGCAGCGACTCGGCCATTTCCAGCGGATCCTGGATCGGCATCAGCGCTTGCTGCTCCAGATCCAGCGCACGGCCATCCCAGAACAGGACCGGCAAAAAGGCGCTGTTGACGATGGTCGGCGCATTCCGTTTGCCCCGCTGGCGATCATGACCGATAGAGACTTCACGCTGATCGGTCCATCCTTTTTGCGGATCATGGCAGCTGGCGCAAGACACATCCCCGGCCCGTGACAAAAACGTGTCGAAGAACAGTTGCCGACCCAGCTCGACTTTATCGGCCTGATACGGGTTAGCATACGGAAACTCAGGTTTGGGCATCAACCCCATGGTTTGATACTGCGCGATATCATCAACAAACGGTGCCGGCCAGTTCGCCGGGGACGTCGCATAGTCCTGACGCAGCCGGGTCATGTTCGGCTGACCATGGTTGTTGAGCGAACGCGGATCTTCGGTGGCCCGCGGCTCAAACTCCGTCGCAACCAGCAATACCCGTGCCTGCTGGCCCGGTTGTGCCGGTACCGGTGTCAAGTCGGAGACTGATGGCAATGCCAGTGTCCCGAACCCGGATGATGTCCGGACCCAGTAATCCCCAGCTTCAGGGTGATTCAGAGACGCCTGATAAAGCAGCGAATAATCACCACCGGCAACGTCTTGATGCAGCAACATCGACAGCTCTTCCGCGGTTGGCACCCGCCAGTCGGTACGGCCGCAGGTGTTGGCATCATTGAGTTGCTGTAACAATCCGTCCAGGGTACAGGTGTCCTGATCACACTGAGCAACGTCAGTATCCGCGACGAAGGTGTTGGCAGTGTGCGTCACGTCGTCAGGGTTCGGCGTCAGCCAGTAAACATATGAAAAACGGCCATCGCGCAGGAACAGGTTATCCCGCACCAGTCCGCGCATATCGTCCAGACAGCGCCACGGCGTCTGCACGTAGTTGTCCTGCTGCGCCTCCCGTGCCAGCGGCTGCCCGTGTGCATTGAGGCGGATAAAGCTCTCCGCTTCCGGCTGTGGCTCAACTTGCTGACTCGGCAGTGTCGGATCGCGGTACTCGCCGCTGACCAGCATTACCGAGGCCGGTTTGCGCTTATTCTGGGCCGCCACCGCGTGTCGGCTGGCCCCGAAACTTTGGCGATACGCCAGGTTATCGACTTGCTGCTCGCTGGCATCTTCTGCCAGCCAGTACGATTCAAAGCCAACCTGCGGGAAGAAAAACGGATCAATCGCGGCCTGGTTGCGATCCAGCGCATAGTCCTGCTCGCTCACCAGATTTTTCATTTCATAGCCAAACGGCAGCCGCCAGTCGTCCTTACCGCACCACTGTTGCGCGTTGGCATAGTCGATCAACGCCGCGGTATTACACGCGCTGTCACCCAAAAAACCACTGTCACCCAAAAAGCACTGCGCGGCTAAATTCGGCAGCGTCGCTACCCAATCCTGCCAGGCATAGGTTTCCTGCGATGGCGCTGTTGGCACTGCCCAGGTGATCCCCTGATGCGTCTCCGCGTCCGAGACGCACTGCCAGTGCGGCGCGGCTGCCGGGTCCTGCAGATCGATTTGGCTAAAGCGCGGCGGGTTCTGATCCACCCGCATCAACCAACGGATTTCCGTGACGCGATCGGCATCCACCAACTCAAGCCGAAACGCATCCGCCCCGGTGGCGGTTGAAGGCGCCTGATAGATGAGCGTATCACCCGCAAGGTTCACCTCGCCCAGCTTAGGCGGCTCAATCAACCGCAGGGATTGACCCGGCTTCAGCGCATATTGATAAGAAAACAGCGCCCCTTGTGTCACCTGCGCTTTCGGCGTTAAGGCGACCGTTTGGGTGCCTTCTGTCGTCGTCGACGTCCCACTCGTTTCACTGCCAACCGTCGGCGACGGCTGGCTCTCAGAGCCGTTACAGCCACTGAGCATCAGGGAAACGCCCAGCGCAACCGCACTGAATTTCAGATTCGAGCCATTCATTGCTGCTTCACCGAGGTTGAGATCAGACGCACCCGATACAGCGAGCTGTTCATTTCACCACTGCTTTCTGCCCATTCCGATTGGAACGCCACGGCCCAATGCTTGTTTTCCGGCTCGTATTCGTCAACGGTTTGCGTCCAGTAATAACTGTTCTCTTCGACCACGGTGTCGTTAAAAATAGAGTTCACATAGCCCGCACGGTAAGAGATCCCTTCCATGTCAAATGCAAAACTATCCATCAGAATCGATTTAAGCTCGGTTTCCGTCGGCAGACGCCAGTCATTGCGGCCACATAGAGTCGCGGCATTGATGGTGTCAACATAGCTGCGGGCCTGCTCAAACGTCATCCCCGGCAGGTCTTTGTCCACCCGCTGCCAGAGGATCTGGGTATTCGGTACTTCCGATGCAAAGTAGGTATCTGTGGTACACGCCCACGTTTGAGCCGACTGATCCACCAGCGGCTGACCGGATGCGCCGTTTTTAACGAAGCGGTTTTGCCACTTAGCATCTTCATCACCGGCAGCGTTGATTTCCGGCTTCAGGGTAGCCGTGACTTCTTCAATGCTGTTGTCAGCGTCATCGGCAATCACCGCGCCGCTCACCAGCATGGCCAGACGCGGCTCATTGGTCGATCGCGGCGGCATCCGGTCATCCGCGAAATCGCTGCTCATCCACATCACATGGGCATCGCCCACCGTCGCATTCGATCCCTGCCAATCGCCCGGTGTCGCATCGGCGTCATGGCCGTTCGCATACTGGGTGAAGGTGCCGGTCCAATACGCTTCATCATAATTGGCATCCACAAAAGGAAAATAGAAACTGTCGATCGGCGACAGTCGCTGGGCTTCATCAGTTAACTGCTGAAACAGGATGGTTTTCCACTCATTTCGGGTTGGCAGTCGCCAGTCAGATTTACCGCATAGCTGCTGCTGATTTGCCGCAGCGACCAGACTATCGGTATTGCATGTGCCGGTCAGGCCACACGACGCTTGGGCAAAATCCCGATGGTTCTGGCTGCGATCGCCCCAGTAAAAGCTGGAATCAAACGCAAACTCGCCACTGGCCTGCAATGTTTGCCAGGTCAGGCCGGTTTGCGCGTCCTGCACGCAGGACCAATCCGTTTTGGCCAGGGTCATCACCTGCTCGTCCGGGCTCAGCACCTGTCCTTCGGTATCGACCTTAAGATAACGCGGCACGAACGTCTGATCGGCTTGCTGATGCTGAGGCAACGCGTATCCGGACACCTGGTACGCCACGCCATCAACTTGATAACGGATTTCAAAATGATATTGCAGGGCGGAAGCCTGAAGGGAAACCGGATGGGTATCCGCCTGCTTGAGCGCGACCTGTGCTGCGTAGGGCTGAAACACAAACAGGCCCGTCGCCGGATCGACCGAGGACCGGCCAAAGTTGGTCTTGATCTGGCTGACTTGATCCGCGGTTTGAACGGAAACCCCCGGCGCTTCGAAAGTAAGCGTGGAGACATCAAGATGTTTGATCTGCTGGTGTGTCAGCGCAAGTGTGCGAGCTGTCTGGGCAGAAGACTCACCTTGCGTTTGACCTGGCTTTGATATTGGCGTCCCGGTGCTTTCACTGGTGGCGTGGCTATTGCAGCCGGCCAAAAATGCCGCAGTGAAAAATACTGATAACTGATTGTAATTCATTATTATATTGCATGTGATTATGAGTGGGCGCAGATATTACGATCGGGCATAATCAATTGCAAGTGAAAACAATTCGTATTAACAATACAATTTGACTAGCCGGTATATGGGTCGAGCCCCGGATGCCGCGGCCAATGCGCCACTCATGCACCACAAATGCGCCTGCCTGCCAGGACGCACATTTCACCGGACAGATGACCAAGAACCATTACACTTAATCGTACCTTGTCCGTTTAGAGGTCATTCAAACATGAGCACCCAAACTGCAACGTCGCTGAAACCGTTTTCTCTGGCTAGTGCACGCATATGCTGCGCGATGGCGATCGTCTCGGCACTCTCCGTCCCGGATTCCCTGGCCGCGCAAGACACACTCAAAATTGCCATTGCCAACGATATGCCACCCTATGTGATGGACAATGCAAGCAACGGATTAGAAGTCGACGTCGTCAAACAGGCACTGGCAGACTATGACATCCAGTTCGTCCAAGTGTCATACCGTGATTTGCAAAGCGCCGTGCAGCAACGAGGCGTTGATGCTGCGATTGGCGTGATGGCCGATGACAGCGGCGTGTTTTACTCCGACAACCTCATCACGTTCGCCAACTTTGCCATCAGTAAGAAGGCCGATCAGCTGACGATTCACACCATCGACGATCTGTAAAAACATCCGGTTCTGACCTGGCAAAACGCTTATACGGAGCTGGGCGGTGCATTCGAATCTCTGTTCTCCCCCGTTTCTGAATACCGTTCCAATTACCGTGAATTTTCCAACCAGGCCGATCAGGTTAGCCAATTCTGGAAAGAGAACGGACAGGTTGCGGTGATCGACCGAAACATCTTTGCCCACTTCACCAAAGCGCTTGGACATCCGCTGAATGAGGTGGCCTATCACACCTGTTCCCGGCCGTGACCCACTTCAGGGCCGGTTTCAAAGATGAAGCCGTAATGAAAGCCTTTAACGCGAAGCTCAGTGACATGTGCCAAAGCGGGGCGTATGCGAAGCTTCTGGAACAACATCACGTCACTTTGGCACGAACGGTATGCGATGATCAGTAATCCCCCGCCAGCACACACCGCCATCCCGGCGGGTGTGCTCCGCATTGCCCCTTTTGATGATTCAACGAACACATATTTTTCACGAAAAGCTATTTTCAATATCAATCCATTGTGCACCGTCTATTCAAATTACAGTCGTGTTCATTTGATTAACGTCTGAAGTTTCATTTTATTCCATCATTATTTTTCGAGCCGTTCGTGAGCACCATCACTTTTTATTTATTGGTTTATTTTTATTGACCTCACTGATGATTGACGCCAATCAAAAATAGACGCGATTGCTTGAAAGCAAATAATCAAAGCACTGTTCCACCGGATGACTGTCATAAAAATTTAACCATGATAACCCCTTGTTTGGTGTGGAATTATCCCTATAATCCGCTCCCGTCCCCATCATCATGAGGAAGTCCCCTCTACCCCTACACCCGGGCTGACAAAAACTATTACACATTCGAGAGTTCAGCCTTCGACAGGAGTCACACCCCATCATGACAATTAAAAATATTTTGCGCAGTATGGCTGCGGCGATTGTTATTTCACTGGCAATCTTGATGGCAAGCTCATCTTATTTTTTTTATAAAATCGAAACGGTAATGCAGGCCGCTCAATTCATTTCCGTCATTGAATCCGACATGCTGACGTTACGACGGCATGAAAAAGATTTTCTCGCGCGCAAAAACTTAACCTATAAAGATAAATTTGATGCCCGGTTTGGCGAACTAAACGAGCACCTGCAACAGTTAGACACCCATTTAGACGCAGCCGGGATTGCGTTTTCTCAACAGCAGGCGCTGCACGATACTTTTTCGGCTTACCAAACGCAGTTTCATCAGTTGGTGGCCATTCAACAAAAAATCGGGCTGCACGAGAAGGACGGGCTCTACGGCACGCTGCGAGATGCTGCCCATGCGCTGGAATCACTGATCAACCAACAAAACGATGCCCCGTTGCAGGTCCAGCTGTTGCAGCTACGCCGCGATGAAAAAGACTTTATGTTGCGTTTTGACGACAAGTATATCGACACCTTCAACCGCCGTGTCACCGAGATGGAACGCCGGCTCAACACATCCGACTTTGCCGCCATTTCAGCGCAGGCAATACCCCTGTTACACACTTACCAACAAGCCTTTCAGCAATTTGCTGAGGGCTCCCGGCAAAAAGGTCTCGACAGCACAGACGGTAAAATTGGTCAGCTGAGACACACCATCCAGCAAACCGAAACTTTGCTGGCCGAAGAAGCAGCGTTGCTCAAAACTCAGATCGCCGCGGTCCAGTCAGAGGCTAAAAACGTTCAGCTCCTGCTCGGCATGGGGATCACCCTGTTCATAGCGGTCGGCGTCCTGTTCTTCGCCGGTAAAATTTCACACCGCCTGGCACAGGTGACTCACCGGATGAATGAGATCTCCCATGGGGACGGCGATCTGCGGGCCCGGCTCGATACCCGGGGCCAGGATGAAATTGCGGAACTGAGCCAGGCCTTCAACACCTTTGTCAGTAAAATCCATCATACCGTTACCGGGGTCACCCACGCGGTCAACCAGCTGGCCGAAACCACCGGTCAAATGGCCGAGGTGATGGCACAGGCTAATGCCGACTCACTCAAAGAGCGCCAAGATATCAGCCAGATTGCGGCCGCCATGGAAGAGATGAACGTAACCGTTCAGGAAGTGATGCACAGCACCAATCAGACCAAAGATGCTGCCGAGCTGGTCCGCCAGCAAGCCCATACCGGGTGTGACGTCACGCAGCAGGGTCTGCTGGATGTTGAGCAACTGGCAGGGGAAGTCGGCAATGCCTCGGACACAATTCAGAAACTGGTCACACACAGCCATCATATCAGCGAGGTGTTGGGCGTGATCCAGGGGATCGCCGATCAAACCAATCTGCTGGCCCTCAATGCGGCAATTGAAGCCGCGCGGGCCGGTGAATCCGGCCGCGGCTTTGCAGTGGTTGCCGATGAGGTGCGGAGTCTGGCCTTCCGGACTCAGGATGCCACCCGGGAAATCCTGATCATTACCGGCGACATTCAAACCGATGCCGATGCCGCGACTCAGGCGATGGCGCACAACCTGGCCCAGGCGACCCGGACGATTGCCCAAACCCGTAAAGCTAATGATGCGCTGCTGGAGATCACCGATTCGGTGGATCATGTCGGCGAAATGAACCGCCAGATTGCGGTGGCCGCCGAGCAGCAAAGCCATACCAGCAATGAAATCAGCCAACACATGGCCGAGATCAGTACGCTGTTCGAAGAATCCGTCGCCGGGATGGCGCAGCTCTCTGCCGCCAACCAGCAGCTCGTGACCATGACCCGGGATCTCCAGACGCTGGTCGATCATTTCAGGCTCTGACGCCCTCCCCCCCCAAAAAAAAACGCAAAAAAAAACGGGCATCGTTTCGCACGATGCCCGTTTCCTGATCCGGTTTTGTTTCGGCCGGTGCTACAACGACACCTGGGCCGTCTTCACCTGTTTGCTTTCCCCCACCTGGGTCCACGACAGATACAGGTTCTCACCCGCGGCCGTCAGTGAAGGAAAGCCGGTCGAGCGGGCTGCTGGGGTCTCTGCAGCGACCACCTTATTCAGCAGCACACCTTGCGGGCTGTACTTCGCCACGTTAATTTGTGCCGTTGCCCCTTGCTGATCCATCCAGGCCACGGCAATGTCACCGGAATCCAGCGTAGTGATCGCAATCCGTCCCATGGTATTCCCTTTGCTGATCATCACCGGCGCAGCAAAAGTCGCCCCCGCATCGTTTGAAACCGCCAGTTTCACCTGCGCCACATTGCCGCTCATGGTAAACCAGGCCACAGCGACCTGCTCGTCTGCTGCGGTGATCGCCGGACCGTTGACCGGACAGCCTTCGATTCGCCAGTGATCTGCATAGACCGCGGTTGGCTGTGTCCATTGCTGATCGACATAGCGCACCACGGAAATGTCGCGGATCTCAGTTTCGGAGCGATCCCGGTAGGCCACAATCGGCCCTTTGCTGGTCATCGCCGCACTGGTCTGGCAGCAATCACACACCCGGTGATCCAGTTCCCATTCATCGACGGTGTTGCTTTGGCTGTCAAAGATCCCGGCGCGAAGCGTCATTGCACCACCGCCATGACCATGAGAATGACTGCCTTCGCCGTGTCCGCTTTTGGTATAGCGACCGTCAAGCCAGGTGACAAAAGTCTGCTGGCCAGACAGCGGCAACATGCTGACAAAACCATGTTCAGCACTGACACCGTCTTTGTGCGGCGTCATCGCCTCTCCCCACTGACGACCATGATCGCCGGAAAAAGTCACTTTGACATCGTAGTCATACTTGCCATCGGCCCGCTTTTGCAGCCAGTGCGCGGCAAGGCGATCACCGTCAGCAATCAGGGAGGGGAAGTCCGCCCAGTTCACAAACCAGTTATCCCCGGACGCAATCGTGGCCGGTTCGCGCCAGTGGCCATCCTCAAGCGTGGCGTAGCGCAAGCGGCTGATTTGCGTGTCCGCATTCTCTTCCACCCAGGACAGGTACACCTTGCCGTCACTGTTGGTAAACAGGCGAGACAAGCTGCTGTTCTCCCCAGCCGGGCTGACCAGTTGATTGACACTTGGTTGCCAGGGCTGTTCTTGTTGAGATTGGGCCTGTTGGGATTGGGAAGCACATGCGGTCAAAAATAGCAGTGGCATGCTCAAAGCGCAGATCATTCGCTTCATCGGAAGTCCTTCATCATCATGAATAAAGTAATTGGATACAAATTGAGGTGCAGCGGGCGCTGCTGGGGTCATGCGTTAAGTGGCGTTCTGTGCCGCCGCGAGCGCCTTCTCGATGTCTAGCCGGGATTGTTCACCCACCAGCATCTTCACAGGCTCGCCTTGTGGATTCACAATATAGGTGGTCGGCAAGACAACCGGTTGTGGCAGATTGGCCTTGATTTTCGACGGTTCATTCAGCACCGGAAACCGGATGTCCAGACGTTCCAGCGTTTCAATCAAATCCTGCCCGGCAAGGCTGTCAAAGTTCGCGCCAACCATCATGACTTGGCCGTCCAGCTCTGCCGACAACTGATTAAACGCCGGAATTTCCCGACGGCATGGTCCACACCACTCCGCCCAGTAGTTCACGACTTTCCATTGTCCCTGCCACGACAGTGCTTTACCGTAAGCATCCTCAAAGGCATGTACCAGCGATGTGTTTAACAGTCCACCCAGGAGTAAAGTCAGCAGCGTCATTTTTTTAATCATGTGGTTTATCCGGCAGTGAGAGTCCATGTGCAACGTCCTATGGCACGTTGTGAAACGCCATTAACATACATTATGAATGCAAGTTATTATTCCGAGACGCGCACATTTTCTTATTAACAAGATGATAACTGGCGAGTATTTGATTTGCATCAACTCTGCCCACAGATGTGAATGACTGGTTATTCTGACAACAATGATGCCCATTTACACCAACTGAACTGTTGCCGGAGACCGCACTTGCTGATTGGCGCCCAGTCAAACATCCCCATCCTGGCTAGCGCTTATCAGGTGTTGACGCGCCTGTGGGCTCACGGTCTGTTGTCTCAATGCTCTGGCATATTCCCGCATGATCCGGGCGTTATCCGCCTTGTTGGCATCCCCGCAAACTTTGCCCCGATAATAGATGTCCGGACTTGAGTAAACCGGCAATCTCAGGTCGTTATAACTCATCACCGTCCCTTCTCCTGAACAGCTATAACCGCGTGCGTAAGGCTTCAACAGATGTTGATTTTCATCCGAAGTCGTTCGGTTCAACCGAAGCGACAGATACGAAAACCAGGTCAGTTCCTGGTGCTGCGCCCAGGCTAAATGGCCCAGTTCATGTTCGATCGTATCATCATCGGCATCATGGGCAATCACAAACATGCGATCGTTCAGTTCGACCGCCGCTTCGCCGGAGAAGTCATCAAAATAGCGATCGCTTCGGCCCAGCATCACGCCGTAAAAATGGTTGGGCTGAGCGTGAAGGTGTTCCAGAGCGGGTTTCCCAACCTGACGAACCAATCCCTGATAGACATGCTCAATCATCCACATCGCTTGTTCTGAAAAATCAACGGTCTGGATCTCCCCCATCGCCCGGCGCATCGGGACACAGGAGTTGGCCAGGATCTCATTGCTTTTTTCAATGGCGTGATGAAGCCCGCCTTGCACTTCATCCATGCTCCGATCTTTGAGCACACCTTCCGACACGAAAAAATGGATCGGTGTGATAACCACAGGTTCATCCGCGCACGAAGGTAATTCCAGCCCACGCTGGTCAACCTCGATCGGATAGAGCACCGGCACAAACGTCAATGCAACACAGGTTGCGATGATGAGATAAGGGATTGCGCGTTTAAAATTCATGTATTGTCGTGACGTATCAAGGATCGCATCTTTTTCGACTCATCCTTGTCCTGTCCAGGTCCTTGTCATTCGGAGCGATAATCATAGGGAAGAGAGGCAAGTTCTGCTATAGTCCCGGCCTCCAATTTTCATGTCACGGTTCAATCATCTGTGCCGCCGCGGCGCGCCATTGAATACTCGTGCGGAAACCACAACCCAACCAGCGTCGGCAGATGAGAAACTGAGGAACGTATGATGATGACTGAAGAAGAAAGAATTGAGTTACAACAAAATAACCCCCTGCACGGTCTGAAGTTAGAAACACTACTGCAGGAGCTGGTCGATTTTTACGGTTGGGAAATTCTGGATACCGCCATGCGGTTTAACTGTTTTCATACCAATCCGTCCATTACCAGCAGTGTTAAATATTTGAAAAAAACCGAGTGGGCAAGAGAAAAACTGGAGAACTTTTACCTCTACCGGTTTAAACGTATGCCCCGTGCCTCCAGCGAAGAGTTTGAATTGCCGCCACGTGCGCGCACCTTCCCGCACGGCCTCAAGCCCAAAGAGCCCATGGAATTGACGGTGGATTCTATTTTGAAATCACAAGCCAAAGCGGCGTCTGCGCACAAAGAGCGCTCATCCCGTGGTCGCAACTTTCGCCGTTAATTGAGAGCCTCGTAACAGGTTAAATCGCAAAGAGCCAACCATCGCCACGATGGTTGGCTCTTTGTGTTTTGGGAGGCGACATACGAATTTTCGGTGAATCGCTCACGACGACGATTGCTGGCTTAACAGGAATTTACGTAGATCTCGCTCTTCACGCATGACATGCAAAATAAAGACTGTGTCGCCTTCTTGTTTATAGAAAACCCGGCACGGGCTTACCACAACTTCACGATAGCTTAAATGTTGCAATTCAGGCGGAATACGCCCTGATTCTGGAAAAAGTTCCAATCGCTCAACTTTTTCAAAAACGGATTGCACAAGTAACTTGGCAGCAACGAGATTATCGAGTGCGATGTATTCAGCAGTTTCATTTAAGTCTGATAAAGCTGGATCGGTCCAAATTACTTCAGCCATTTTGACATTTTTTCCTTGGCTTCAGAATGAGGGGTCACGTTGCCCTCTGCGATCGCTCGCTCACCACGGGCAATCCCCTCTAACATCGCGAGGCGATTTTGCATGAACTCATAGTCTTCAACATCCACTAAATATGCTGACGGTTTACCGTGCTCAGTGATAAGCACAGGTTCTTTACTGTCGTGAAGATCTGCCAAGATTTTTGTCGCTTGACGCTTTAGGGATGTAACCAGTTCAACTTTCATAACTGCGGCTCCAAAGAAAGACTCATACCAATCACAGTAAATAAGTGATCAGAAATAGCGCAGGAAAAATGCTTGAGAACAAGGCAGGATTTTTCGATAAGTAGTTATTCTACAATCAAAAATTCTAACGCAGTTATCGAGCATTTTAACAAACTAGGATGACCAATTATTTACTACGATTGGTATCATGGTGATACTATTCTATCACTTTCAGTCTAGCAAGCATCACGGCGGCTAACGAGTGAGGCGCTCCTCCCAGGCAACCAACGGCACCCAAGTTTCTGCCCAGGTGTGATGGGTACTTTCTTCCATGGCTTCTAACGCCGTGGTCATGAAGTCAATAAATACCCTGACCTTGGCCGGTAAAAATTCCCGCTTGGGATAAATGGCAAATACACCATTATCAGGTCGCGGCGGTCTGAAATATGGATACAGAGAAACCAAGGTGCCACTTTCCAAACCCTGTTTGGCAAGAAAATGTGGTAGTTGGGCAAACCCCAGCCCATCCATACACAGATACGCCATTGATTCACCGTCATCGGTGATATGCGTGCGTTCCAGCTCATAGGGCTGGTATTCCCCGTGTTCATCCGGCAAAAAGATCGGCTGGAGCTGTTGGGTCTCTTTGACCCGAAAACCAATCCAGTTGTGATTTTGAAAATCGTCGGCGCAACGCGGTGTGCCGTGCGCCGCCAGATATTGCGGCGAGGCGCAAACAAGAAAGTCCATCGGGCTAAGACGCCTTGCCACCAGACGACTGTCTTTCACGAAGCCCGTCCGCAGCGCGACATCAATGTTGCTCTCGATAATATCGACGTGTAAGTCATTGATCTCAAGTTCTAGCTTAATGGCCGGGTATTGCTGGCTAAATGCCTGCAACAGCGGACGCAGATAAAGGTGACCGTAGCAAACGGCGGAATTAATCCGCAACGTCCCGCTGGGCGTATCATTCGAATGCTTCAGCTCTTCTTCGCAACTCGTCAGGTCCTGAATCATCTTCCGCACGGTATCGGCATAGCGTTGCCCCGCCGGGGTGATACGCAACTGTCGGGTGGAGCGTTGAAACAACGTCAATCCGAGCTGCGCTTCCAGCCGACCAATGGCCTTACTGACCGTCGACGGATCCGTGTTACACATTCTTGCCGCGGCCGCGAAGCTCCCGCTATCACATGTGGCTAAAAAGATTTCCAAAGACCTGAATTTATCCATGTGCTATCTCGAATCCGTTCATCCATTCGTTTATCTATTGACTGACTATAACAGTAAAACTCATGAATAGTATTCACGACTCTTTGGGAATCCGGCCTATTTTTCCCGCGTATTCAGATGCATACACTGCAAACACCAACGACAAACAGTGTGACGGAATGAAGCGTTATGTTGAAATTCATGAGTGTAAGAAAATTATCTGACAATCATCCCCTGGCCTATTTTTTCCTGGCCTTCATCGCGATGGCCGGGCTTTCCTATATCAATTATTTACCCAGTGTCGTCAATGCTCTCGCGGGCGGCCTGGGTTTCAGTGATGCTCAGGCCGGACAGGTCGTCGCGCTCAATGGTTATGGCGGACTGCTGGGCAGTACGATCGCCATTTTCCTGGTGCGCCGGATCCACTGGCAGCCTGCCATGTATCTGTTTCTGGCCCTGCTGGCGGTGATTGATATCGGCACCCTGTGGGTGGATCACTATGGTGTGATGCTTGGCTGGCGGTTTCTGGCCGGAACGTTTGGCGGACTCTGTGTCGGGATCGGTTTTTCCGTACTGGCCCGGTTGAACAACCCGGATCGCGCCTTTGGTACCCTGCTCTTGATCCAGTTCAGTATCGGATCTTTGGTGATTTACGGACTGCCGGCGCTCGAGGCGCTGCTGAACGCCTATGCGGTCTTTGGAGTCATGGCTGGCTTTGTCGTGCTCAGCTTGGCCATGATGCCATTTCTGCCGTCTCTTCCCCGGGACGACAAGTCCGCCGAATCGTCGATGCCATTGCCCGAATGGTGTAGCAACTCGCTGCTGTTGATGCTGGCTATTACGGTCTATCAGATTGCCGCCAGTGCGGTTTGGGCGTATGTCGGACTCATTGGCCTCGGAGCCGGCATTGATGCTGACCATGTGAGTCTGTCTATCGCCGCAACCGGATTATTGGGATTGCTGGGTGCGATGTTGCCGGTTATCAGCGGCAAGCGTTTCGGCCGTTTGTATTGGGTGATTGCCGGTGGGGTGCTGTCGGTTATCTCTGCGCTATTGCTCAGCATGTCACCACTGACGCCACTGCTGTACGTGACTGCGATGGCCTTGCTGTTCTTCTCCTGGCCCGCAGTTCAATCCTATTTGTTAGCCGTCACGGCTGAAATGGACCGTAGCGGGCGACTTTCAACTATCGCCGCCGTTGTGTCTTCGGTCGGTCTGGCATCCGGGCCACTGCTCGCGTCCAGCTTGCTGGATCACGGGAACTTCACCGTGATGCTCTACGCCTGCGCCCTGACATTCCTGTCGAGCTGTTTCCTGGTGCTCAAGCCGGTATTGGCGCAGGAAAAAACGGGAATAGAAAAATTGACTTCTCAATATCAATAAGGAACCCAACATGATTCGATATACATTCAACAAAATGCTGCTGGCCCTCAAAAACCGGTACGACTACGACGTCCGGTATCAGCAGGATATCCTGGCAACCGATCTGGGCGCGTTTCTGAAGTTTATGGGATTTCAGACCATGGCATCCCATTCAGGAAATGTCCCCGCGGGGCCGCTGTATGCCGCCAGAATCCGCGCCATTTTGTCGGAAGATTGCGGGCCATGCACCCAGCTTGTCGTAGATATGGCATTGGAAGCCAAAGTCAGCCCCGACATCGTGCAGGCGATTATTGATCAAGACTTGGACAAACTGCCAAAAGAGATCGCCTTGGTGGTGCAATTTACTGAGCTGGTGTTGGCGCACAATCCCGAGGCAGATGACTTGCGGGAAGAAGTCCGCGATTTATGGGGCAATCAAGGACTGATCACACTTGGTTTTGCCATCAGCGCTTATCGGGTTTATCCGGCCCTGAAATATGCCCTGGGATACGGGAAAGCCTGCAGTCGCATTCTGGTCAGCGAATCCGCATTCGCGCCGAACCAGGATTCAGCGCCAGACCGGGAGGCTGAACATGGTTAACAAACTCAACATCGGCATCGCATTACTGCTTGGGTTGGCAGCGCTGGGAAATGGCGTCTTTATGATAATCGACCCCGAAACCTGGTACTGGCTGGTGCCGGGGGTGCCGGATCGAGGGCCGTTCAACCAGCATTTTCTACGCGATATCGGCATGATTTACATGCTGATCGGGGTGGCCTTCATTTGGGGGGCAATGTACACCCAACATCGCCGGGTGCTGTGGGGAATACCAACGGCCTGGTTGGCCAGCCACGCGATGTTCCACTTCTGGGAAGTATGGGTGGGGATCTGCGGGCCTGAGTTCCTGGTGATTGATTTTGGCGGCGTGACCTTACCGGCACTGTTAGGACTCTGGCTGGTTTATACCTGCGATAAAGGGCAAGCCCATGCGTAAATCCATGCTCACAGCCCTGCTGCTCTGCCTGGGAATGGCCATGGGGCTCACCTTGAATATCGCCGTGTCTGTGGTCCCCCCCGAACCCAGCAAGCAACAAACGATCGAATGGCTTGATAACCCTCGCCCGGTGGCGAACTTCAGCCTGGCATCTGAGGCGGGTACGTTTACCCGCCAGTCACTCACCGGGCATTGGACCATTGTTTTGTTTGGCTTTTTGCACTGCCCTGATATCTGTCCGACGAGTCTGGCGCAGCTAGCCAGACTCGTCGCCAGCCTGGCTGACACACCGACCAACCCGGACATAGCCTTTGTGTTTGTCTCGGTTGATCCCGGCCGGGATTCGGTAACTGACCTCAGCCAGTATGTGCGCTACTTTGATCCGTCCATCCTCGGCGTCACGGGCAGTGAAGCGCAACTGACAGCATTTGCCGACAGCCTCGGCATCCGGTTTGAAGTCTCACCGGATGATGAAGATTACAGCGTTGCGCATTCCATCAAATTTTCCATCATTGACCCGGAGGGCGTTTTTCGCGGCCGGTTCCCCCCGGGATTTGATGCGACCGCTTTAGCGCGGGAGCTTGCGTTTAGGGTTGAAGCGGATCGCTGATTATGTTTTGTTTGGAAGTTTCGATGCGTCACTGCTGCCTCCCCCTTTTGGGGAGGTTTACTACCAAGGTTAATTATCAATTGTTGAGATGGGAATGTTAACAATAACTGTTGATAATCCACCTCGAACGCGTTGTATGAAAAATTACCTCATTGAAACTTCACCTACATTTACTCTCTTAGAGCTTGCCTTCCAACCTAAAAACTCTTCCTTATCAATTTTTTCCATATCTACGCACTGATCACCTTCTGTTACGGAGGGTGATATCAAGAAATAAATTTCATTTGGTGTTTCATTATTTATTTCATAGTTTCTTATTTTCCATGAACTACTCCAACCACCATGACAAGCGACACCAAATGATCTTCCTTTCTTAGAGAGATAAAATTCAATGTAATCTCCAATTAATATCCCTGCAATTGCCTGCCTTCCATATACGGGCCAATAGTGAATACCAGCTGATAGGAAAGTATTATTTCTAACAATCCCCACCTTTATTTCACCAGTCGTTTCAGATACACCTTCCACGTATTCAACCTTAAGTTTTGGAACACTTTTGGATACTGGTAAACTCGAACAACCACTCATAATCAACATAGCCAATAACAATATTATCTTCATGATTCCTCTATTTATAACGAAGACATGGTTCTACCAATCATCAGAATTTGTCACACTTCATCATTTTTTGTGAAATGATGGCATCTACCTATGACATTTCTGGAGCACAGTATCTACAGTAGGAAACATCAGGACAAGGTGAAGAACCATAAAACAATATCGCGTTCAAAAAAATTATCAAATTTTGCCAGTATTCGATCCGCCAGAAAATTATCTCTTGGTAAACAGATTCATTTTACCTATTTACATCGAGTAGGCTCATATGCATTATATCAATAAATAATCACTGGGTTTGATAGTTCAACAGGTATGACTGGCCGGGATGCATACCTAACACCACTCAATTTATATCCATTGGGTGTGGAACCTGTCATGGTAAATAAGAAATATAGTGTATCATTTCCTTCGCTCTCTTGTTTACAATAGACTTCAATAATATCTGCACCATAAATCATACGAGTATGAGTTATTTCGTACACTTCGTTACTTTTATCCACGGATTCAGATAAAGCTAAAAATGCTGGATAAGATATAGCCTTTTTGAAATTATCATGAGTTTTTTCATAGGCCAGTTTGGGGTGATTTTCTATAAAAAGAGTCCTGATAAACGAAGCTGTTGCCTCTGTCGCTTTCTCCGAATCGTGTGCAAAGTAGACAGGCTTTACGCCAGCGCTGACCTGTAAAGTAGTAAGCAACAATAATAATTGAATCAATCTTGACAGCATTGAAAAACTTTCTCCTGAAATGATATTACTGCATCTAAAGCGTCAGTTGCATCCAGACGCATACTGCACACTAATTTTTCCACACACTATAGCCGCTAAATTGATGTGTTTTCAATTCGTTAGATCACTGAATCACAAAAGAAATCCTTACATCCCGAACCCAGTCATTCAAACGGTAGCTTCTACCACATACAAAACAGCCGAGTCGGCGATCACTCAGCGACTCGGCCATCTACGTTCTCACTCTAAATTGATATTGAGCGTACACCCGCCACCGGCGAAATCAGAGCACCTGCCGACTGTTGATCAGCGGCACCCGAACCGACAACGCGTTGAGGGCGATCTTGTGAACCATTTCATCGACGGTGGTACAGCAATCCTCAATCACTGCAACTTTATAGGATTCCGCAGCTTTAGATATTGCTGTATGAGTGACGCAGTTTTGGGTCATCATGCCGCAAATGAGTAGCTCCTCGACCTGATGCTTTGCCAGGATTTCTGCCAGCTGGGTTTGCTCGAAACTATCCGCAAATCTTTTCACCACCACGGTGCTATTCGGCAAACCCGCCTGAACCTCCGGATGAATTTCAACGCCATGACTATCTGCATTGAAAAAGGGCGCCCTGCCTTTCGCCGGATCGGCCACATGCTGGATCAAAATCACCGGCATTTTCACAGCGTGCGCTTTGGCAATCACAGCCTGGATATTGGTGAGGATTTGCGCGGTATTCCAGAGCGGATACTGGCCCTCCGGAAAGTAGTCATTTTGTAAATCAATCACCAACAGTGCTTTCTGAGACATCGTTTTTCTCCTTGTCGATCAGGGGTTGTTCTGTACTGGTGATGATTATTTCGCACTTGCGGTCTGCCCGGCAGTGTCTAAAATGACACAATACAGGCCAAAAGCGACAATCTTGGAGCTCCCATGGAAACGATTCGTATCGGCATTTGCCACTATGCCAATGCACTGAAATCTGCCGTCTACGGGTTAGAAGAGATGTTTGTACTGGCCAGCCGAATTTGCCGGGAGCAGCAGATCCCGGTTAAATTTGAACCTGTCATCTGTCGTGAACATGATGCAATCTCGGAGCCATTTGCAGTGATCATCCTGCCACCGAGCGTGCAGCAACAAGATTACCTCAACCCGCCACCACAGCTCACCGACTGGCTCAAAGCTCAATACGATCAGGGCACCCGACTCGCCTCAGCCTGTGCCGGTGCCTTTATTCTGGCCGCGACCACGGTAGTCGGCACCCGTGCCATGACCACCCATTGGGGACTGGCCGAACCATTCCACCAGCAGTTTCCGCAGATTGCGCTCAATACCAATGACATCCTGATCGATCATGGCGATATCATCACCGCCGGCGGATTGATGTCCTGGCTGGATCTCGGACTGGAGCTGGTCACGCAATACACCTCGTCCAGCGTGATGCACCAGCTCGGCAAGGTACTGGTTATCGATACCGCGCGGCGCGAACAACGGTTTTATCAGCGTTTCATCCCGGCTCTGCTGCACGGCGATCAGGCCATTGTGACGGTTCAGCAATGGATGAACCATGACTATGCCACCCCGCTTGCCATTTCCGATCTGGCAGCACAAGCCAACCTGACCGAACGTACCCTGCAACGGCGGTTCCACAAAGCAACCGGCTGTAACCCCAATCAATATTTACAGCGACTTCGGATCCAGAAAGCCTGTGAATTATTGGAAGGCTCGCAACATCCGTTCGAGTGGATTGCCCATCAGGTCGGTTATGAAGATCCCGGCGCCTGTCGTAAAGCATTTCTGAAGATCATGGGACTGACACCACGCGAGTTCAGGGCGCGATTTTCCCGCGAAGAATCCCCGAGCCATCGCCCGCACGGACATCCGCACCGACATCCGCACCGACATCCGCACCGCCGTTAAACGATGCTTCAAACACCACAAAGGCCAGCAACTGACTGACCTTTGTGACACTTCGGAAAGAATACCGATTAGTTTCGGTTAAGAGTAATGTCAGACACAAAACCGTGCTCGGTGGCGATCAGTGCCTGCTTGAGCATGTGCGCCGCTTCCTCGGCCGTCATAAAGCCCGAAGTATCGATGGCTTTGCCGCTGGTAGCCCAGAAATCCGTTGCCATGCCGCCCGGATAGACCGCAATCAGCTTCATCGGACTGCCTTTGAGCTCCAGACGCACCGACTCGACCAGCCCGCGCACCGCCCACTTGGCCGCACAATAGGTAGATTCCCCGGCTTTGGCGACTTGCGCAGCGGTCGACATGACGACCACCACTTTCACCGGATACTCACGATAGCGCTTCACCAGTTCCTGCAGCAGGTAGATCGTCGATTTGACGTTATTGTCGAGCAGATCGCTGATCGCTTGCGGATCTTGCTGTTCAATCGGGCCGAAATGGCCGCTGCCTGCGCAGTGGATCACCATCTCTGGGATCGGATCCAGATCGTCAAACATCGCCGACACCGCAGTTGGATCACCAAGATCGGCGACTTTCGCTTCGATATTTCCCGACAAATTCGCAGCAACCTGAGACAGACGCTGATGATTGCGCCCTGTCAGCAATAACCGTTTGCCCTCACAGCTGTAGCGCTGCGCCAGGGCAGCCCCCAAACCGCTGCTTGCACCTGTAATAACAATCATACCCCTGCCTTTGATCGAAAAAATGACTTGTTTATTTTACACCGCGGGTCCGGCATCGATTCAACTCAGGCCGCACATTCGCCATGCACGTCTTCCAGCGTCCGGACAAAGTGGGACAAGGCCGGACTCCAGGCCGGGGGTTTCGGTGTCACGAAGTGAGTTTCGACCAGACCCAAGCCTTGTGGGAGCGGATGATAATGAATGGGATAACGACTCTGGTATGCCTGAACGGTGGCTTCAGGCAACAAGGCGTAACCCATCCCGGCGACGACACAGCCCAGAATCGCCTCCAGCGTGCCGAATTCAACCACTCTCGCCGCGGCAATGTCATTTGCGGCCAGAAACAGCTCGATACGATGGCGGTAACTGCATCCCTGCCGGAACGCGACGAAGGTTGCACCAAGCAACTCGGTGTAACTCGGCAGCTCCTGAAGCGGTCGGGCCGACACCAGCACCAGATGCTCAGTAAACACCGGCGTTGATACAAACTCAGGATGGGTGATCCCTCCGGCGACAAACACGCAATCGAGCGCCCCCTCCAGCAGTTGCTGCGAGAGCTGAGCCGTGGGTCCGGTTTGGAGTTGTAAATCGATCTGTGGGTATTCGGCGTGGAACTGCGCCAAAACCGGCGGTAAACGCAGCGCCATGGTGGTTTCCATCGCGCCAATACGCAACACGCCGGTGTGAGGATGATCCTGCTGAAACATCTGGCAAGCCTCATCATGGAGCCGAAGCATCTGCTCAGCGTACCCCATCAGCTCCCGTCCGGCGGGTGTCAGTACAGCGCGACTTTTCTTGCGAAGCAGAAGCTGCACGCCGAGTTCATCTTCCAGCTTCTTCACATGCGCCGTCACGTTTGATTGCACGGTGTGCAACTGCTCAGCTGCGGCGACAAAACTGCCGCTCTTCGCCACAGTCACCAACATGTTCAATGATTTTAGCTGCATTTCGGGGCTCCCTGCACCAGACATATCGTTCAATATATCTCAAAAAGTGATTTTTATAATCATTACAAATCATTTTTTGATATCCAGTTACCATGCAAAGATGGGGGCAATTGCCCGGGAGTGCCCTTTCACACCACAAACCCGCGCTTGAGCAAAGGACGCGCTTATGAATCAAAGAATTGACAGCACAGCTGCCAGCGCGTTATGCGTCGGCCTGAATGCCACCATCCTCGGCATTGGCCTGTCGCGGTTTGCCTATACGCCCCTGATCCCGGCCCTGTCCGAGCAGGGCTGGTTCATACCAGCGCTGGCCAGCTATCTTGGCGCTGCCAATTTGATCGGCTACCTGATCGGGGCCTTCACTGCCCATCAATTGTCAGAATGGCTGGGAGCCAAGCGTACGATTCTCATCGCGATGGGACTGGTCGCAGCCAGCTTTCTGCTTTGTGCCAGCCCGGCAGCGTTTGGCTGGTTCGCCTTCTGGCGCTTTGTCGCCGGCATGGCCGGGGCCATTCTGATGGTGGTCGGCCCTTCGCTTGCATTGCAATATACCGACGCCCGCAACCGGCCGATCATCGCAACGATGATTTTCATGGGCATCGGTCTGGGGATTTTGCTCTCTGCCAGCCTGATGCCCTATCTGTTATCCCTTGGCCTGTCGATCACCTGGCTGGCCCTTGGCGGCCTGTCGCTATGCGCTGCCGCCCTCGGCGGACTGGGCCTGAACCGACTCCCGGCACACACCGTGCCACACACCACGGATACGGCTCCGTCACGATCTTCGCTGCCGTCAGCGGTCTGGCTGATTGTGATCGCCTACGGCTTTGATGCCGCGGGCTTTATTCCGCACACGATATTCTGGGTTGATTACCTGACCCGCGAGCTGACCATCGGCCGCGACGCAGCATTAATGCAATGGGCAATTCTGGGGAGCGGCGCGATGCTGGGTCCGGTGATCGCGGGCCGTTTGGTCAAATTCGGCGGCTGGCAACGGGCATTAATCAGCGCCTATCTGCTCAAAACTCTGGCGATTGTCATTCCCGTCGCCAGTCATTCCCTGCTGTGGCTCTCCCTGTCATCTTTTCTGGTCGGGGCCATGATCCCGGGGATCGTCTCGCTCACTTCCGGATACCTGGCCGAGATTGTCGGGATTCAGCGGCACAAACACGTGTGGGGGCTGGCGACCGCCGGGTTTGCCGTCGTTCAGGCGGTTTCCGGGATGGCAATGTCTGCTTTTTATGATCAAGCCGGCAGCTACGCGCCCCTGTTTCCGCTCGCGGCAGGATTCATGGCCATCGGTATGCTGGCGATCGGATTCAGCCGCCATGTTTCTACCGTACCCCATGACGCAACCAAGCCTGACCTTGCGAATCAGAACCCTGCGATTCAGAACCTTGAAAAGCAAGACCTTGCAAATCCCGGCAACGCCCAGCTGCAACCTACTCAACCATTCACCAAACGGCGATCCACCAAACGGCAGTCCACCAGACCAACCACCCCACAGACGATGGAAGACCAATGAAACTTTATCTCAATGCTACCTCGCCCTACGCCAGAGCGGTTCGTATCGCAGCCATTGAAAAGCAACTCGTTCAACAGCTTGAGCTGGTTTGGGTTGATCCCTGGCAATCCCCCGAAGCACTGCTCGCCGTTAACCCGGCAGCCAAGATTCCGGTGCTGGTGACCGATACCGGTGAGCCCATCACGGAAACGCTCAATATTCTGTTTTATCTGGATCAACAGGCACCGAACGGACCGCAGCTTTTGTCTCAGTTACCCTCTCATCCACAGTCCCTGACCTTACTCGGATACGGTCAGGCACTCATGGATGCCGCCTTTCAAACGGTGATTGCCCGCAAACATGGCGGCAACCGCGCCGATCAGCATGAACTCGGCAAGCGTCGCATACAGGCTATACACCGCCTGTTAGCAGCAATTGACCACCATTTCACGGCGCAACAGCATCACTTAGATAATGAACAGCGTCTCACCCGACCCGGCATCCCGATCTGTAATGTGGCGATTGGCGTGGCGCTGGCCTACCTCGACTTCCGCCTGAGCGAAATCCCCTGGCGCTCGGATTTCCCGGCTTTGGCAGATTGGATGGAAAGCGTCGAAGCTCGAGAGAGTTTTACGGCCACACGGTTTGAATAGGCACGTGGCTGCGTACAGGTGAAGCCACCTCAAACAAAAACGGCGACCCGAAGGCCGCCGTTTGTTTCAATGGATGAGATTCTATCGCGCGTTACGCCAGCTCGGCTGAGAAGTGTTTTCCGAGCAAAGCATGGTAGAAGTCGTTGTCCGACAGCACACCTTCGAGACGTTTCTGGGTACCCAGCAGGATCGGTTGGCCGGTGCGGTAGCGGATTTCCAGCGCGTCGCGCATCGAGATATCCGGCGTGGTCATCACCACCTGATTTGCCTCCAGCGCATCAAGGTTATCCCCTTCCTGCCACTGCTGCAGGCTCAGAGCTTCGTCCTGACGGGTCACCGCCAGCACTTCGCCTTCAGCCGAGGTGCTGACACAGGTCTTGTCGTTCCGGTTCAGCACCAACATGTCATCCAGTTTTTCCAGTGCCCCGGCGTCGGTCATCAGCGAGCGGCCACGCAGCACATTCAGTGGATTGGTATGAGCGACGAAATCCTGAACGTACTGGGTGTTTGGTTTCAGCACAATCTCTTCCGGCTTGCCGTGCTGGATCAGTTTGCCTGATTCCATGATGGCAATGTTGTTGCCGATTTTCAGTGCTTCATCCAGATCGTGGCTGACAAACACAATGGTCTTGTTCAGCTTGCGTTGCAGTACCAGCAGCTCATCCTGCAGCTGGCTGCGGATCAGCGGATCGAGCGCCGAGAACGGCTCATCCATCAGCAGGATGTCGCTGTCCATGGTAAAGGCGCGAGCCAGGCCGACACGCTGCTGCATCCCGCCGGACAATTCATGCGGATACTTGTCCTGCCACTCGGCCAGACCAACCATCTCCAGTTTCTCCATCGCGCGGCGTCGACGCTCGGCTTTGCCAATCCCCTGCATTTCCAGGCCGAAGGCGGCATTATCGAGCACGGTCAGCCAGGGCATCAGGGCGAATTTCTGGAACACCATGGAAATGCGTTCCGTGCGCAGATGACGCAACTGGGTCGCATCACAAGTCGCCAGATCGATCACCTGATCGCCGTCTTTGACTTCCAGCGCACCGCGGCTCACCTGGTTCAGACCGTTGATGGTCCGCAGCAGGCTTGACTTCCCGGAGCCGGACAGCCCCATCAGCACGCAAATCTCGCCTTCCTGGATCTCCATGCTGACATTATCCACCCCGACGACATCGCCGGTAGCCTCAATGATTTCCTGACGGCTTTTGCCCTCGTCGAGCAACGCCAGCGACTTGGCACTGTGCTGACCAAAAATCACATCCAGGTTTTGAATTCGAATGGCAGTCATGATTATCCCTCTTTACTCTGGCTCGGGGTTTTACACAGGCGGTCCAAAATAATCGCGACCAGAACAATCGCCAGGCCCGCTTCGAAGCCCTGCGAGATGTTGACGGTGTTCAGTGCGCGGATCACCGGTTTCCCCAGCCCGTCGGCACCGACCAGCGCCGAAATCACCACCATCGACAGCGAAAGCATGATGCACTGGGTGATCCCTGCCATAATGTTTGGCATTGCCGCCGGCAGCTCCACTTTGAACAGCAGCTTCCACCGGTTGGCCCCGAAGGCCTTACCCGCTTCGACCAGCTCTTCCGGAACACGACTGATCCCGAGATAGGTCAGGCGGATCGGTGCGGCAATGGCAAAAATAATGGTAGAGATGAGCCCCGGGACCACGCCCAGGCCGAACAGCACCAGGGTTGGGATCAGGTAAACAAAGGTCGGGATCGTCTGCATCAGATCCAGGATCGGTCGCATGATCGTGTAAAGCCACGGCTTGTGCGCCGCTGCAATGCCGACCGGAACCCCGACCAACACGGAGATCGTGGTGGCAGTCAGCACCAACACAAAGGTCTCCAGCATTTCCGGCCAGTAACCCAGGTTCATGATCAGCAGTAGTGCCGCCACCACGAAACCGACCAGCGGCAGGCTACGGTGCAGAAACCAGGCCAGTGCGGCGGTCATCGCGATTGGCACTGCCGGCGGAAACCATTTAAACAGGTCCACCAGCAGCATGATGATGGTTTCCAGGCTATATGAGAGAGAGTCAAAAAATCCAGCGGCGTTGTAGGTCAGCCAATCGACAAAGGTTGCCATCCAATCGCCTAACGGGATCTTATGCTCAGTGATAAAGTCCACGGTCACTCCTTATTCAGGGTCTGTTATTACTTTCTAGTCTTCGTTATTTTCATCGCCCTGCCCTTGCGGTCATACAGAGTTGCGCGGCCGCAATGTCAGGGCTGATTTCAGTGCTTAGCTTTTCAGGTAGCGCGTGACCGCAGCAGTGGCATCACCGCCATCACGGGTTTTGACCTTATCCAGCCATTTTTCCAGCGCTTGCGGGTTGGCTTTCAACCAGGCTTTCGCCGCCTTGTTCGGCTTGACGTTGTCATTGAGGATGTCACCCATCAGCTGGTTTTCCATTTCCAGAGTGAATTCAAGATTTTTCAACAACTGGCCGACATTCGGACACGTCTCCAGGTAGTCCTGACGCACGTTGGTATAAACGTTGGCACCGCCGTAGTTCGGACCGAAGTAGTCGTCACCGCCATCGAGATAGACCAGCTCAAAGTTGCTGTTCATCGGGTGCGGCGCCCAGCCCAGGAACGCGATCCACTGCTCGCGATTCACGGCACGCTTGACCTGCGACACCATGCCCGCTTCGCTCGATTCCACCAGGCGGAAATCTTCCAGGCCGAACGCGTTGTCATCGATCATTTTCTGGATCAGGCGGTTGCCGTCGTTGCCCGGTTCAATGCCGTAGATGCGGCCGCGGAACTTGTCTTCAAATTTCGCCAGATCAGCAAAGCTGTGCACCCCGGCGTCGTAAACGTATTTCGGCACCGCCAGGGTATATTTCGCCCCTTCCAGATTGGCACGCACGGTTTCGACTGTGCCGTTCGCACGATATTTGGCGATATCCGCTTCCATGGTCGGCATCCAGTTCCCCAGGAACACATCAATGTCTTGGTTCGCCATGGAGGAGTAGGTGACCGGTACAGACAGCAGCTGGGTGTTGGTTTGATAACCCAGACCTTTCAGCACTTCGCTGGCGACTGCGGTGGTGGCGGTAATATCGGTCCAGCCGACATCGGAAAATCGTACAGTCTCGCACTGGGCGGCAAACGCGCCAGAAGCGGAAAGGCTCAGAGCCAGAGCCGAACTACCCATGACCAGTGTTTTCAGGGTTGTATGTGTCTTCATGACTTTTCCTTTTCTCCGTTTTATCTTTTTAGGTTTTTCAGGCCGCAAAAGGCCCCAGGCGGCTCCCTGCCCGCTGTCATGGCGTCGCAGAAGATAAGCCTGTGTGATTCATTTCGGCGAATACTCGCCGTTCGTCTTACTTTCGCCGGGCTCCTGAGCTTCCTGACTTTAACCCATGCAGGTCGGTATGAAGCAGGGCCGCAGCGTACAACGCGATCAGCTCGTGACAGCTACCGGCTGTGTGCTGATCTCCAGCGGGCGCTTCGCCTGGCCGGAGCGCTGTTGGCTTTCCCAGTTCGGCGCGATCCAGATCGGTGCATCGGAAGAAGCCAGGGGGGCGTTCCCCAAAATGGCATCGGCCACTTTTTCCGCCACCATGATGGTCGGCGCATTGAGGTTGCCGTTCGGGATGGTCGGAAAAATGGAGGAGTCGACCACGCGCAAACCGTCAATCCCACGTACCTGGCAAGCTGAGTTCAGCACCGCCATCGGATCGGTGTCTGCGCCCATCTTGCAGGTACAGGAAGGGTGGTAGGCACTTTCGACATTCTGGCGCACCCAGGCATCGATTTCGGCATCGGTGTTGACCGCCGCGCCCGGTTGGATCTCGGTGCCGCGATAGTGATCCATCGCCGGCTGGGCGAGAATTTCACGGGTCAGGCGGATACAGTCGCGCCAGTCCTGGCGATCCTGCTCGGTACTGATGTAGTTAAACTCAATGTTCGGTTTCTGGTGCGGATCCGCAGAGCCAATCCTGACCCGGCCGCGACTCTCCGGTTTATTCGGACCGACGTGGACCTGGAAACCGTGGCCGTTAAAGGCCGCCTGACCGTCATAGCGCATCGCTGCCGGCAGGAAGTGATACTGGATGTTCGGCCATTTCAGCCCGGCGCGGGAGCGAATAAACGCACAGGATTCAAAATGGTTAGTCGCGCCCAGGCCGTCTTTGCGCAGGATCCAGCGGGTGCCGATCAAGCCCTTGCTGATCAGACCCAGCTTGCTGTTGAGGGTGATCGGCTGCTCGCACTCATACTGGAAGTACACTTCCAGGTGATCCTGCAGGTTTTCACCGACGCCCGGTAGATCATGGGTGACTTCAACGCCGGCCTGCTCCAGCACTGCTTTCGGGCCAATGCCGGACAGTTGCAGCAGCTGCGGTGAGCCGACTGAGCCTGCCGACAGCAGTACTTCGGTGTTGGCGTAGATCGATTCGATCTTGCCGCCCTTTTCAATCTCGACCCCAATCGCCTGCTTGTTTTTCAGCAGTACTTTACGGGTCACCACGCCGGTTTTCAGCGTCAGGTTACGACGCTTCATCGCCCGGCGCAGGTAAGCATTTGAAGTCGATGCCCGCACGCCGTGATTAACCGTCATATGCATCGGGCCAAAGCCTTCTTGCTGATAACCGTTGTAATCGTCGGTTTTCGGATAACCCGCTTCCAGACCGGCATCAATGAATGCCGCGTACAGCGGGTTGAGTTTCATGTCGTTGCCGTTACAGGTGGCCACTGGGCCATCGCCGCCACGGTAATCATCTTCGCCGCCAACCCAGGATTCGGCGCGACGGAAATACGGCAGACAGTCCTGATAGCGCCAGCCCTCAGCACCGTGTTCAGCCCATTCATCAAAGTCGCAGGCATGTCCGCGGACATAAACCATCCCGTTGATGGATGAGCTGCCACCCAGCACCTTGCCGCGCGGGCAATGCAGCTGGCGATCATCGAGCCCGGCTTCCGGCTGGGTTTCAAACTGCCAGGCATATCGGTCACTGTTCATCGGATACGACAGCGCGGTCGGCATCTGGATAAAGATACTGCGATCCGTACCGCCCGCTTCTAACAGCAGCACCTTATGCTCGCCCGAAGCGGTCAGTCGGTCGGCCAGCACACACCCGGCCGAACCGGCACCGACAATAATGTAATCATATGTTGTAGTCATTTGAGCTCTCCTGTCATTCTGTCTTCTGGCTGTGGAAAGCCCCGGCTGGCACCGGGGCCAGCGCGTTAGTCATACGGACATTCAAGATCGCCCAGTTCAATCAATACGCTCTTGTTCTGGGTGTAGTGGTTCAGGGTTTCGATCCCGTTCTCACGGCCAATCCCCGATTGCTTATAGCCACCGACCGGCATCTCCGCGGGTGAGCCACCCCAGGTATTCACCCAGCAAATCCCGGCTTCAATTTGAGCAATCACCCGGTGGGCGCGTGACAGGTTCTGGGTAAAGACCCCGGCAGCCAGGCCGTACTGGGTATCGTTGGCACGGCGGATCACTTCGGCTTCATCGCTGAAGCGCAGCACCGACATTACCGGGCCAAAGATTTCCGCTTTCACCTGCGGCATGTCGTCGGTGCAGTCGGCAAAAATGGTCGGCTGAACAAAGTTACCGTTCTCCAGACCGTTGCCGGTTTCCCGCGCACCGCCGCAGATCAGGCGTGCGCCGGATGCTTTCCCGGCTTCAATAAAGCCCAGCACTTTTTCCATGTGATCGCGGGAGATCAGCGCGCCGATCTGGGTTCGCATATCCGCCGGATCGCCAATCACCAACTTGGCCGTACGCACTGCCAGTTGTTCCAGGAACACATCGTAAATTGAGTCATGAACAAACACTCGGGTACCGTGTGTACACACTTCACCCTGGGTGTAGAAGTTGGCCATCATGGCCGCAGACACTGCGTTCTCCAGATTGGCATCATCGAATACCACCAACGGCGATTTACCGCCCAGCTCCATAGTGATGTCTTTCAGCGTACCCGCTGCATCGGCCATCACTTTCTTGCCGGTGCCGCATTCCCCGGTGAATGACACCTTGGCAATGTCCGGGTGGCGCGACAGCATCTGACCGACCCGGTAATCACCCTGCACCACGTTAAATACGCCATCCGGCACCCCGGCTTCGGTGAAAATTTCTGCCAGCTTCAATGCGGTCAGCGGGGTTTCTTCCGACGGCTTGAACACCATCGCGTTCCCGGCCGCCAGCGCCGGCGCAGATTTCCACATCGCGATCTGGATCGGATAGTTCCAGGCACCAATTCCGGCACACACGCCCAATGGCTCACGACGGGTGTAGAAGAACTGATTATGACCCAGATCCTGCTGCTGACCGTGAATGGTCGCAGCCAGCCCGGCGTAGTACTCAATCACGTCGGCGCCGGTCGCAATATCGACCGCAATCGCTTCCTGCAGCGGCTTGCCGGTATCTTTCACTTCCAGGGCAGCCAGCTCGTCGTTACGCTCACGCAGGATCGTGACGGCTCTCATTAGGATCCGGCCCCGCTCGGCACCACTCATCGCTGACCAGACTTTGAAACCTTCGTGCGCCGAAGCAATAGCGCGCTCAACATCGGCGCTTGAGGCCTGGCCGATTTCCGCCAGCGGCTCGCCGGTCGCCGGGTTGTAGGTCAAAAACGTTTCGCCAGAGGTTGTCTCAACCGCCTGACCATTGAGGTAAAGAGATTTCATTGTCATCAAACTGCCTTCAGAATTTTTACGTTAGTCATTGCCGTGATGCGACCGCCCGGCCGCACTTCAATCGTGCTCACTGGCCTGATACGTTCAGCGCCACCAGCTGCTTATCGAGATAATCCAGGATGATCCGCTGCGCCTGCTGCGGGCAAATCCCGTCCGGATTCAATGCCCCACGCAACCAGATCCCGTCGATTAACGCCGCAATGCCCTGAGCAACAAACGCCGCGTCCTGCGCCGGAAGCACCCGCTTGAGCTCACGCCGCAAATGGGAGAGCAGGCGTTTTTCATTCACTCGCTGCAATCGGTACAGCGCCGGGTCATGCATCGACTGAGCCCAAAAAGCCAGCCAGGTTTTTACCACCTTATTTTCAACCTGATAGCTGTCGAAGTTGGCCGCCACAATCGCCTTGATCCGTGCGCTCACATCCTGGGGGTCAACCGCGCTCAAATAGGAAATCGAGGTCGCGGACAACTGACGCAGGACCGAGCGCATGGTCTCTTCCAGCAAACCATGCTTCCCACCGAAATAATGATTGATGATCCCGGAGGAAACCCCGGCCTTCCGGCTGATCAGGGCCACACTGGCCCCGGACAATCCCACCTCATCAATCACCGCCATGGTCGCTTCGACCAGCTGCGGCCGACGTATTTCCGGCATCCCAACCTTCGGCATAAATGTTACCCAAATGTTTTTTGATTGAACGTTTAATTAAAAACAAATCTACACGATCCCCGTGCCAGATCAAGGAAATTGTTTCGTGCAGTAATCTTTAGCTACGCGAACGATTAACCAGAAACAACAATAAGCAACTGAATTTAAACAAGTAAAATTGAAAATGATTTATTTTCAAAAAAATTAATTGTTTCGATCAAAAACGACTTTATCGAGTCTGTTTTTCAGACAAGCCTGACACGCTGTTTCGGCGATTCAACATCGCTATCCGCCTTCAGGCCAGGTGAAAAAACCATCAAAAGTCACTCAATAACAGTTCAAAATCAGGCAGGGATCCGCTCCATTCCGGGATCATGTCAGGTCACAGCATGTGAAGCACCAAAATTAATTAGCACTCTAACCTTTAAGCAGGTAATTCACAGCAATGACGGCACAGTTCAGACCCACGCTCGGGCCATGACCAGATCAGACGATAAAGGCGAGACTCAGGGATAGTCCCGAGAACAGATCAAAAATTACTTTTTGTTAACTCACATTTCAGGGGATGACTCAGAGGAAGATCGGCGGGAGAATTTGCGACCCGGGTGCTTCAGTCATAAAATTAGGGGTATAAATTAGCGTACAAAAATAACTCACAAAAAGTAGGGGCGAGATACCAGACAGACTGCGCGATTTCCTCCAGCCGCGGCAAAGTCACTGTCTGACACACAGACTTCGCGTGGAGGAGAACAGCCATGAAGAAAACCCTCACGATCGCCACCCTTGTGATGTTCAGCTCTCTGTTCAGTACAGGCGTTGTCGCCGATCACTTTGCAACCATCAACCGCTATCAGCATCAAAACGGTTTTTATACCCTGCGCACCGACTTAGTTTCGAGCAAAGAAGCCGCCTACCAGCAAGGCCACCAGCTAATGTCAGCACTGGCCCAACAGAGCGCCTATGATCTGCACCGGACCCTGCACGTGCCGATCAACCGGCTCGATGTCCGTTCGGTGAAAATCGACGACAGCTATGTCACAGTCAGGGAGCTATCACGCAAGCCCGGTACCATCGAATATCAGGGACTGATAGAGGTGTTCTACCACTATCGCGTCCGTACCCGCCGCTGAACCCTATCAGCGGTTGTTTCATCGCAAGAACGGGGCCCTCTTCACCACCGGTTGCCAGCACAGCTTCTGAGAATTTCCGGGCACCAGTGGCAAAATCAGCCCTCCGTAGACCACACTGTCTGAGAGACCAACAGACCTCCGGAGGCTGAAATGATCTACCGTCACTTCCTTTTTCCCCTGGCGCCCAAACAGGTCCTGGGCGCTGCATTTCATCAGGCACTGCACGTTGCCAATGTGATCCAGGCCAAAGTCACACTCCTGACCATCATCGAAGAGTTAGCCGAGCTGGCCGACCTCAGCCGTTACTCGGTGTCAACCCTCAGCCTGCTCGAACATGCGACCCACGAGTGCCAACGGCAACTGGACCAGCACGTGCAGGATTTGCAAGCCCAATACCCGGACATTGAGTTTCACAGCCAGGTAGTCACCGGGGTACCTTATGTGGAGATCATCAAAGCAGCCTCGCAACTCCGGGTCGATATGATTGTCATCGACGCCCACCGCGAACACAAAGCAACAGCCTGCCAGTGGGGCACGTCCACCCGACACCTGATGCGTGAATCTGAAGTACCGATTTGGGCCCTGCACCAACAGCAAGAGCCCCCCAAGCTCGACCATATCGTGGTGTCGCTGGATGTCAGCCATCTCGACAATACAGCGCTGAACGAAAAGCTGCTGCGCCATGCCTATGAGTTTGCCATCATCAATGAATCCCGGCTGTCGCTCTGTCACGCCTGGGAGCTGGAAAGTGAGGGATATTTACGAGACTGGAGCCGGTGCAGTGATCTGGAAATTGCGGTCATCGCCCAGCAGCTCCGGGACGATCGGGAAGATCGGCTGGCCCAGTTGATGGCCGATTATCCGCACAGCCGAGTGCCGATGCAGATGATCATGCTCGAAGGTAACGCCAAAACCGTGCTGCCGGACTATATCAACAACCACGACGTTGATCTGGTGATCATGGGCAGCCTGTCGCGCACCGGCATCGCCGGTTTTGTGATGGGCAATACCGCCGAGTTTATGCTAGATAATATTCAGTGCTCGGTATTAACCCTCAAGCCGGATCAGTTCCATAGTCCGCTCTTGGGGGATGACGGCTGACGGCACGCCGTGCGCCGAAGCTTCAACGCAAGAAGCTTTAACGTAAGCAGCGTTGACGCCAAAAGCTTCGACACAAGCAGCTTTGACGCAACAAGCTTCGATGCCAATAGCCTTACCTCCCCCAAAGGTGACAACGTCACCAAAACAACCAACACCAGCACCAAAAAAGCCTCACGTACGGGACGTGAGGCTTTCAATCACAGGCAAAAACGTCTGCGGGTTGTCGCTTATGGCACCCCGTGGCCTTTGGAGGCCACCCAGACCCGGAACCACTGCTCACGGGTCAGCTCAATCTTCAGCGCATCCACAGCCGCCTGCACCCGATCTATTTTGCCGGAGCCGATAATCGGCAGCGGCTTGGACGGCAAACGACGCACCCAGGCATAAATCACCTGATCAATGCTTTGCGCGCCAACTTCTTCACGGATCGCTTCCAGTTCGTTGCGTACCCGAACGGCCTGCTCAGACTGACCGGAGAAAATTTCACCACCAGCCAGACATGACCAGGCCATCGGCTTGGTGCGCTTCATCTGCAGCTGATCCAGCGTACCGTCATGGGCCACTTCGAAGTTCAGCGGATTAATCTCCACCTGGTTGGTCACCAGCGGCGCATCCAGGCGCGATTGCAGCAGTTCAAACTGAGACGGCGTGAAATTCGACACCCCGAAGTGCTTCACTTTGCCCTGCTGTTTCAGCTCGGCAAACGCCTCAGCCACTTCATCGGCCGCCATCAGCACATCCGGGCGGTGGATCAGCAGGACATCAATCATTTCGACCTGAAGGCGGGCCAGAGAATTGTTGACCGAGTCAACAATGTGCGCCTTGCTGGTGTCATAATGATTGATCCGTTGCGCCGGATATTGGTCAGAGCACAGCTTGATATCGCACTTGGTCACAATCTCCAGCTGATCGCGTATGCTCGGCTCCAGCGCAAGCGCTTCACCAAACAGGGTTTCACAGCGATAACCACCATAGATGTCGGCATGGTCTACCGTGGTGATCCCCAACGCCAGGTGCTGCTTCAGAAAATCCAGGCGCTGCGCCGGGGTCATGCCCCAGTCTGCCAGACGCCAGTAGCCCTGGACCAACTCAGAAAATTGTGGTCCCTGCGGCGTTAACTCAACTTTTGCCACCATGTGGTTGGCTCCCTCTTGCGTCATCATTGCCGACCATCCTAGGCTTGTTTCCCCCCTGTCGCAATGTTATAACCCCCACCCTTCGAACCGGAGTACGAACTATGTCATTAGCATCACGTCTGAAATCACTGATTGGTGAAGAGAGTATCAGTGGCTTTGCCCGCCGGGTCGAACTCAGTGAAGCCCTGATCCGAAAATACTTAAACGGCAGCGAGCCGAGCCTGAGCAAAGCCAATCAAATCGCCATGAAAGCCAATTGCTCGCTGGAGTGGCTCGCCACCGGTTGTGGCTACCTGTATCGCCAGGCCGAAGTTGTGGACCGCGAGGCGTTGCATGCTGCCTATGCCCATGTTCACGGCCATGAACTCACCGCCGAAGATGCGGCCAAACTGCATCAACTGGTGACCGGTTATCAGTTTCTCCGGGCCCATAAGAAAGCCGACGGCTACCTCGACATCAGCGCCATGGCGACCTTCCTGGCAGTTGCCCAAAAAGATGAGCCCGCAGCGTCGGAAAAATTGCGTGGGTTGTAACCGTATGGGTTGCGACGACCTAATTGCTACGCTTGTATGCATGGCGGAATGAAAGCAAGCCAAGCCAAGCCAAGCCAAGCCAAGCGCAAATACTCAGTTTCCCCGTTTTTTCTATAAAATTTTAAATATTGGCTATCCGCTCATTTCCTCCATTAAATATCAACAACCCTCTCATTTACCCTATCTTCCCCTAAAAAATCGTCATCTAAAACGCTACTGATGATTTTGTGACAACCTTGCGTTACACGTTGATTCAAAAGGAATAACTTCGCATTCCAGCCAAAATGACCTACGTTTTGTTGATTTTATAAAAATCTCCAGGGAGGAGAATATGAGAAACACAACAACGCTTTTGGCTTTCCTCATTTCAACGGTTTGTACCCAGGCTTATGCCGAAGACAAAGTCTGGATCTCCATTGGTTCAGATGCCAGTGAAACCGTGAAATCCGTCATGCAGCACAACGCGCGCGCTTTATTGCCGGAGTCCTTGGCCAGCAGCGGGCCCGTGTGGGTTGGGCAGGTGGATTCCAGTCAATTGGCTGAGCTTTCGCATCACATGCACGAAGACCATCAGCGCTGCGGCGGTTATATGGTCCATTCATCTGCAGAAAGTGCCATTGCAGCCAGCAACATCCCGCAGTCTCTTGCTGCTTTTCCGATCCCGGTGATCAGCCAGCAAGACACCGTGAACGCCTGGTTGCCTCAGGTCAGTTCACAAGCAATTACCAGCACAATCAGTTCATTGACCAGCTTCATCAACCGTTTTTATACCACCACTTCCGGCGCGCAAGCATCCGACTGGCTGGCCAATGAATGGCGTTCGCTGAGCACCGCTCTGCCCAATGCCAGCGTTACCCAAGTGCCGCACTTTGGTTACAATCAGAAATCCGTCGTCTTGACGATCACGGGTTCAGAAAAACCGGATGAATGGATCGTCTTGGGGGGACACCTGGATTCCACCATCGGCTCACATACCAATGAGCAGAGTGTCGCGCCCGGCGCCGATGATGATGCTTCAGGGATTGCCAGCGTGACGGAAATTATTCGCGTGCTGTCGGAGAACAATTTCCAGCCGAAACGCAGTATTGCCTTCATGGCCTATGCCGCCGAAGAAGTGGGATTGCGCGGCTCCCAAGATCTGGCCAACCAATATAAAGCCGAAGGTAAAAAAGTCATTTCAGCCTTACAGCTGGACATGACCAACTACAAAGGATCGGTTGAAGATATTGTCTTTATCACGGATTACACGGACAGCAATCTGACCTCCTTCCTGAGCCAGTTGGTTGATGAGTATTTGCCGAGCTTAACCTACGGATTCGACACCTGTGGTTATGCCTGTTCAGATCACGCCTCATGGCATAAAGCCGGTTTTTCTGCGGCCATGCCTTTTGAATCGAAGTTCAATGACTACAACCCGATGATCCATACGACGAATGACACGCTGCAGAACTCAGATCCTACCGGTTCACATGCGATGAAGTTCACCCAACTGGGCCTCGCCTACGCCATCGAAATGGCGAGTGCTGTCGGCGGCACCCCGCCACCGCCAACAGACAATGTACTGATTGACGGTGTACCGGTGAACGGTTTGTCCGGAACAACGGGCAGTCAGGTGCGATATCGCTTTGAACTGCCAGCACAGAAAACCCTGAAGATCAGCACGTCCGGCGGATCGGGGGATGTTGACCTGTATGTTGCACATGGCTCAGAAGCCAGCAAACAGAACTGGGATTGTCGCCCGTACCGAAATGGAAATAACGAAGTGTGTACCTTTACCGGGGCGACACCGGGAACCTACTCGATATTACTCGATGGCTATCGCCAATTCTCGGGCGTCACCCTTCAGGCATCGACTCAATAGTTCAAGCTGAGTCTTTCGTGTGCAGGGACAGAATCCCTCATGATTCCTCTGTCTCTGCGTCTGCATCTGTATCACCCTCACCGGAAACCTTCGGGTTTCCGGTTTTTTGGTCCAAACAGCCTCCCCCCATGAATGCTCACGCATGTCATCCATCACCCGGCGCGACCACAGGTGCTGTATATCTGTGCCATATTGTTGGTTCAAGCCGTCCAACACCGGCATCACGGCCATGGACTCTCCTTTGGCGGATCGTCGCTATCGCCAGTGGCAGGAGTAGTAATTTCAGTTCCAGACGCTACAATCAGCGGCCAACTTTAGCGAAGAAGTATTGCTATGCCAAAACTCAACCTGCACCGCCGGGATTACCTGACCTCCGTGCTCAGCCATTTGTCTGCCGAGGAAATGCAGCAACGCCTGAGCCCGGATCACGCAACCCCAGTGCGTAGACTTCCCCGCTCCCCGTTCCTGACCCCGAGCAGTGTGGAAAAACGCTGGCAGGTTCTGGACAACGACGACGCCAAAGCCCAGCTACTCGATCCTGCGACGCAAGCGCAGATGTCCTGCTACCAGAAAAACATCGAGAACTTTATCGGCACGGTTAAACTGCCGGTCGGGATTGCCGGCCCGCTGCGGGTCAACGGCCTGTTTGCTCAGGGCGATTACACGGTGCCGTTGGCAACTTCAGAAGCAGCTCTGGTGGCTTCTTATCATCGTGGCGCGCAGCTAATCACCCAGGCGGGCGGTGCCACCGCGATGTTGCTCAATGAAGGGGTTACCCGCACGCCGTGTTTTGCCTTTGCCGATCTGGCCCATGCCGGACAGTTCGTCGCCTGGGCGGTCACGCAATATGACGCGTTCAAGCAGGTGGCAGAATCCACCACCCGCCACGGCAAATTGTCGGATATCAGCGTCAATATTGAAGGCAACCACGTCTACCTGGTGTTCGAATATCTGACCGGCGATGCATCGGGCCAGAACATGGTGACCATTTCGACCAACGCGGTGTTTGAATATATTCTTCACCACACACCGGTGAAACCGACGCAAGCCTACCTGGACGGCAACCTGTCCGGCGATAAGAAGGCCACCGCACAAACCCTGCGCAGTGTGCGCGGCAAGAAAGTCACGGCAGAAGTTCACATCCCCCCGGCGCTGATCAAACAGTATCTCCACACCACCCCGGCACAAATGGCGGACTTTACCCGGATGACCACGGTCGGCGGCACGCTGAGCGGCAGCATCGGGATCAACGCCCACTACGCCAATGCGCTGGCTGCGTTCTATATTGCCTGCGGCCAGGACGCCGCCTGCGTGGCTGAATCAGCGGTCGGGATCACACGGATTGAAGTGGCGGACAATGGCGATCTCTACGCTTCGGTGACGCTGCCAAACCTTATGCTGGGCACCATCGGCGGCGGTACTTCCCTGCCCAGTCAGCATGCCTGCCTGGATCTGCTCGGCCTGGTCGGCAGCGGTCAGTCACAAGCGCTGGCCGAGGTTTGTGCTTCCCTGTGTCTGGCGGGCGAGCTGTCGATTGTCGGCGCTTTTTGTGCCGGTCATTTCTCGCGGGCTCACCATAAACTCGCGCGCGGCTAATCCATCGCTGCGACCAGCACCTGATTATGACGCGGACATACCTGCGAACCCTCACAATCGATACGAATAAAAAAAGCGTCGGCACGGCTGCCGACGCTTTGTTATGAGAAAGTAAGGATCAGGCTTTCCCTGCCCCGCTAACTTGATTACGCCGCGAACCTTGACTCGCTAAAGCCGCAGCGCATTCAGCTTGACCTGTGCCTGGCCGAACACGGAATCGAGCGGATATCCCGCCTCTTCCGACCAGGTTCCGGCCGGTTTGCCGGTCAGGATCTCAATCGCTTCCGACACATGGCTGATCGCCCAGATATGGAACTCGCCTTTTTCCACCGCTTCCACGATGTCTTTACGCAGCATCAGGTTATGGGCGTTGGACTGCGGAATGATCACCCCTTGCGTCGACTGACGCCCCTTGATGACACAGACATCAAAGAAGCCTTCAATCTTCTCATTCACGCCGCCAATCGGCTGCGCCTGACCAAACTGGTTCATGGAACCGGTGATCGCCACATCCTGACGCAGCGGCGTCTGGGAAAACGCCGACACAATGGCGCACAGCTCTGCCATCGACGCACTGTCGCCGTCCACCCCGCCGTATGACTGCTCGAACGTCAGGTGGGTTTTGAGCGGAATCGTCTTGGTCCGGCCGAAAACTGACGCCAGATAAGCCGATAGGATCATCACTCCTTTGGAGTGGATCCGCCCGCCCAGTTTGACCTGTCGCTCGATGTCAAACACTTCCCCCTCACCAAACGCAGTGCTGGCGGTGATCCGGTTCGGCGCGCCGAACTGATAATCGGTGGTCGAAATCACCGACAACCCGTTGATTTGCCCGGTCACAGCCCCCTCGGTATCAATCAGCGTGGTGCCATTTTGAAACGTCTGCATCACCTGATCTTTGAGCCGGCTGACCCGCATCTCCTGGCTCAGCAACGCCTGCTCCACGTGGTTGGCACGGATCATCGTCGCTTTGGACGATTTCGCCACGTAGTTACTCTCACGCAACAGGTTGGCAATGTCGGCCGAGTGCAGTGACAGCTTGTTCTGATCACCCGCCTGACGGGAGCTGTAATCGATGATCCGGGCAATGGCCTTGCGATCACAGTGCAGCATCTCGCTTTCATTGACAATGCTGGAGATAAACCGGGCGTACTGCGCTTCCGAGGCATCGGTCCGCGCCATTTCATCTTCAAAATCGGCGGTCACCCGGAACAGTTCGCTGAAATCCGGATCGTACTGTTGCAGCAACTGGTAGGTCTGATAGTCCCCGAACAGAATAATTTTGACGTTCAGCGGAATGTCTTCCGGCTCCAGCGAAATAGTGCCGGACAGGGTCACTTCACGCTCCAGCGAATTCACATTGAGCTTGCGGGCCCGCAGCGCACGTTTCAAACCGTCCCACACATACGGGCGCTCCAGCACTTTGACCGCATCCATCAGCAGCACCCCACCATTGGCGCGATGCAAACTCCCGGAACGGATCAGCGAGAAATCAGTAAACACCGTGCCCTTATAGGTGGCATTTTCGACATAACCGAAAATCGAGTGGTAGCTTGGGCTGTCTTCCACCACGATCGGGAACTTGATGTCCGGGTCCTGGCTCACCAGCACATTGACCTGATAGCGGCGCGGCATTTTCTTATCCAGTGCCGCATAGGCCAGCGCCACCTGCTCTTCACTCTCTTCGAGAAAGATGTCCAGGTTATCCAGAATGTCTTTCTGCATCGCCGTCAGATAGGCTTTGACTTCCGGCAGCCCTTTATAGATTTTTTTCAACGGCTTGATGAAGTGCACGACGACATCCAGCGCCACCTCTTCGTTCAGCTTCTCAAATTTGTCAGAAAACTCTTCTTCCATCTCCGTCAGCTGGCGCACGATCCCCCGGAGTTTTTTCTCCAACTCACTGATCGTATCATCAAACTGTTGCTGCTCTTCTTCCGACAACTTGGCAAAAGTTTCTTCTGTGTGCGGCTCTTCGCCGTTCATCGCCACCAGTTGGTATTCTCCCTGCGGGGTCAATGACAAGCTGACACTTTTCTCTTTTGCCTCATTGGTCAGCGTGACCAGTGAGCTTTCCTGCTTCTGGGTCAGCTGGTTTTTCAGCGTCTCAGAGCGGCTGTAATACATTTCATTGTCAAAGGCCAACGGCAGTGCCTTGACCAGCCGCAGCATCAATTTTTCGATTTCTTTTTTGAACTGGTGACCGGTGCCCGGCGGAAGCTTGAGCACATTCGGGCTGCGGGTTTCTTCAAAGTTCGCCACATAGCACCAGTCATAGAGCGGCACACTACTGCCGTTCGGATCATGCCGGTTGAGGTAGCGCAGGATCATCGTCCGTTTCCCCAGCCCGTTGCGCCCGACGGCGTAAATGTTGTAGCCCTTTTCTTTAATCGACATGGCAAACTCCACCGCTTTTTGGGCCCGTTCCTGGCCGACAATTTCATCCAGCGGTGTTAAATGCTTGGTCGAGGTGCAGTCCGCCGCCAGCTCGTTCAGGGCTGACGCACGATACAGTTTGTCACTGCTCAGAGGTTTCACTGACATAAACATCCCTCTTTTATGACCTCAGATACCCTCAGTGTAGACAGCAATTGATTATATTTTAGTGACTTACCTTACGTTTAGCAGGCAAAATCATCCGCCACAGAGACAATCGCTCATTTAATACACAAATCTGGTTTTGTAACCCCGGCAATTCCGGGGGTTAACAGGCGCAACACAATACACAACCGACGTGTTACAAGGCGCCCCATTTGATAACAAATATCCTTTAAATTTATAAGGTTATGTCGTAGGAGTGTGATTGAGGTTCGGTTGTGTGGCCCGACAAACCGATATCATGATCCCCAGTATTAAACGTTGTCATCAAGGAGATTGGTGTGTTTATTGTTGAATTGTCCATTGTTCTGCTGTGTATCTTGATCGGGGCCCGCATCGGCGGGATTGGCCTCGGCGTCATGGGGGGGATCGGCCTGGCCGTTCTCAGCTTTATTTTTGGGATCGAGCCCACCAGCCCGCCGATCAATGTCATGCTGATGATCATGGCCGTGGTCGCGGCTGCCGCATCCATGCAGGCTGCCGGGGGCCTCGATTTATTAATCAAAATTGCAACCAGTATTCTGCGCCGTAATCCGAAGTACATCACCTTTATTGCCCCGCTGGTTACCTATATCTTCACCATGATGGCCGGGACCGGTCACGTGGCTTACTCCGTGCTACCAGTGATTGCCGAAGTCAGCCGCCGCAGCGGGATCCGTCCGGAACGTCCGATGGGGATGGCCGTGATCGCCTCTCAGTTCGCGATTGTTGCCAGCCCGATTGCCGCCGCCGTGGTGGCACTGGTGGCTTTCCTGGAGCCACAGGGCATCACGCTGGCTGATGTGCTGATGGTGACCATTCCCGGTACCAGCCTGGGCTTGACCGCCGCGTGCGTGATTGTCAACAAACTGGGCAAAGAGCTCAATGATGATCCGGAATTCCAGCGCCGCATGGCCGATCCGGCTTTCCGCGCCGAAATGGAGCAGGAGCAGGAAGTTGCGGAGCTTGAAGTCAAACCAGAAGCAAAAAAAGCCGTGTCTCTGTTCTTGCTCGGCGCAGTAACTGTTGTGATCATGGGGGCGTTTCCGTCGCTGCGGCCGCAGTTTGACGGCCATGCCATGGGGATGGCGCATACCATCGAGATCGTCATGCTCTCCGTTGCTGCCCTGATCATTTTGCTATGCAAGCCGGACGGCTATGCCATTACCCAGGGCTCAGTATTCCATGCCGGGATGCGGGCTATCGTTGCTATCTTCGGGATCGCCTGGCTGGGGGATACCTTCATCGGCGGCCATGACGAAATGGTGAAAGAAGCCGTTGCCGGTCTGGTCGAAGTTGCCCCGTGGACCTTCGCCTTTGCCCTGTTCGCGCTGTCAGTCATGGTCAACAGCCAGGGAGCGACCACCGCCGTACTGGTGCCGGTTGCCATCACCCTCGGCCTGCCACCGGCAGTAATTATCGCCACCTTCGTGGCGGTGAACGGCTACTTCTTTATTCCGAACTACGGCCCGATCATTGCCTCGATTGACTTTGACCGCACCGGCACCACCCGGATCGGTAAGTACATCTTCAACCACAGCTTTATGATCCCCGGCCTGCTGAGTATGGTGTTCAGTATCCTGTTCGGCTTCCTGTTTGCCGGGATTGTGCTCTGAGTACATCGCCAGCCCCGGCCACAACGACAAAGCCCTGCGTTCGCAGGGCTTTTAATTATCAAAGGGGCTCAATCGGTTCAGGCACCAAGCCCGGCCAGGATCAACCGGACCTGCTCCACATTGGCTTCATAACGCTTGATTGCCCGGAGCACCTGGCAGCAGGCCAAAGACAGCTTGAAGCGACTGGCCTTGCGACTGTCGGCATAAATCGCCTGAGGAAAGTCCTCCGGGATCCCGAGCGGTTCAATAAAGCCCCCACCCGGCGTCTGGTAGTCACGGTGATATTTCAGAGACGGCCAGCTAATGATCTCCACCGCTGCCCTGGCAATCCCGCCCCGCCAGGTTTCCTGGGCCTCTTCCGGGGTCAGCGCCAGGTAACGCTCGGCATCTACTTCGGTATCAAGCCAGCTCTGCACGGTCGCCAGATGGTGGCGATGATCATACTCTTCAATTAATCCCTCAATGGACGAACATTGGCCACCCAGGCTGACGTTAAGCCGGTACAGCTCCGACAACGACATCCTGTTCAACGCCTTCAGCGCTTGTTGGTAGGCCCGCTGATGAAGTTCAGATTCCACATCTTCCCGCAATTTTTCCTCCCGGCGCCGCTTATCTTTCAGCTGCTGGATCCGGTGTTTCCCGTCATCCATCAACTGCTGGGCTTGTTGCAGGATCTCAATCTCGGCCGGAGAATAAAGCTCGTTCAAATCCGGCAAAATCACATCTTTAATGATATTGGCAGCCGTGGTCACTTTTGCTTGTTTTGTTGTCAGGGCCTGGCTATTCGCAAAATTGAGCATGATTTCATTCCTTTTGTATCAATCGGTGAATGCCAACAATGGAAAAGAAAACAGAGACCCAGGGGTGGGATGAAATAAGATCGTTGTTCGAGTTGTACCGTTGAAAAACCTGAAGTATCCGACCTCATCACAAGCACAGGCAGATACCTCAAGTGTAGACAAATTACCAAGACTTAAGGGACGAACTTGGCGAAAACCTCGGCCTCGGTCATGTCTTCCGTCGGCTGACTGAAAGCGTAATAGTCGGGTTTTTTATCGATGAAAATCTGATGCGTCATCACCAGCTGATCCTGCTGATCCAGCAAACCCGCCGACACAATATACTGGTTATTGTCTTTCAACCGGTAAAACAAATGGGTACCGCACGCACTGCAAAAGCCACGCTCCGCCCACTCAGATGAAGCAAAACGGCTCACAAAGGCTTCACCGTCAATGGTCATCTGATCACCGGCTTCCACCGCCAAATAAGGACCGCCGCCCCACTTGCGGCACATCCTGCAATGGCAGGCGCCAACATGTAAATCCGCCTGTTCAGCTTTCAGGGTCACTTTTCCGCACAGGCAACTGCCTGACACCGCTTGGTGTTGTTCCATCATTTCCTCCTTGTTCAGACGTCGGGACAACTTCCATTTCTACTCAAGTGACCGGTAAATTACCGTGACCCGCTTTGACTTTCTGCGATACCCGCCAGAATAAAAAATGTGCCCACCCCCAGCAAACCTGCTGATGATGAACACATTTAGCAATCCAAGATGACAGTATGATGTAATCCTCATCGGATTCAATCAATCGTCTGGCATTTAACCGACGGGGAAACCCGTTAAGTCAGCAGTTGGCTTCCCAGCGCTTTCGCCTGGGCATCATCCACCACGACCTGAACCGAGATATCCATATCATTATTCCAGCGCAGTGCGTAAGCCATGATTTCCTCAATATTATCGGATTCACATACGGCAACCCCGGTGCCACTGACCAGATCATGCCAGCGACCAATCATCTTGACGTGCTCCCCCATCATCTCCTGATCCTGTGCTTCAGTCAGTTGGGAAAAATGGGCGAGAATGGGATGCAGCTTGCCCTGATGCAGCTGCCAGGTTACGAGAAAGGTCATCGTCAGTACCCTCGTGGAAGGACTGAGAATAAGTATAGAAGGTGCCCGGACAAGCGTATGAAAGGAACGCAGTTGACCCGACCGGCTTGATGGCGGAGCTTAACGCAATCGTTCGGCTTGCGGGCCCGAGTCCTGCATCGCCCGCATCAGATGTGCAATCTCTTCTGTCGGCATGGCCTTGTGGTAATAATAACCCTGGGCATAATCACAGCCCAGCTCATGCAGCAACGCCGCCTGCGCCGCCGTCTCGACACCTTCAGCCAGAACTCTGACATTCAGGACCTTGCTGAGCGCAATGATCTGATGCACAAATTCCCGGTCCAGCTCGGTCTTGCAGATATTCTCAATCAGGGATCGATCAAGTTTCACCACATCCAGCGAACGGCAGAACGTGCGGATCAGCTTCAGTGACGAATATCCAGTGCCGAAGTCATCCACGGCAATACTCAGCCCCAGCCGGCGCGCCTGTACGATATTCTCCCTGAGCTGAGACACATTATGCGCATTGGCGGTTTCGGTAATTTCCAGTTCAACCTGAGTCGTCGGGCACTGCGTCTGTTGCAGGATGTGCTCGAGCCGCGCAATAAAGGTCGACATCTCCAGGGTCTTAAAGGAGATATTGATAGCCACTTTAGGCACCGGCACCCGGGCTTCCTGCCACGCGACAATCTGCCGACACACTTGTTGCACCACCCAGAGGTCGAACTCAAAATGCAGACCAATTTCTTCCGCAATGCCGACAAACACATCCGGCGCAATATGACCCAGTTCGGCATGATGCCAGCGGGACAGGGCTTCCAGTCCGATTAAGCGGCCACTGCTTAGTGAATATTGAGGCTGGTAGTGGATTTGGATCTGACGCTGTTCAATCGCCTGCGGAAAAGCATCAATGATCAGTTTGTGATACACAATCCCGCTGCTGATCCGTTTCTCCGCAAAGACGAAATTCGACTGGCTGACTTTCTTGGCCTCTTGCAGCGCATCTTCCGCAGCAACTTCCATCGCATGATAATCCGGGTAACAGATCCCCTCGCCACTGACGCCCAGACTGAATGAACGATGGATGGCCAGATCAGCGCTCAGCTGGATGGGCGCATCTCCCATCTGGCACAGTTTTTTGCACAGCCGGAGCACCCGTTCGCTGAATACCGATGACGAGACGCCGTCATGCTCTTCAATCAAGAGACCGAACTTGGCATTGGAATAACGCACCACTAAGCCTTTTTCGCCAATAAGGGCCTGGAGTTTCTGGCCGACCACCGTCAGGAACAGATCGCCGATATCAAAGTCGTAGCGAAAGTTGATCGTCGAAAAGTTATCGACGCACAGTACGATCAATGCCAGGTTGATCGGCCGGCGGTTGGCCATTTCCAGCACATGATTGGCGCGGCAGCGAATCGCCCAGCCGTTACGTAACCCCGTGATCGGGTCGAGCGATTTATTTTCCAGAATTTGAAAACAAAGCCGGAATCGGCCTTCATCGCAGGTCCCGGAGCAATGTATTCTAACCGGCAGCGGATAGTGGAAGTTGTCGGTCAGCTGCGCACAGGCCAGCATCCCGTGCGGGGCGCGCTCGGTCTGAACCAGGAACTGTTTCAGGGTCAGGGGCTGATGCTGTTCACTCGACAGATGAGACAAGATAGAGGCCACTGGCTTCCCGATAATGGCTTGCGATTGATACCCGATTTGCTCCGTAAAGACGCTATTACACGCCGTCACAATCCCTTGTTCTACCTCAAGCAGCGGCAGCAGCATATGCAATACATCTTCCATCGGTTTACTCATCGACTTGTTATTATAAGTTCATGTCTGGCCCAAAGCTCTTAGGTCATAGGTCTTAGGTCTTAGGTCTTAGGTCTTAGGTCTTAGGTCTTAGGCCAGGCAACTTTGGAAAAGCAACATCCCCGTGATGAATTAATCAAGATACAGGGTGAATCAGTAAGCGCCAACTATATTTTGAGTGAATACTTGATACCTGGACACTCACTGTCATTCAGAAATATTCCTAAGCGACTGTCTTTTCAAAAAATATTTTTCCGGTTCATTGCACTGAGAGGTTAGCGGAGCCCACACAGCGCCCCGATTCAGACTGATGTTTTTTTCATCAATAATGACAAGGGGTTCGTGGGATCTGCCGGACAGAAGCGACATTCACTCCGGTCGTGGTTGTGCCAGGGAGGGAAACGGTGGAAGGGGCCAGATCAAAGCCGGCCCGAATCCAGTGAGAGGAGGCTGAGCGTTTTAATATTCCACTTGCGCCAATTGTGAAAAATCCAGCCATTCGTTGTCATCCTGCCACCAGTACGAGGTCTGCACCGGTTGACCGAGATTCAGTGACTGCCCCACCATCGGCGTAACCAGGACCTCACCGGACGTTTCCACCTCGGCGATTAAGTCCGTGACGGGCTCATCCCAACGATGCAGAAACAATTCGTAAGTCGACCAGTGGACCGGCATCAGCTTTTCAGCCCGGACATCCCGGTGAGCCAGCAGGGTATGGTTCGCCTGCATATGACCCCAGCCTTCCACCGGATAGCCTTTACCATTTTTGACATTGGCGGCCACTTCGATAAAGGACAAATCAAACGGCCCTAACCGCTCACCGATTTCCTTAAAATGCTCGCCATAGGCGGAATCGCCACTGTAGAACACGCTCCCGGCATTACCCTGGATCGCCCAGGACGACCACAGCGTGGTGTTACGGTCAAACAGACCACGGCCGGAGTGATGATTGGCCGGCGCGGCAGTAAACGTCACCCCGTTCAGTTGTTCGCTTTCCCACCAGTCAAATTCATGAATATTGCCGGGCTTCACTCCCCACTTTTCCAGGTGGCGGCCAACGCCCAGCGGCACATAAAACGCTACATTTTGCGTGGCATAGTAACGGACCGTACTCTCTTCCAGGTGATCATAATGATCATGGGAAATCAGGATCACATCCGGCCGCGGCAGATCTTCCCGGCTGACCGGCGCCGGAACATTTCGTTCAAACCAGGACGAGAACAGGCTGGGCGAGGCATATTTAAACACCGGATCGATCAGGATCCGGGACTGATCCAACTCGACAAACAAGGAGGAATGGCCCAACCAGGTCACCCGCAGTGAGCGGCTCCGCTGCGTCAGCAGCTCGGTATCGACCGGCTCAAACTCCAGGGGAGCATCCGGCTTGAACTGAGCGCGCTGGGTGAAAAAACGCCACATGGTTTTCAGCATCCCTTCTTTGGCTTCAACCTGCGGCAGTCGGGAGATCACCTTACCGTCCACAAACTGGGGAGAGCTGGCAATCCGCGCCTGTCGAACATCTTCACTCTGCACATAGTCGCCATTGGCTTGATCACTGCAACCCGCGCCTAAACCCAGCGCAACAATTGCTGCTGTTACAGATGCCTTGAGTGATGTCTTCATTTTTCGGCTAGCCCCAAAAGTAAACGGTGGTGTATACTTATAATCATATCGATAATCCGATCAAAGTAAACACGGTCGTTTACCTTTTTATTCATCATTGGTATTGAAATGGTTAAATTAGCTGAAATTAAACAAGAAAATATTCTTCGTGCAGCCGTTGAAATCTTCCAAGCCAAAGGACTGGAACAAGCCAGTATGGAAGCCATTTCGAAACAAGCCGAGGTCTCCAAGCGAACGCTGTACAAGTACTATCCCACCAAGGAAGACCTGTTCAGTGCGATCGTCGAGCGTCTGTTTGCCAATGTCATCAGTATTCACCAGATCGCCTTTGACCCGACGCAATCGGTGGCAGACCAACTGACCGACTTTGCCCGGCAGGAAGTGGCCCTGGTTTCCAGTGAGTGTTTTATCTCGCTGGCCCGCGTGGTGTGTTCTGAATCCATCCGCTCACAAAAGTACGCCTCGCTCATCCTGCAGGATGTTCAGCAACTGGAAAACTGTAAGGGGCTGGAGAAATGGATCCGGGGCGGGATTGAAGCCGGAAAGCTCAATGTCGATTGCCCGCACATTGCTTCGGAGCAGTTCCTATCTTCACTCAAGTGCATAACCTTCTACCCGCAACTCTTTGCCCACCAGCCGCCTGCCAGTGAGGCCGAAAGAGAAATCGCGATCACGATGGCCGTGAAACTGTTTGTGAATACTTACGAGAAAACAGACTAAGTCAGGCGCTAGATTGACGGCAGGAAGCGCTGCACGGTCCGGCGACATCGAAGCACAGCTCTTCATCGCAAGATCTTTTTGCCGCCGCGCGTGATCCGAAAACAACGCCGCACCGTATCCAATCATGCACCTGAAGTTGAGTCACCTTGCACTTGTTTACATCTGAAAGCCTGCCCGGCAAGGCCATCCGCTTTGCCGACGGTTCATTATTTATGGCCCCTCCAAAGTTGGAGGTTAGGGAGTACCAGCCAACACTCCCTTTTTTTGTCTTTTAAAGTCTGCTTTTTCAAACAGAGTTGTCGCCTGGGCCAGCAGCGGCGACGACATCCCAATCTAAAAAACCTGTGCCGGCAAACTCTGCCGGCACAGGTTTAGATTGAAAAAAATTGCTTCAGTGTCGCAGCATGAACTCAAGGCAACATGTTATCGACATGAAGTAACAAGCCCGTGAAATCATCCGTTGCAACCACGGAATACACGCTTCCGGCTTCAATCGTTACCATGGCTTCTACAGCCGGACTAAACGTCGCGTCGCCCTCTAAAATTACCGCCAGCGAGTAGGTTCCGGCAGGCACATTCAATGTGGCCGTATCCTTGAAATCGACATTATCCAGAACCACGGTAGCCTCACTGAACATCCCGTCGACAGTTGCATGAATGTCCACCAGCCCCAAATCGCCCGCTGTTGGGCTGGCATGGATCACGCGTACCTTGCCATACAAAGCAACAGGGCGCAGATCTTCATCGATCACCAACGGCTCGATCGACAGATCCGCCAGCTTACCGACCGCATAAATACTGGTTGCCGTTCCGGCATCAAACGATATATCGGGCGCAGCAAACAGGTCGACAGACTGGGTTGCAGTATCCACGACGTTCAAATCATAGCGATTCGGCGTCAGCGCCTGACTGCGGAACTCACCAAACCCAATGTTGGTCAGCCCCTCAACGGCGGCACCGGAAGCCAGCACATCCACAGGGGTATCCGCCGCGTCAGCAACGGCGTGGACCACTCTGACAACTGCCAGCTCGTCGACATGGCGTAACACCTGACTGGCTTCCCCATCTGCAACCAGTAAATTCACCGGTGAAACCGCGCCGGCATCGACATTCGGCACGGCGGTGATCATCAGATCGCTGCCGCCGCTCAGCGTCAGTTCTCCACTGTCAAACACAACATTCGGATCGCCACTCAACGTGACCCGGATCCGGTAGGTATCTGCAGGCAAAGTGACCGGCAAGGCATCGCTGTCTTGCTTAAAGTTCAACCCACGGATCGCCGGAGCGTCCCCCTCCAGGCTGTCAGCGGTGGTCAAGTAAATATCAACCGCACCGACATCAGGATGGCCATGAAGCACATCCAGGCGGATCTCTTCACTGCCAGGCGCAATCGCTTCCCGGCTCAGCACCACGGCTTCAATACTATCGGCATTGTTCAGGGCGACAATGTCATATTGCATCTCCGGTGCAAAATCTAAGTTGGCTTCGATCACCCGACTTTGTTCATCACCAGGGAGCAACGCATCGACGGCCACGCTGTAGGTGCCGGACTCCAGTTTGATCAACGGACTGCCGACTCGATAGTCAACTGAGACCAGCCCGTCGACCACGGCGTCATTGAGCGCCACTGCGACTTGCGGCGCATCGGCGCTGGCATGTGTCACCCGGATCTGTGACTCATCTTCCTCGAGCAGACAGCCCGACAACAAGGATGTACAACCGATCAGGACTGCAAATGAATTGAACTTCATATCAATATCCTCTATCTGAGTGTTGTTCGGGGGTAAATACGGTACAGACGCAGAATTCGATCTCAGCGCAAGCGGTAAATGCCACCAAATCGCCTTAATCGATTCATGTCCGAGAAGTTTTCTCTTGTAGTCATCGAACGGCCCTTGCGCTGCGTATAGAGAATAAGACCGCATTGAGGAGAACATTGTGTTGCCTGTCTATTCCCCCCAATACACCTTGCCTTATCTGGTGACCACAGAGCATTTGCTGCCCGGTCGAGAATGGTACTTGTCCGGCAACGGCATTATGTTTACCGAACGTCTGCGGGCTGCAACCCGGGCCGGCGGATTGTGGCTGGTCATGCAAGAGAGCGATGGTAAGGTTGCCGATCAACCGGGCCAGCTTGCCACCCATGCGGCGATCCGCCAGATTGACTGGCTGAGCGGCCCGCAGATCCGGGTTCAGCTCCGGCTGACGCAATGGGGCGTGATCCACCCATCTTCCCGACGTGCGGGCAGCCTGTACTTGTCCGCCACCGTTCGGCCGCTCTGGGCCGCTCATTTATCTTTGCCGGACAACCACCTGCTGCGGCAACGATTCTCCCAATGGCAACAGGAGTACGCCTCGCCTGAACTGTCGGCCACAGCCCATCTCGCCAGTGCTGCCTGGTTGTGCTGGCGCTGGCTGGAGCTACTGCCGTTATCGGTGGCAACCAAGCAACGCTTGCTGCGCCATCCCTCTCCAGCGGTCTGCCTGCGTTATTTGGAGAAAATCATGCGTCAGGGTGATCTTTGCAGCAACCTGTTGCGTTAACTGGGTATGGATCCCAAGCTTGCAGTAGAATAATGATTAGATTCTATCAAACCACGTCAGCAAATAAGGCCAAGGAGCCCATGCAAGACGAAGCAGTACCAGCCACAGAGGTTGCTGATCTGTTGTTCCAGATCGCGCATTTCCGGTGTAAGCAGAGCTATGAAACTCTCTTTAAGTTGATGGCCCCCAAACTGCTGAATTTTTCCCGCAAGCAACTTAGGGATGAGAGCCTGGCGATGGAGGTCGTCCAGGAAACCATGCTGAAACTCTGGCTCAAAGCCCATCTGTATGATGAGTCCAAAGGTGCGGCAATAACCTGGATCTACTCTGTCGCCCGGAATGTAAAGTTTGACCTGCTGCGAAAAATGAAACACCAAAATGACTGGGTGCAAGGGGATGACCTCTGGCCAGTCCTTGCCCAAGAACAAGACGCAACCCGCTTACCTCACGAATTTCATGCCATTGTCAGCCAGGAATTAGAAGACTTGGTGAACACACTCCCGCCGGCCCAGGCCGAAGTGGTCCGGCTGGTTTGCCTGCAAGGCACATCACACCAGGAGGTGGCCGATGCGCTGGGCGTGCCTCTGGGAACCATCAAAAGCCGGCTGCGACTGGCGCTGCAAAAAATGAAGGAGGCTCTGGATGACTGACATTCGTTTCCACCCAAATACCGACATCCTGGCCTGTTACGCGAACGGAACGCTGGACCCGGCAGCCAGTATTCTGATCAATGCGCATCTGGAGCTGTGTCCGCATTGTCGGCAACACGTGGCTCAGTTGGAAGATCACGAAGCGCAATCGCTGGCCCGGATGCCTGGCGAACCCATGACTGACGTGCTATCGGCCATGATGCAGCACATCCTGACTCAAACAGACCGCGACACCACACCGTTCGCCGCTCACCGCGAGCCGGTCTCGGCGTCGAACCCAACACTGACCGTAAACGGCAAGGTGTTTCCGCTGCCCCGGGCATTCAAAGCGCATGCCGATCAAATCGGTCCCTGGACCCGGCTGCCGGGCCATCTGAAACGGGCGCATGTAGCCACGGGCGGTGAGAGTCAGATGAATTTTATCTACATGGACTGTGACAGTGCTCTGCCGCAACACACCCACCAGGGGCAGGAAATCACCCTGGTCTTGGCCGGTGAGTTTGTCGATGAGAACAACACCTATCTGCCGGGTGATTTTATTGTCAGAACGCCGGCACATACCCATACGCCCAAAACCCGGCCGGGAATGGATTGCCTGTGCCTGACCTTGCTGGATGCGCCACTGCACTTTACTTCCGGTCTGGCGACACTGCTGAATCCGTTCAGTCAGCTCTTTTTCCGCTGAATAGGCTCCATACGCGCCCGCGAAACAACACCACCCAGCCCTTCAGCGTTATCATGCGGGTTGGGTGGTGTCCATTCACGACGTAGTTACTGGGGTAATGTCATGTTGTTTTGCCACAACGATCATGACCATCGCCTTTCTTGCCGCACCTTCATTACCTCGTATACATCGTCAGTGCATAAATTAGATTCTTTACTCTAACTCAGCACCCTATACTGGCACGGCATTCCTTCGGGATGTTCGTACCGTGTGTTTCACATTGCTAGCGTCCGCAACTCATTGGTACAGCTGGCCCCTTCCTCCATCACTCAGTAGCCAGGCATTGAAGGGGCCTTTTTCTCACCGCCTTCCCTCACAATTTTGCTCCGAGACCCGCTTCTTGTGATCCCTCCCACTTCTGGCATATGATGCTTCGTCCCGGATATGACTTGCAGGTACACTAACTGCTTGTCATCAAACAGTTTTCAGAGCACATCAGGATCCCCCATGCTTCGAATCGAGAGCCGCGAGCGTCCGCACTGGCGAGAGCAAGCCAAAGAGTTTGGTTTCGGGTTTCATACCATGTACGGCGAACCGTACTGGGACGAAACCGCCTATTACCAGTTCACCCTGGCGCAGATCGAACGCGATTTGGAAGATCCGACCGAAGAGTTGCACCAGATGTGTCTGGCGGTTGTCGAGACCGTGGTGGCAGATGACTACTGGCTGCGCAAATTCCAGATCCCGGAAGCTATGTGGCAGCCGGTGCTCGATTCCTGGAAAAGCCGCGAACCTTCCCTCTATTCCCGACTGGATTTTGCCTATGACGGGAACGGCCCGGCCAAACTCTATGAAAACAATGCCGATACCCCGACCAGTCTCTATGAGACCGGATTCTGGCAGTGGCTGTGGCTGGAAGATATGGTCAACAGCGGCGCTATTCGCCGGGATGCCGACCAGTTCAACCTGTTACAGGAACTGATGATGGCCCGCTTCCAGGCGCTCGCCCGCCAACAACCCGGGCAGACGCTGCACTTTGCCTGCTGCAAAGACACCGAGGAAGATCGCGGTACCGTGCAATACATGGAAGATTGCGCCCGAGAAGCCGGGCTCTCCACCGCTTTTGTCTATATGGAAGATATCGGTCTGAACGGCAAACATGAATTTACCGATCTGCGTGATCGTCCCATTCGCTGGATGTTCAAGCTTTATCCGTGGGAATTCATGTTCCGGGAAGAGTACGCCGATTCTCTGACCCGGGCCAAAGTCAACTGGCTGGAGCCGATGTGGAAATCAATCCTCAGCAACAAGGCGCTGCTCCCATTGCTCTGGCAACAATTCAAAGGCCACCCGAATCTGCTCCCGGCGTACTTCCCCGATGATCGCGGCTTAAGTGAACTGAAAGATTATGTGATCAAACCTATTTTCTCCCGGGAAGGTGCCAATATCAGCATTGTTGAGCGAGGACGACAAACCCTGCGGGTCGAAGGCCCGTATGGGGATGAAGGCATGATCTATCAGGCGTACCACCCGCTGCCGAAATTTAACGGCAGCTACACCCTGATTGGCAGTTGGCTGATCAATGATCAGGCCGGTGGGATCTCCATCCGGGAAGACAGCTCTCGCGTGACTCAGGATTTATCCCGGTATCTGCCGCATATTATTCTATAGCGCCTATTTATGCCTTAATCGCAGGAGAGCCACACCCAAATGCAGATCTGGATGCGGGCAGCACCCCATTCACCGCCGGAAGCGCGAATGGTAGACTACCGCTTTCAGCCCTTAGGATAATGACAATGAATCTGGATGATATGGCGCTGTTCGTACAGGTGGTACAACAAGGCAGCTTTACCAAAGCCGCTGAGTTCTGCGAACTGCCCAAATCAACCGTCAGCCGCCGGATCCGAAATCTGGAAGAAAGCCTCAAGACCCGGTTGCTGGAGCGGACCACCCGCAGTCTGATCCTGACTGAAGTCGGGGAAGCGTTTTATCATAAAGCAACACAGATCCTGGATGATGTGGCGGCCACGGAAAAGGATATTGCACATCGCCAGGGCGATTATACCGGGAAGCTCACCCTGTACGCGCCGGACTGTATTCTTGAGCTTTGTACTGACCATATCGCCGAATTTTGTCAGCAGTATCCCGACATTTCCCTGGTGATTCATTCCAACAGCCAGCCATTATCAGCCATGGCCGACCGGCGTTTTGACCTTCGGATCGACTTCGGTAGCCAGCCGGACTCTTCCTTCATTGCGATCCCGTTAGCCACCGTTCACTATGACTATTTTGCCAGTCCGGGCTACCTGGATACCCATAGGATCCCGCAAACACCGGCAGAGCTGGCGCAGCATCACACCCTGATCATGCACCAGTTCTCATCCCAGCAACTTTCCTGGGATCACCACAACATCGAACTCCCTGCGATGCCGAAATGTACCGCGGATTCTCCTTATGTCTTGCGGGCACTCACAGCCGCAGGGCAAGGCGTGGGCTGCCTGCCACTGTTCATGGCAGTCGACCCGGTCAACAAACAACAGCTGGTCCGCTTATTCGACGGCCAGTATTGCTTTCCGCTCAGTATCTACGGGATTTACCATTCTCGTCGCTTTGTCCCCAGCAAAGTTCGGGTACTGATCAAAGATATCCAGCAATTTCTGCAAGAAAAACTCAGTACGATAGAAGCCCAGTTACCAACGTAATCACGGAGCTCTATATTGTTCCATTTAGTGGCACAACCCTTCTCAGCCAGAGACATTTATCCGCTTTCATCGGGTGATTAAACTCTTCGTCATCCCCTTTGGTCACGAAGAGAATCTCCCATGAAAGATATGTTATCGCCCCATACCAAAAAGAAGGTTTTCTGGATATCGATGCTGATCGCCCAGATCAGTGCTGGTTTCCTGTTTAAAGATTTGGCTGATATCAGCCAGTGGATCATCCAGTCCCCCCGAGAAAGCACCATGTGGGTCTGGTATAACCGCTACCTCTTGGCAACTGTAGGCTTGGCTGCCGTGGTTATCGTGTTCGTCCTGAAATACCGCCAGCGTGATATCATCGGCAACAAGCCTTTCATTTTCCTTAGCTTATTGTTTTGTTTCCACTTTTATAGCGGCATGATCAACCCGCATATCATGATGCGCGCGCGAATGGATAATGGCGTCTTCTTAACCATTGAGCAGGCTGCTAAATATTACGAGCCTGACGAAAGTGTGATTGTGCTGGAGATCAATGGACAAGCGCGGGCGCACTCGGACAAGCAACTGCTGCGTCCCCACGTTGCCGGGAATGGAGAGCTGGGGGGTGAAAATGTCGTCATGACATACTGCGGCCTGACCAACCTCGGCATGGCGTACACACCGGAAATCAACGGGCAAGCACTTGATTTGGCACCGATGAACCAGTTAGAAAACAACCTGGTGATGTATGATAAAAACAGCGGTGAGCCCATCCAACAGCTGTGGGGTCAGAAAGAAGCCGATCGTAATTCCGGCTCGGATGCCAAAATGCGTGAATGGCCGACCTTCCGCATGCCTTTCGAAAAATTTGCTAAGGCTTACCCGGATGGTGAAGTCTTCGTGAATGACTATCTGGTGAGTGATATGAAAGCCAGCTTCTGGGAAAACCCATTCCTGGCGATTTACGACCCAATCATGGAGCTGATTTTCGACCACGCCATTGTGGACCAAGCAACCAACGTCGATCCAACTTTCCCGACGATCAAACATATCGATCCTCGCTTACCAAATAAAGAAATCATCTACGGCCTGAACGTCGGTGATGACTATGTGGCTTATACCGAGAAGTTTGTCAAAAAGCAGACACAACCGATGAACACCACCATCGGCGGACAGAATGTCGTTATCAGCTATGATCATGATTTTGAAAGCCTGGGCATTTTCTACAACCCCACAGGTCAGAAAATTACTGAGATCGACTTTTATGGTCAGACCCAATACGGCAAACTGCCTCGGGTCGAAACCGTAAAAGCCGGTGCCTACTGGATCATTTGGGCAAACTTCTTCCCGGAAACAGATATCAACCGGGTATAATCTGCTGTCAAAATCACAGTGGCCGCAATGGCCACTGTTTTTAATTCCACGCCCCTTAGGGCTTCACCACAAAACGGCCTCACAGCGACAATCCCCACGGCCACTTTCCCTTTCACTAAACTCGCTGTCATCTGCTTAACTTATCTTAGCGCTTTACCAAAAGGGATGATTATGCGCCTGTCGGCCCTGTTCTTTCTGGCTTTACTCACAGCCTGTACCGTATTACCGGAACCGATCCCGGAGACTATTCCGGCGCAACAGCAGATCTACACCCAATCCCAAACGGGATGCCTTACGCTGCTGAGCGACTTTAAACGCACCGTGCAGCAACAAGGCGTGCAGGATGCGCAACTGGTCTGGGACCCGAGGTTTCCCCATTTAACCTTCAACCGCTTCAGCTTATCTTGGTTGTCCGATTTAACCACCCGTGCGCAAAAGCAACAATGGCTTGGCTATGTCGTGCACCAGGCAGCCCTGCAGCGACAGGCCGAATATCAAAACCTGCCGAATAAACGCGGATATGAGGCGGAACAACTGGGGCGGTGTGCCACACAACTCGCGAGTCGAAATCTCTATAATCCGGCCTTCTGGTCCGCCCTGACAACGAACCCGCCCAAGTTTCCTTCCGGTTACTCGGACTGGCAGCGATTCTGGGGTATCTATCCGCTTAGCAAACATCTTGCCCTGCCATCGATGAACAAAGAAAAGCGGCGACTCATCAGCCAGTTTATCCAGCCCGACGAGGGCGATTCGATTCGTTATACAACCACGGATAAACCGGCCCTGACCCAACCAGCCATCCACGCATGGTTTCAACAAGCCAGGCAACAGTCCCCCCTTGCCTGGCCACAACTCACCCAGGCACAGCAGCAACAACTGCTGGCCTACTATATGCCCGTTTTTCAGGTGGCGCCCCGCTCTCGGGATGATATTCCCGGCCAGGCCGAATACCTCGTGCCGGATCGGCCAACCATCAACCCGACCAAGCCAACCGTTTATACCCACATCAGCTTTACTCGTTTCTACGGTCCAACTCTGATGCAACTCAACTACAGCCTGTGGTTTGCCAACCGCACCGCACGGTCATCGTTTGATCCTTACGCGGGCCCGTTTGATGGCGTCCTGATCCGGCTGACATTAGACCCGGACGGAAATCCTTATATCCTCGACAGCATTCATCATTGCGGGTGCTACCACATGGTGTTTTCCCTTTCGCCGGAGCTCCGGTTTGCCCCGCCGGATCATCAGAATGAGTGGCCCATCACCATGTCTGTTTATGCCGGGCAACACATCGATACGCTTGGGATCACTTTTTCTCATGGCGAGCACATGCTCAAAGATGTCCGGTGGCTCCAAACCATGCCCCACGTCCGTCCGCTGACAATGCTGCCCTACCACCGACTGCGCAGCCTGCCGACAACAGAGAACGCCCGGCAAAGTTTGTTTAATCCACAAGGCATGCTGCCGGCCAGTGTTCGAACCGAGCGCTTCTATCTCTGGCCACTGGGTGTGAAATCCCCCGGAACACAGCGTCAGCTCGGCCATCATGCCACGGCATTCATCGGCCAGCGCCACTTCGACGAGCCTTTCCTTTTTGAGACACTGTTCGAAAAGCCCTGATGCCTTTGTCCATGGCATGACACAACAGAGACCGGTGATTGTCTCGAAAACTGGAATCTCCCCTTTGGATCGAATCTCTATACTCAGAATAATCTATCGGCCAAGTAGGAAATTAAGGCCGTAATAACTACCCACTTGGTATTAGGGGCGGGTTTCATTCGCCGATGTTCCACTACGCCTGAACGGCCCGCACGGTACCGACATTCAATCCGTCATATTGAGTGCTTACGATGAAACAGTTCCCGATACTCTTGTTTACGCTCGCACTGGGGCTTGGCTTTAGTGCCATCACCAGCGCACATCGCTATCCCTCCACCCAGCCCCAGCATCACTCAATAATGATGCCGATCACTCCGGAAAAGGGGGCAGTCGTCTTTGAACAGGTGTCATTTGATCTTGAAATAGGCCTTATCGCCGACAGTGATTGGGGAAGATTCCGTGTTAAGCCTGCTCGCCTGCTGGACCGACGAGGAAAGCATCTGGGCTCCGGGTATATCAACGTCTTCCTCTACCCTGATTCCGGCTCGGGTGCACAGCTGCCGTCATGGTCAGTAGATAATCTCTTTGTTGCAGCCCCTGCTGAGACCAAAAATATCCAGGCTCATCACATCAACGCGGCACACCGAAAGTCTTTGAACAAGTACCAGGACCGGTACCCTTTCATGCCACGCCCAATGCCAGCGAATAGCCCAGCCGATGCCAGCATCTATTTCGATTTACGTCCCGGTGAAGATGGTGAAGGAAGTATCCGGCAAATACGGGCAGCGATTCTCTTTTCACCGCAACCTTTACCGACGATCACGGATATCGCGCAATTCGCCGCCCAGTTTCCTGCCCAGGTTTATCCCGTCCGCACAACCAGGATCAATGCGGAAGGTGCCGGGCATGTCGACGGCCGGGTCAGCCCGGTTTCATCCACTATTCCCAACACCCTGTCGCTCGGCAGGCCGCCACAACCTGTTACGCCAACACCCTCCCTGCCCGATGATCTCGACTTTCCGATTCAGGTCATCCAGGCTGATCAACCCAACCTGGATGCAGGCCGGAACCAATGTATTCCGATCGCTCACGCCAATGCCCTGCAATATCTGGAAGACCGATATGACAGCCTGCTACTGGCCTGGCGCGTACCTCAGTTACATATCCGCGGCATCGGCAAAATTAATTCCGCCGGAGATGTGCTGTTCTGGGAGCCTGAACCTGCCAACAGCCTGGTCGCGAACATCGACAGCTATGGTCGCCGGGACAATGTCCAGGATCTCGACACTGGTGGCTATACCAGCTTCTGTGGGTCAATCCGCGGTTTATTCGGTTACCTCGCCGACCCCGTATCCGGATCCCTGGACGCCGCTGCATTTCGCCACCAGGGCAGCAGCGCCTTGGTCCTGGGGGATAATGCCGGCTGTGACAACGGCACGGTAATCATGGATGGGATCACATCGCAACAGGAAGGGCAATTCCCCACCTGGGAATGGATATTTGATGAACTGGCTCAAGGTCGTGCTGTCACGATTCTGTTCAGTTGGTATGACATCGACGGCGAATGGAAAGGCGGCCATAGCGTCCGGGTTTATGGTGCTGCCAAGTGGAATAACAAACATTACATTCTGACCTTGGATGATGCGGTACAGGGGGATAACTTCAGTAACCTCACTTCACCGCAAACCTTGCAATGGGAAGTGGCAGATACCGGCCAACCCGGCATGGCTGGCGTGCCTGACGGGCGTTTGAACATGAACGGGATGAGCTGGGAGATCGACTTTGCGCTCTCTTACCAGGCTAAGCCGACCCTGCTCATTCCTTGAGCGATTTACTCTCGGGCCTAAAGCGGGAGCCCAAACTCCTGCTTTAGGCCCCACCTCGGTGCGGCAGCATTCTCAGAACTAAGCTCGGGTCGCAATACCAAGCAACCGGACCTGCACCTCCTTCACTACACTGAGAACAAGACCTGCGGCAGGCCATCCGAATCAGGCACTTATTTTGAGTGACTTATCGTTTGATTCAGACAGCGGTCAGGCAGCATCCATTATAAAGGGCCCCTCACAGAACGCTTGATGACTGACCCAAGTAAATAACGCAAACGGCAAAGTGATGAAAAAAAGCAGTATCACACTCTATTCGCTCTCCGGACTGGCTGCGGTTGGCTTCCCGGCAACAACACTGGCGGCACCCGTGTCATCCTACGCTGACTATGGTCCCCTGAAAACCTACGCCCAGTCCCCCATTCAGTTCAACAGCCTGACTCCACTCATGCGCAATGGTTTTAGCGATACCCCCGGTACGGTCGAGCTGTATACAACAGCCACCATGGCCAGCGTGTGGGCACATACTGAAGAGTACAATGCGGATTACTATCAAAATGCGTTGTCTATCGGCGGTCAGTGGCAAATCAATGAGAAATGGCTCGTGGCGCTGGATTACACCTGGCGCTTTACGGCCAACAACCACCTGGATAACGTCACCACTTCGTTTCATGATTTTTTCGGGCTGGGACAGAACGGCCGGGACGAGGTTGAAGATCACTCCTTTGATTTGTCCGTGCCGGAGTATGGGATTGAAATCCATGACTTTAACCGTGAAACACTAGGTAATGCCTTCACCCTGTATACCAGCTACCAGCTTCTGGAAACGGAGCGACACGGCCTATCGATAGGGGGCTCCATCTACTATAACTACGTTCCCAGCGGGCCCTTTGAGACCAGCAATTTTGAACAGGCTGTCCAGCTGAATTACGGCTATCGTCGAGACAAACATGCTTTCTACGCCATGCTTGGCCTCTCTTACCGCAACAACGACAACGTGTTGGTTGATATTCCCTACAACACCATCGCTTTGGCGGCAGGGGCAGGATATCAGTATCAACTGACACCCAAGCATCGCTTATTGGTGGAATACCACATCTATGAAGGAACTACCGATGCGGCTTCGGATTTGTCACAACCGTCCAATGAAATCTTGCTGGGTTACCGCTACCACTTCCAGCACAGCGCAATCGAGCTCTCGGTAGTTGAGAACATGTTTAACATGGACAACAGTACCGATATCGCCTTTACCCTGGGCTATCGCTATCGCTTTTGACACCTCGCACACAACAAAAAGCGGGGCCGAAGCCCCGCTCTGTGATGCCGCATTAATCGGCTTTGCCGAGCGCGTACAGCGTATACGCTTGCTTCATCCGCTGCTGTTGCGAGCGGATATAGACAGGCGAGAGGCGATCCCGGTTGAAATAACGTCGCTCGACACTATGTTGCAACTCCGGCTCCCAAATCGCTCCCGGGGTGATCCGGTTATCATTCCCGGAAATCTTGGTGTAGTAACCCCAGCGCCATTCGTCGATCCCGGTCACCTGAACATACTTCGGCTTCATCTCCTGGCGTGGTGTGATCGGGATTTTGAAGTACATGCCCGCATAGTCTTCACCTGCGGTATGGGCTTCAATGATCACCTGAACATCCCCAAACCAATGGTTCGATTTCACCGCCGTGCCGGTATCACCGCGCCAGTACTCGCCATTTTGTACTTCAAGCGCCCAGTCCCATTCCGGTAAATAGTACCGGTAAGACAACAGACGTGGCTCCGCTTCGACCTCGGTATCTTCCTGTTCGTAATAGCCCATTTTGAAAGAAAGTTTGTGTCGGCCACTGGCTGACTGCCAGCGTGACTCGTTCATCCCACCAATATAGTCGCCGTACATCCGACCATAACTAAACTGGGTAAACAAGCCCAGCGGCAATCCGAACGCCTGATGAACCAGAACCCGGTCGACTTCATTTTCATGTTCGCTGATCGGATGCCAGGACACCTGCTCGACATCATCACTCACCGCTAATGGCAACAAATGGCGTACATCCAGGCTCGCGCCCGGCCATAAATCCCAAACCAGGTTGGTCCCCAAGGCCAGCGAATAATCAAACACGCCGAATTCCGTTCCCAGGGTCGAACGCAGGTTCGGAGAGAAATTGATATTCGGGATCCAGGCTGAATTGGCTTGTGCCGGTTTCTTCCACGGAACGGCGTAGTAATCATAGGTGGATACCGTCGAGATATTCATCCCACTGACACTCGGCGCATCGCCCTGAAAATAGTCACGTACCCGCTGAGACTGTGCTCTGATCTTGGTCACCGGAATGCCGTTGTTCAGCAGGTATAAATCGAAACTGCCTGACCAGGCTTCACTGATCATCCCCATCGCGACACCAATCCCATCCACTTCATTGCGTCGATAGCGATTATTTTCCAGCGCAACGCTCAAGTGTTCGCCCTGAGTGGCCACTTTCAGGTGCTGGAAGCCATGCCTGGCCAATCGCGACATGACCACATCTGCAGAATCAGCCAATGCTTCCGCACTGACTTGCGGGGCAACAAGCTCCGGTGCCTGCGGCAACTCTTTCGGCGACTGTGACGAGGCCACAGATTCTGTTTCTGCCGCTAAGCCGGCATCTTCATGCTCCTGCCAGAAGGATTTGGTCCGCGGGACAATGTTTTTTTGCGAAGGCGACAGCGACAAAGGCACTAACAGCTGAACACCCGCATACGCGTTATCACGATTGTCAGTTTCGCTATCCGAGTAAAACTGCCAGATTGCACTCACACGCGAGCGCCACGGCAGCCAGCCATCCAGCGTTGATAACCGAACCCCGGCATTGATCCCGGTGCCGTCATAATCGGTGACTAATTGCATCCAGTCAAACGTCTGCCACTCCAGGCTGCCGAAGCCACCATCCAGGTAAGCGGCCCCCATTTGGTTCGTCTTGCTGCCGCGGCCATAACCAACGCTGATCCGCAGGCTCTTCCAGTCATAGCCGGCCACCAGATACTGGTTATCATGGTGGCTGGCGATGCCTCCTAAATCCTGGGCACCAATCGCGATCGAAAAGGGTGAATCCGGAAACCATGCCGCACTGGAGAGTTTGGCTGAAAACGAAAGATCACTCCCTGCAGTATTCCAACCAACATCACCATGAAATCGCTTGTAGGTATCTTGCGAAACAAACTCAAACCCGGGGAAAATCCCCAATCCCAGCATCACCGTATTATGAGCACCTTGCGAATAACCACGACTGGTATCAATATTGTCCTCAAAGTTCCACCCCAGAGAGATGTCACCAAAGGCCAGGGTTTGCGCATTCGGGGTACGCAGGGCACCAGTAAACCCGGTCTGAGAAAAGTGTGGGACAATTGTCGAATTAGCTTGCCCGCTCAACGGAAGGAGCGTTAACACACCCGCACCTAACCAACGAAACATCCTTTGCTTCGCATTTTGTTCTTTCATTAAACTGCTCACTACAACGTAATTTTATCTATACTCACCCGAAAAAAAGCAGGCTTTCGCCTGCCTTTCGAGGATGGACTGTGATTAAGCACCACTCCCGCCACTGGCACCGGTTGTCCCGGTCGTCCCCGTCGTCGTGGTGCCACATTTATCGATTGGGAACGTAAGAGTCGCATTGGTGTCGTTACTCACGACAACATTTTGCTCAACCTGTTGGTTACCAAATTTCTCGGTATAAACAGATCCCTTCAGGTTATAAGTCCCTCGAACCAGACGAATAGAGGCCGGACTATCAACTGTCGGGGTTACCGAACCAAAATAGCGGCGCATATTCTGAGAATATACTTCGACAACACCCGGCTGAATCTTGGTTTCACCAGTATCCAAACATTTACTTTCAAGCGAAACATTCAGTGTTTTGGTTTCAGGTGACTCAATGCGAATGGTCGCACCATTCAAGTCACAAAAGTTATGGACAAGACTACCATCATTTGCAACAGAAATCTCTGAGCCATCTCGATGAGACACGGATTTAATCAGCCCTTGACGGTAATTACTACGGGAAACGACTTGTAGCTTACCCGCCCCATTTTCCGGCATATTATTGAATGTGTGAGTCGTCATACCTGAGATATATTTGCTCTTGCTCCAGCCCCCTCCTGCGCGAGTGAAGATCACTCGGGGGTTATACGTATTCCCGTTCACTTCTTCAAATGTAATATTCGCCTTACAGCGTTTGCCCCAGAAATAATCCAGGTTGTAATAGGACAAGTGGGTAATGTCTTTGGCCAGGGTGAAGGTATTTGTTGCCGCGTTAGGCGCACCAACAGTGCCATCCCCTTCAGTTTTCCAACGCCCAGTTGTCTCATCATAGGACCAAACAGGGATGGTTTCCCCGGTTTTAATCTTCTCGTTTGTACCAGGGTTAATCGTATCTGCCGGCACATCAAATGTCAGGGTAATGTCCTGGTCAAACTTAGCAACCGTATCACCGTTTTCATTCTGCAACTGAATTGCTGTAAAGCCTGCAGAAATGAAGCCACCACCAGCCAGCGCAGGATCTTCTCTCCCGTCAGCCCCCAGAATAACATCCGGCTCCAAACCGCCAGGGAAAGCATCTAAGACAGATTCGTTACTTGCATTTCCATTTGGCTCGTTTGAAAAATGAACAATATTTGCGGTTACGGTCCCGGTTACAGGATCACCACTTGCATCCAGTAGCTGAGTCCCCAACGGGATCTTCATCTCAACCTTGGTGTTTGCCATTGCTTTGGCTTGATCAGAGTTAGGATCAGCAGGCGGTGGCGTGGTAATTATAACTTCGTGATTAACTGCGCCCCCAGCGTCAGAGCTAATTGTTTTTTGCGCAGCAGCAATAGGCGCTTCACTGTTTGTCGGTACCAGCGGCGTAAAGAACACATCGTAACTCGCCCCTTCTTGACCTGCGACACCTGCGCTCTGTGCCGGCATATGAATGTTTTTCCCGGTCGCAAAGAATCCAGGAGAGGTTGCGTGTAGCTCTAGCACAATTTCGTTAACAGAGGCACCGTCTGCCCTGCTAACCAAAACTGTCCCTGAATTTGCGATATAGGTTTTACTGCCCGCTTTCGCTTTTTCTTGAACTTCTTCGGCACCTTGAATAAACAGATAAGGCACTTGGTCACTTCTCAGAGTAAACGTAATCTTCTTATCCGATAGCACCCCGGTGTCAATACTTTGAAAGATTAATGCAACCGGGTTCACAATCGTTTTCGCTTCTGGCGGAGCTGCCGGCGTCGTCTTCGTGATGCCATCAGAGTCCGAACATCCAGCCAGAACGCCACTCGCCAACATGACGGCCAGCGCAAGCTTTTGATACGCAAATTTAGAGGGGCCCATAATTCATCCTTTGAATAAAAGTTACAATTGTCATCGTGAGAAAATATGTATAGTAAGGTATACAGCAGGGTTTACAAAAATATTACAAAACAAGATGCATATTGATTCAGGTTTTGTGAGGTTGTTCACCTTGCCTGCGCCCATTTTTCTCACTTATGAGACATTTTATCCAGACCCGCCATGTACTGTTTCCATCAGCAAAGATATCAAGTCAACACATGCCCACGCCCCTATCAATGTAGGCTCCATCATACATCCCTGATTCGAACGAGCCCTTTGTGCTTTGCCCGTTGCTTTATCTATGTTAGAACTACCTGGTCAGACCAGAACTTGATCGTCCAACAACTCATCGCAACAGGGAATGAAAATGCGTAAGAATCTTAAAACGTATCAACGACTCACGAAGCTACCATTCGGCCGACAGATATTCAGCTGGATTGTCTGCCGAGTCGCCCCCTATTTTTCATCAATCAAACCTCAAATCCACGAATTAAGACCGGGTTTTGCCGAAGTGACCATGAAAAAACGTCGTCGGGTCACGAACCATCTCAACACGGTGCATGCCATCGCAATGTGTAATATGGCCGAGTTAGCGGCAGGGATGATGACCGATGTTTCCGTTCCGGTGCACAGTCGCTGGATCCCCGTCGGCATGACCGTAGCGTACTTAAACAAAGCAACCACTGACTTGTCGGCGACAGCAATTGGGCATGAGATTAACTGGGAGACGGCAGGAGAGAAGAAGGTGCCGGTTGAAGTCAGAGATACGAAGGGTACCCTGGTCTTTCAAGCCGAAATTACCATGAATGTACGTTTAAGCTAAGTCTAAAAAAACAATACCGCCGCTTCCAAAATGGAGCGGCGGTATGAAAAACAAGTATCAGCTATTCAGTGAATGCTTAATTAAGCACCTGAACCGCCGGCGCTACCTGCGCTACCTGTGGTCCCGGTTGGAACTTCTGGTTTTGGCACTGGCTTAGCAATGTCAGTACCTTTATCAACATTCTCTTTCACAACTGGTGGAATATCATCAATTGTTGTTTTCGGATCCGTCATAGTTGCCAGATCTGCAGGATTTGCTTTCACCGCCTCAACAGTCGCTTTCACATCAACCGTAACCTTTGCACCTGTACCGGTTGCACCACCTGCCGGGTAGTAAGGATTCGCTTCAGTTACTGTGGTTGTCAGGTTCTTCGCCAGAACTGCAGTTTCAGTGGTTGTCAGCGCACCTTGCTGAACAATCACATCCGTCAGAACGTGTGTTGTTGCTGTCAGCTTACCACCCAGTTTTTTGGTATCTGCATCCGCGCTGTCTTCAAGCTTCTTGATTACTTTAGGCAAATCTGCCACAAGATCATTAACTGATACGCCGGAGTTCAGTAACTCGCCCAAGCCCAGGTTTGTCAGAACGGTAGTTGCAGTCGACTCGTCGTAGTTTGCATCACCCAGTTCTTGTGTAATCAGCGTTGTCAACGGCGTTGCAATCACAGGAGAACCCGTTGTCGCAAGACCACGTGGAATGCTGAGTGAAACTTTATCCATCGCTTTACCGTTAGATACATCCACCGCACCAGCAGTTGGGGCAAACGTAAACTTACAGGTTGATGGATTGGTGATGATCAAAGCCGCCGCAGTCGCAGAGACAGTTGAAAAACCGCTCCAAGCTGTTTTCGGCAATACGCCTGTTTCAGTCTCACCATCATTAGTACAGGTGAAAGAGCCTGCGATATTCTGGATTGCACCATCAAACGCCTGAACTTGGTAAGTAGAACCCGTGCGAGCTTCATTACTATTATTACAGCCAGCCAGCAGGGCAGCAGCCAAACACGCTGTCAGAAATTTAGTTTTCAAAATTGTTTCCTTTATAGTTTTAATCCATAAACAGTGCGTATCTTATCTGTTCAATTTTGTTGTGTAAATAATCACTCTCTCTAAATAAAAAATTTCAAAAAATTTCAATAAAAGCGGTCATCCGTGCCGTTATCACGATTGAATTATATTCAATAAGCCTCCATTCAACCGAAATGCCATTGACCGTTAAATTTCAATATGTTACGTGCCATGTTACGACAGCCCGACCCCAATAGCAGCCAATAGACCTAAAACAAGTCGTCAATTCTCAAAGAGAGAAAGCCAAATTATTGACAATAAGATTGTCCAGTAACACCACAAAAAACGCATATGTACTGAAGCGAAAGAAGGAATAAACAGATTTCTTGGGAAGTGCAGACACCACCGTGTTCAATCGAACCACAGCGGCATCAACAATATATCTATCAAGCGTGATGTTCGGGTAGGAAGAACATAGTTTTTGCCAGTCTGGCCAGATTATAGGCATCAACATAACCGGAGTGATGCCGCCCTTCCCATGTCAAACCGGCCATATCCATCGCGGCCCGCAACCCACACCGCTTATTGGTCACATGGCGTTGCAGACGAAACAGTGTCGCCAGGTTCAGGTATTCGTTAAACGGGACTTTCAAATCTTTGGCTTTGCATTCGGCCCGCAAAATCGCATCATCCCGCCCCCAAGCGGCATAAATTTTATGCCGGCCGCCAAACTTCTGCTCGACAGATTTCAGGATCGTTGCCAGCGGTTTGCCGTTTTTTTCGATCACTTCAGGCTTGATTCCCGTCAATTCCGTACAGAATGGTGATACTTCATCGTATTCCGGTTTCACGAAATACTGCGCCCGTCGAACAATTTGGCCCGTGATTAAATCCAACTCCGCAACACCAATTTCGATAATTTCGCCGGTCCTGGATTCCCGCCCGTCATTCCAGCAGCACATTTCGAGGTCAAAGCAAACGATGCGATTAAAATTCATTTTGTTTCCGGCACTACACTAACAAGGGCACGCAGGATACCATTTCAAAGACAGCATGGGCAAAGGCGATGAGGAGCGGCTCTCTCTTCATTGAGTCACAAAAACCCCATCATGTGCAACAAGGGTAGTATGATGCCGTCCTCACTCAATACAACGCGTTTTAAAAATCCGCATATATGCGGATTTTACTGCAGCCCTACTTGGCGTCCCCATTCTGGCTTCTGTCATTGATACCCTGGCGATCTTGCTCTATGCCCGATCACTCCAAAGCGGCAACCTGTCCCAGAGCGCCCCACCAAGCGTGTTGTGATCACTACGCTCGGCCTGTTGCTCAGCGCGCTGCTGATCATTTTTCGTGTAGAACAATCTGAAAAACAACCGATGAGGCTGACTCAGGAGACACGGTTTGAACTGACGCGAAAAACATTCACCACATGATGATGTTTTCTGGTACCTACAAACGCTATCGACCACACTCATCAAAAGAAACAACTTAGACGGAGCGAAGCACCTTGAAGCGAAGGATTGTTCAATGGACCGCAGCCCTTCTCATTCTCCTGGTGGGGGGAATGGGCTATTTTCACACCGAACTGCGCCAGCTCTATCATACCGTGCGCCTGTTCGAGCCGGAGTTAATTGTCCGGAATTTTTCAAACATGGCGCAGATTTTTCCCTCTATAACCATCCCTCGCATCGGCCCGATTGATCAATTCAAACACCGGCCCCAGACGCTTCCCAGCACTTTTTCATATCAAGACACGGAGTACTCCATCCAGAAATGGCTGTCTGCCTCTGGCACCACGGCCCTGGTGGTGCTGAAAGGCGATACCATTACGTTTGAAAGCTATTATCAGGGTACCCATGAAGATGATGCCCGAATTTCCTGGTCAATGGCGAAGTCGTTTCTCAGCGCGCTATTTGGCGTCGCGGTTGAGGAAGGGGTAATTACAGACTTGAACACAACCGTCACGGATTATGTGCCCAGCCTGAAAGGCTCCGGTTATGACGGCGTTTCGATTAAAGATGTGCTGCAAATGTCCAGCGGGGTGTACTTCAACGAGGATTACGGCGACTTTAACAGTGACATCAACCGCATGGGACGACTGATGGCGCTCGGTGGCAGTTTTGATGAATTTGCCGCCACGTTACAGCGGTGGCGAGCACCAGGCACTTACATGGCTTATGTCAGTATCGACACCCATGTCCTGGGCATGGTTTTACGTGCGGCCACCGGCCAACGTATCGCCGACTACTTTAAAGCCAAGCTCTGGTCCAAACTTCAGCCAGAAGGTGATGCCATCTACCTGACCGACAGCACCGGAGAGCCCATGGTATTGGGCGGCCTGAATATCTTAAGCCGGGATTATCTGCGATTTGGCAAACTGTATCGGGACTTCGGACGATTGAATGGCGAGCAGATTATTCCGGCGCAATGGATTAAGGACAGCATCACCCCGGATGCACCGCACTTAATACCGGGGAAAAGAGCCAACGCTAACACCCATTGGGGATACGGTTATCAATGGTGGATCCCGGAACACGCCAATCAAGAGTTTGTTGCCATCGGCATCTATGGTCAGTATATCTACATCAATCGCCAGGCTGATGTGGTGATCGTCAAAAACAGCACCAATACCCATTTCATGGCCAACCATTACGAGAGTATGGATATCGCCCTGGCTGCATTCAGAGCGATTGCGCATTCTTTGGCTGTTTCGCCGCACCTCAAAGCTGCCACCGATCTATAGTTATTAATCATCAACATAAAACAAACGATCAGGCGGTGATGATGACAACCGGACTCTATCTGTTCTCCAATGATCTGCGACGCCATGACAATCCAGCGCTCCAACGAGCAGCTGATGAGGTCGACACATTGCTGTGTGTTTACTGCCTGCCACTGAGTAAAATCAACCGGCTGCCCTATCACACCAACCCGCTCGGCCCCTGGCGCCAGCAGTTTCTCCTGCAGTCACTGGCCGATCTGGCGCTGCAACTGACCCGGCTCGGACAACAACTCCTGATTGTACTGGAACATCCGCTGAACACGCTTCCGGCACTCATCACCCAATACAATGTCACCCGCCTCTATCGCAGCCAGCATGCCGGTTATTATGAAAACCAAAGCTGGCAAACATTGACCGAACGCTATCCTTACCTGACATTCACCACCACACCGAGCCACACGCTCTTCACCCCGGAAGCGCTACCATTCGACATTGAGCAACTCCCGCCTACTTTCTCGCAGTTTCGCAAACAGGTTGATAATCTGCCGATTCGGCAGCCGCTCCCGGCCCTGACCCATTTACCACCGCCCCCGAACAAGTTACTGCATTTTGATGTGCTGAGCCCGCTGCTCACCCACCAGCCCTGCTTGTTTCAAGGCGGTGAACAGGCGGCTCTCAGGCAACTCCAAACCTACTTTTCCAGCCGGGCCCCCAGTGACTACAAACAAACCCGAAATGCCCTCGACGGCTGGGAGAACTCGACCAAGTTCTCACCCTGGCTGGCGCAGGGCTGTCTCTCCGCCCGATCCCTCATCGAGCAACTCACCCAGTACGAGACTCAGGTTGAGCGCAACACCTCGACCGGCTGGATCAAGTTTGAACTCTTGTGGCGCGAATATTTTCAATGGTATGCCCACCGTTACCCGACCAGGCTGTTTGCCTTTCGCGGCATCAAGCGTCACGGGCCCAACACCAGCTACTATGCCGAGCGCTATCGGCGCTGGTGCAACGGCAATACGCCCTATCCCATCGTTAACGCCTGCATGCATCAACTCAATCAGACCGGATACATCTCAAACCGGGGCCGGCAACTGGTTGCCAGCTGTCTGGTCCATGAGCTGAGTCTGGACTGGCGTTACGGTGCCGCCTACTTTGAACAGCAACTGCTTGATTACGACGTAGCATCAAACTGGGGCAACTGGCAGTACATCGCCGGAGTCGGTGCCGATCCCAAAGAACACCGCCATTTTCATCTGGAAAAACAAACCCAACGCTATGATCCGGATGGCACCTTTATTCGTAAATGGAAAGGCGATCAACACGACGGGAATCTGGATGCGATGGATGCTGCAGACTGGCCACGGCTCTGAAGCAAGTCACGACGCTGAAGCCATTCAACGACTGCAAAACCATTCGGCCACGGGCACCACGTCACAGCCACCATTATTATTGAGCCATGATGAGCAAGACAAACTATCGAACACTGCGGCTGATCCTTGGCGATCAGCTCAATCCTTCCCACAGCTGGTATCGGGAGAACCAGCCGGACACCCTGTACCTGATTGCCGAGCTTCACCAGGAAACCGGCTACACCAAACACCACGTCCAGAAAGTCTGCGCGTTTTTTGCCGCCATGCAACAATTCGCCCAAGGACTGCGCCAGGCAGGACATCAGGTCTTGCATCTGACCTTAGATGACACAGCTGATTTTGAGTCACTGCCGATGTTGCTCAACCATCTCATCGAGCAATACCAAATCACCCATCTCGATTTCCAGCGCCCCGATGAGTACCGGCTTTACGAGCAATTACATCGTCTGACACTGCCTGAAGGCGTTTCGCTGCGGGAATGGGATAGCGAGCACTTCCTGCTGCCGTTTGCCGAACTCGCCGAGCAGTTTCCCCAAGGGAAATCCGTGCTCATGGAGCACTTTTATCGCCGGATGCGTCAACGCTTTGATGTTTTAATGGCAGGCGGCAAACCGGAAGGCGGCCGATGGAATTTCGACAAACACAACCGCCAAACTTTCAAATCGGCAGACATCGAGGCAGTTCCGGCACCGCTGCTGTTTGCCAATGATGTCAGCGATATTCTGGAGCGGCTCGAGCGCCATCAGGTCACCACCATTGGCAAAGCCAGTGAGCCATTGCTGTGGCCGGTCAACCGCCAGCAGGCAAAGCAGCTGCTGGCCTTTTTCTGCAACCAATGTCTGCCGAATTTCGGCCGCTTTCAGGATGCAATGACGAAACACTCGCCTCATGGCTGGAGCTTGTATCACTCCCGGCTCTCATTTGCCCTCAACAGCAAAATGCTGCACCCGATGCAGGTGATCCAGGCAGTATTGGATGCCTACCGAGCACAACCGGACCGGATCGACATCGCTCAGGTGGAAGGATTTATCCGCCAGATCCTCGGCTGGCGAGAATACATCCGCGGGGTTTACTGGGGAAACATGCCGCATTATCGCAGCCACAACGCACTGGATGCCCACCGCAGCCTGCCCGGCTTCTTCTGGGACGCCAACACCAAGATGGCCTGCATGAAAGCGGCCATCGGTCAGTCCTTGAGTCATGCCTATGCTCATCATATTCAACGCCTGATGGTGACCGGAAACTTCTGCCTGCTAGCCGGGATCCATCCCGATGAAGTTGATGCCTGGTATCTGGGGATCTATGTTGATGCCATTGAGTGGGTCGAGCTCCCCAACACCCGGGGCATGAGCCAGTTTGCCGACCACGGTGTAGTCGCCACCAAGCCTTATGCCGCCAGCGGCAACTATATCAACAAGATGAGTGACTACTGCCGGGACTGCCATTACAACGTCAAGGAAAAGATCGGTGAGCAAGCCTGCCCGTTCAACAGCCTTTACTGGCATTTTCTCCATCGCCATGACAGACAACTGAGCCGAAACCCACGGATTGGGATGATTTACCGCAGCTGGGATCAACTCAGCCCGGACCAACAACAAGCCGTGCTGGACCGGGCTGAATACTGTTTAGCTCATTTATCGGAGCTGTAGCAGGAACTATAGCAGTCCTGTTTGGTTTTACTCCTCAGCGATGATTGCTGCGATGGTTTGCTGCGCCGATTCCCTGGCTGGCGTAAAAACCGGTGCTGTTTCTACCTCTTTGAGCCGGGCAGTAAAATGGCGCAGCACTGCCGGCTCGTAGGTAAAGGTCAGCCCTTTCACGTTCATCGCATTGGCTTTTACTTTCTCGAACGCCTCAATGATGAAATCCATATGGGTTTGGGTATAAGTTGCCCGCGGAATCGTCAGGCGCAGCAATTCTGCCGGACAAGGCATCTGCTCACCCGTCGCCGGATCGCGCCCCTGCAGCAAGGAGCCGATTTCCACTGCGCGGATCCCGGCGACTTTATATAGCTCACACGCCAGCGCATGGGCCGGAAACTGATCGGACGGAATATGCGGCAACAGCTTCCCGGCATCGACAAACGCCGCATGGCCACCGGCCTGCTGACACACAATGCCGACCGCTTCCAGCCCATCGACCAGATATTTGACCTGACCGATCCGGTACGCCAGCCAGTCCTGACGCATTCCTTCATACAGGCCAACGGCCAGACGCTCCATCGCGCCCCCTTCCAGCCCGCCATAGGTCGGAAAGCCTTCCTGCACCACACACAGCGTGCGGCACTCGGTGTAAACATCAAACAGCGTCTCGTCTTTAAAACAAAGCAGCCCGCCCATCTGCACCATGGCATCTTTCTTGGCCGACATCGCCAACCCGTCGGCATATTTATAAGACTCTCGGGTTATCTCCTGAATCGACCAGTCCTGATATCCCGGCTCGCGCTGTTGAATGAAATATGCATTTTCCGCAAAACGGGCCGAATCCATGATCACCGGAATATCGTATTTCCGGGCAATTTCATACACGGCTTTTAAATTGGAAATGGAAACCGGCTGCCCCCCGGAAGAATTACAGGTAATGGTGCTGACGATATAAGGCACATTGGCCGGACCGGCTTCTAAAATTGCCTGTTCTAATTTATCCAGATCAAAGTTACCTTTAAAATCCGCCTCGACGGATGTGTCGAACGCTTCTTCGGTATAGACATTTTTTGCCACACAGCAATTAATTTGAGTATGGCCCTGGGTCGTATCAAAGAAATAATTCGACAGCGCCACCATTTTACGGCGATCAAGCCCTTTTTCTTTCTCACGCTTTTTAATCAGCACCGGAATATAGATTTGCTCCGCCCCCCGGCCCTGGTGCGTCGGGATCGTATACGCGTAGTTAAAAATGTCTTTCACCGCATTCGCCAGGGCATGATAACTGCGGCTGCCGCTGTAGGCTTCATCGCCGCGCAGCATGGCTGCCTGCATCTCCTGGGTGATCGCACCGGTGCCGCTATCGGTCAGCAAGTCAATGAACACGTCTTCACTGTCGAGTAGAAATGGATTCATTCCGGCGTCCAGAATGGCTTGCTCGCGATATTCCCGGGTTGTCCTTTTCACCGGCTCGATGACACGAATACGAAATGGCTCAGGTAAATGTTTAAAGTTTTCCATCTTCAAATCCTTGGTTCTGTTTTCACGTCGCTCGAACGGGTCTCAATCAAACAAAAGGACCGAACAATAAAATGACAGTTCAATAAAAGAACGACGAAAATTTATTGATTCTTGGCAATAGCAATCCACACGCCATTGATATACTCAAAGGCGTGACCGCTATCAGAAAGTTATTGAAGTGATGCTCTGAAAAACAAATGAGACGGCAACGAGATCAATCCGAGCCCATCAACAACAGAGACCATCATTCAGTGCACAGAGCATGTGCAGACAGGATTAGTTCGAAGGGAAAAAGAAAGCAATTTTATAGTCGAGGGTAAACCAATCGCTGAGCATGATTAATGTATTCATCACAACACCTATTTGAAAACCACGGTCATTTGAACACGACAGTCATTTAAAAACTATGCTTATTTGAAAACTAGGGTTACTTGAAAACTATAGTGATTTAAAAACTAAGCTTCCAAATGTCCTACGTATCATTATCTATAAATCAGCGTAGGCGTCTTTCATCAAAATATCAAAACGAGATCTCCACAACAAAAATTTAACATCGGCCCACATTTAACCATGATGCTTCCCGAATAAGGTGCCCACCCATGCATCCGACAGGCGACTCGAGGCCGCCTGTCGTTTCACCTTGGACTCAATTACCTTGAGCTCAATCAACTAGGCTAGTTCACCGACTACGGCTTATTCTTCCAGCACCGACAAGAGTACTTTCAGCCCCTCATCCAACTGTGCCTGCTGCTGGGTATCTAAAGCCGCCAGCCGGGATTCGATATTATCGACATGGGCTGTCACCGCCTTTTCAATCAAATCCAGCCCTTTGTCCGTCAGCTGAACCAGCAAACTGCGGGCATCTGTCGGGTTGGGCAGGCGCTCAATCAGCCCGTTACTTTCCAGCCGTTTCATCCGGTGCGTCATGGTCCCGGAGGTGATCATCAACGTCGAGAACAACGCCGTCGGCGCCAGTCGGTACGGTGCACCGGAGCGACGCAGGGTCGCCAGCACATCAAATTCCCAGGCACTAAGGCCGTACTCCGCAAACGTCTGCTCCAGCATGGGCTGAACCAGGGCAGCGCAACGCTTCAGCCGACCGAATGTCGCCATCGCCTCCAGCCGTAGATCGGGCCGTTCGTTTTGCCACTGGCTGATAATGGCATCGACGGCATCTCCCGGTGGGTTGGTCGGTGCAGTCCCATTGTCCGGCTTGGGGTCTGATTTGCTCATCTCTGTAATTCCTGACTGTCCTTTGATGGGATTCAATGTGTCATAATTTTATCTTGACATCAAGATAAACCAGGTCCAAAGTAAATTTATCTTGAAATGAAGATAAAATGACAAGGAAGGACATCATGACAGGTTTCACGGCAAACAAAGTTGTTTTCAATACCCTGCTCACTGCGCTGACGCCGGTGATCTGGGGCTCGACCTACCTAGTGACCACCGAATGGCTGCCGCCGGATCGCCCGTTTACTGCCGCACTGATCCGATGCCTGCCGGCCGGATTGCTGCTGATCTTTTGGAGCCGGGCGGCGCTGCCAGCACGGATCTGGCCCAAACTGATCACCCTGTCGCTGCTCAATATCGGGATCTTCCAGGCACTGCTGTTTGTTGCGGCCTACCGTCTGCCGGGCGGCATTGCCGCCGTGGTCGGGGCCATTCAGCCCCTGCTAGTGATGCTGCTGGCCTGGTCTATCGATCACAACCGGCCCGCACTGGTCACACTAGGCGCTGCGCTTGCCAGTGTGCTGGGGATGTCGCTGCTGTTTGTCTCTCCCGACAGTCAGTGGGATCCCATCGGCTTGGCAGCGGCGGCGGCCGGGACCGGCGCGATGGCCTTGGGCACTTTCCTGTCCCGTCGCTGGCAGACCGGCATTCCCCTGCTGGCCTTTAGTGGATGGCAGCTGTTTATCGGCGGCTTGTTCCTGGCCCCGGTCGCCATGCTGGTCGATCCGCCGCTGCCGCAACTGACCCCAGAAAACCTGATGGGCTACGGCTACCTGACCATTTTCGGCGCCCTGATTGCCTACACCCTGTGGTTCCGAGGCATCAAGCTGCTGACACCCACCTCTGTTTCGGCGCTGGGGCTGCTGAGTCCGCTCACCGCGCTGATACTTGGCTGGGTTGTGCTGGATCAGTTCCTGAATCTGCGCCAGATGGGTGGTATCCTGACCGTGCTGATTGCCATTTCCGTACTCCAGTGGCAACCTGCACCAAAAAAGCTGCAACCTCAAAAAGCCTGAGCTGAACACAACACGAACCGATTGGACGAATCATCTACAAATCACAAGGAAAAAATCATGAACCCGACACAAATCGCGACTGAACAAAACACCGTTGCCACCCTGCTGGAATCCCGTTCGACAACCGGCCACTATGATCCGGAGAAAACCCTGGCACCGGAAACCATTCGCGAGCTGGTCCGCCTGGCAAGCTTTTCACCGTCAGCATTTAACATGCAAAACTGGTACTTTATTGCCGTCCAATCGCCGGAGAGCAAAGAAAAACTGTCGGCATTGGCCTACAGCCAGCCACAGATCAAAGCGGCCGCGGTCACATATATCGTCTGTGGTCAGATGGAAGGATACCAGGAGCTGGCCAAGACATTGCAGCTGTCTGTCGACAAGCAGATCATCTCTCCCGCGATTCAGCAATCCTGGGTGGAGACGGCCACATCGATGCACGAAAATAATCGCCAGTTACAGCGTGATGAAGCCATCCGCTCCGCCTCGTTATCAGCCATGAGCCTGATCATTGCGGCCGAAGGCATGGGTCTAGCGTCCGGTACTGTCGGCGGCTTTGACGCGGACGGTATTGTCGCGGAATTTGGCTTAAGTGCGCAGGATATTCCGGTCTTGCTGGTCACGGTTGGGTATGCGAGCGAAGGCAACTGGCCGCAGAAAGTTCGCAAACCGGTCGAGGCCATTCTGGACATCTGCTAGCCCTTTCGGGAAGTGGTCACCTGACCACTTCCCGCCAGCCTCTCGTCACGTGATTCCTTGGCTTTCGCCCCTGAACCACCCCGCCTAAAATGCACCCACGCACATAAAACCGACGTCAGCCGATGATTCTGCCGCGCCGTTTGTTTAAAATAGCGACGAAAAATAACAGCCATCATATTACGCAAGGAAGTGAACGTGAGTCAGTCAGCCACCCCGCAAGCCGCCGTGCTTTCGCAAATCAACGTCTTTCCGGTCAAATCGATTCGCGGCCTGAGCCTGTCGCAGGCCTGGGTCGAAAAACAAGGCCTCAGCTTTGATCGCCGCTTTATGGTCGCCAAACCCGACGGTAGTATGGTCACCGCCCGCAAGCACCCGGACCTGGTCAAAGTGACCGCCACGCTCCAGCCGCAGGGCCTGACCCTGAGCTACCCGGAGATGTCGCCGCTGGTGCTGAAATACGAACAATTCGCCCTGAACGAAACTGATACCCAGGTGTGGAAAGACAATTTCAGCGCCTATACCACCACGTCGAGAGCCGATGCCTGGTTCAGCCATCTCCTCGGCGAGCCGGTCAAACTGCTCTTTACCGGCGAGCAATCCAACCGGGTACGGCCGAAAATCCAACAAAACGTCAGCTTTGCCGATGGCTATCCGCTGCTGGTGATCAGTGAGAGCTCGCTGCAAGCGCTGAACGATCGCAGCACCCAGCGCCACTCCATGGATCAGTTTCGCACCAACCTGGTGGTTTCCGGCACCGAGCCGTTTGCCGAAGACAGCTGGAAACGCATTCGGATCGGAGAAGTGGAATTTGAAGCGGTGAAACCCTGTGCGCGCTGTATTATGACCACGGTCGACCCGAAAACAGGCCAATTCAACGAACTCAAAGAGCCGCTTGCCACCCTGCTGAAATTTCGCGCCGATCAGAGCGGTGATGTCTTCTTCGGTCAGAATCTCGTCGCCCGTAACGAAGGCGTGATCAGAGCCGGCGATCCTGTTGAGGTGCTGGAAACCAAACCCAAAGAAGTTTATCCCGACAACAGCACCCTGAATCTGACGCTCACCTGCGTCGAGCGTGAAACCATTGCCCGGGATTTCTGTACCTTCTGGCTCGAACCGGTCAAACAGCAGACCCTGCCCGCCTACCAGCCGGGCCAGCACCTGCCGATCCAACTGGAAATCAATGGCGAGTTTATCTCCCGCCGCTACACCCTCTCTTCCAGTCCGTCGCGCCCCGGCCGGTATGCCATTTCCGTCAAACGTGTCGATGAAGGACGGGTGTCTAACTGGCTCCATGATCACTTCCAGGTCGGTGACAGCCTGGTGGCCGAGCAGCCGAACGGTAGCTTCCATCTTGGGGTTCATACCGACAAGCTGCTCCTGCTCTCGGCGGGCAGCGGGATCACCCCGATGCTCTCCATGCTGCGCTATCTGGCCGACCACCAGCAGATCAAGGATGTGGTGTTTTATCATCAGTGTCGTACCCGGCAGGACATTCCGTGCCAACAAGAATTGGATGAGCTGGCTTCACAGTTCCCACACCTGACCGTGCAGGTCGCCCTCAGCCGCCCGGATACATCATGGCAAGGACTCACAGGTCGCCTGGACGAGGCACACCTGAGCCAGATCCCGGCCCTGAATGAGCGTCAGGTCTTTGTCTGCGGTCCGGGGGAATTTATGACTGAGGCCAAACGCCTGTTGCTGGCCCACGGCCTGGATGAGTCCCACTATCATCAGGAAGCCTTCGGCCCGATCCGGGGCAACACCGCGCCGGTCAAAACCGTCACCATAAGCGTCAATGGCAACCTGTTTGAAGGGGATAACCAGAAAACCCTACTGGATCAGGCCGAAGATGCCGGACTGGGCCTGGCTTACAGCTGCCGTGCCGGATTCTGCGGTAGTTGTAAGGTGACGCTGGAATCGGGGCAAGTTGAGCAACCGGATGTACCGGCCCTGCTGCCAGGCGATCGGGAAGCGGGTCGGGTGCTGGCCTGTTGCTGTATTCCGAAAACGGATATCGAAGTGGTTGCTTGAGCCTCGCTTTTCCGGCGAAAGCTTTCGCACGGCAATCAAACTATCCTCAGAGAAAAACAAAAACGCCCGGCATGTGCCGGGCGTTGTATTTATTGCGTCACGTATTACTGCTTGCTCAAAATGTACTTCTCGGCAAGATCGCCAGTGATCCGCTGGCCTTGCTGATCCAGGCGGAACAACTGATTTTCAGCTACAAAATACTGGGCAAATGCGCCGTCTTCCGTTGGAACCGAAATCGTATTTCCGGCCGCATTCCAGTTAAAGTTCCCGTTTGAAGAGAACGCACCGTTTTCTTTCCCCAGATAATTTTCGATCAGCGAATACGTGCCATCCATATTCAGGGTCAGCGTCACTTCAATCCCGTCACAATCTGCGCAAGGCAGGGTGCCTTGATAGGTCCCGTTCCAGTCCAGGGCATTTTGCGCATTGTGGTCGGTATCGACATAGTCCGCCTGTGCGGTTATCGCATCGGTACCGGTTTGCGCGGCATTCGCCTGCTCGGTGCCTGTTGACGCAACCTGCTGTTCTTGGGTTGCTGCGGCATCAGCCTGCGCCTGAGTCGAGGATTGCTGATCACAGCCAGCCAGAGCCAACCCTGCAATCGCCAGTACCAGTAGTGTCTTTTTCATGATGACTCCTTCAATTCTAAAGCATCGAACACAGTGCAATTATAGTGATGCTTCTGTGCGCGCAGCGTCATCGCCAGGTCAGGCCTTGGTCAAAAATCGCGGTTATATCATGGCGTTGTCAAAAACAACACATGGACCCAGCCCCAAGGCTTCCTAGAGTGTAGCGAAAATTACGGCGTCCAGGCCGGATGATTGAAAGCTTGCCCCCGCACCGCGCGAGCAACCTACCAGTGCGTTTTTGCCATCTGTTTGAGAAAGCCGAGCTCGACCAGCGTCGACATATAGCTCTGCGGCTTTTGGCGGACCTCCTGCTCAATCAAGGCGATTATCCCCGGCTTAAAGCCTTCCTCCGGGAACCGGGCCAGCACTTCCTCAATCGTTCGCCGGTTCAAATCATGTCCCCAAAGTCCGGCCACATCGGCACCGGCACCAAAATGCAGCAGCGCAATTTCCGGATCGCAGCGGTGCGCCACCCCCACCGAGTTGTGCAATGCCACCATTTCATGCACCAAATCCGCTTTCTGGGGAGCCAGATCATGGCGCAGGCAAAATTCGCGGGCGGCCCGTGCACCTTCAATTTCAAACGTCTCCGCGCCCGAATAAGCCTCGGTGAGACCAAGATCATGCATCACGGAGCCGACAAAAAAGACTTCTTGATCAATCGGCTGCTTCACCTTATGGGCCATTGCCAGCCCGAAGGCATAGCTGCGCAGAGAGTGATTCAGCAGAAACGTCGGACTGCACTCAGTCACCAGTGCCAGGGCTTTCCGGCTCAACGTACTGTCCGGGATCGCGTACGCTTGCGACGGCAGATAAGGCGGCTGGCGACGGCTTATCCGGTACCGGGCCTTGCTGAGCGATGATGTCACGGCACCAGATGCCAGGTGGCACAGCGTACAGACTTTGCCCGGTTTGGGCTTGGTGGTGGTTAACGCACTCATGTCTCATTCTCCTTGTTCACACGCGCCATTGCGCCTGATTCGGTTGAAAACTGTACCGGATCTGCCACAATCCCCAAGTGGCCGATATGACAACGAGCGCAACAAATCAGACAATGCAATTTTTACGCAAGCAATCAGTACCCAAGCAATCATCTCCCCAGCACCGCCGGTCCCCACAGCATCAGATCGCCGTGGCGCTCTATGACGGCGTGGTCCCGACCGATGCTTTCCTGCCCTGCGATACCTTTTCGCGTGTCATGTTAAGCAACGGGGAACACCCGTATCAGGTGAAACTGTGCGCCGATTCGCCAGAGATCCGGCACCCGTTCGGCACCCTCGCAGCACCACACACCTTTGCAGATCTGCTCGCGGCCGATACGGTGATCCTGCCCGGCCTTCATGATCCGCTCGCCCCCGTACCGGATGCGTTAATCGCCGCCGTGCAACAGGCGGCCCAACGCGGCGCCCGAATCGCCTCCATCTGTACCGGCGCATTTGTACTGGCGGCCACGGGGCTATTGAATGGCCGCCGGGCGACCACCCACTGGCACTATGCCGGATTACTCCAGGACAAGTACCCGACCATCGATGTCGACCCGGATGTGCTGTACATCGACCACGGCCAGCTGCTGACTTCTGCCGGTGCCCTGGCCGGGGTCGATCTCTGCCTGCACCTGATCCGCAGCGATTACGGCGCCCAGGTCGCAGCCCACTGCGCCCGGATGTCAGTGATGCCGCTGGAGCGCAGCGGCGGGCAGAAACAATTCATCCCCTCCCCGCCGGTGGCCGACAGTACACACTCGCTTCAGCCGCTGCTGCAATGGGCCGAAGCCCGTTTGGCCGAGGCGATCACCGTGACCGAACTGGCCCGGCGAAGCGCCATGAGCCCACGCACTTTACATCGTCGGTTTCTCGAGCAACTGGGGATCCCGCCCACGACCTGGCTACTCCAGCGCCGGATCCACCTCGCCCGACAATTGTTGGAATCGACCCACCGCTCCATCGAGCAGGTTGCCGGGGAAAGCGGTATGGGCTCTGCTGCCAATCTGCGCAAGCAATTCCTGCAGGTGGTCGGCACCAGCCCGAGTGCCTATCGCAAAGCGTTTCGCAGCCCGACCCCGGAAGTCCAAGCACGGGAGCAGGAACAGGAACAAGCTGAGTCCTGAATCGATGTCGGGAACAAGGCTTGCATTTACGGCAAATTTCCTGACAATTTCGCCCCATCCCCTCAGTCTGTGATGGAAAAGAATATGTTCAATTGGGAAGGTGTCAGTGAGTTTGTCGCCGTGGCGGAAGCGGAGAGTTTTACCGCCGCCGCCAAGCGACTCAGCATTTCAACCGCTCAGGTCAGCCGCCAGATCAGCGCACTGGAAACCCGGCTGGGCACTAAGCTGTTTTACCGTACCACCCGCAAGGTCTCGACCACCGAAGTTGGCCGCGTCTATTACCAGCACTGCCGCCAGGTGCTGGACGGCCTGGAAGAAGCGGAGCGAGCCATCACGCACCTGCAGAGCACGCCCCGGGGAACCCTGCGGATCACCGCCCCGGTGACCTATGGTGAAGGCACGATTGCCCCGCTACTCAATGATTTCGCCTGCCAGTATCCGGAGCTGACGATTGATTTGCACCTGACGAACAATAAGGTCGATCTGATAGAGGAAGGGTTTGATTTGGCGATCCGCCTCGGCAAGTTGGAAGACTCCAGCATGATGGCCAAGCGGCTCGGTGCCCGGATCATTTACGTATGCGCTTCACCGGACTACCTGTCCCGCTTCGGGCGCCCGGACTCCCTGTCTGAGCTTGATGCCCATAACTGCCTCAAAGGCACGCTGGATTACTGGCGATTTCAGGAAGGCGGCAAGTCCCGTAATATCCGGGTGAAAGGTTCGCTGCGCTGCAACAGCGGCCATGCGCTGACCGATGCGGCGCTCAAAGGGCTGGGCATTGTCCAGCTCCCGGACTACTACGTCCAGCCTTATCTCGACAGCGGCCAGCTCATCCCCTTGCTGACCCAGTTCACCGAAAATGACGACGGGATCTACGCCCTGTATCCACACAATCGCCACCTGTCACCGAAAGTCCGGCTGCTGGTCGATTTCCTCAACGAGCAGCTACAGGATAAGCCTGCTTAAGTTGAACTGATCCCGAGTTTCCGCAGTTGACGATACAGCGTGTTGCGGCTGATCCCCAGCATCCGGGCCGTCTTGCTGATATTGCCCTTGTTGGCGCGATAGGTCTCGATCAAGGTATCAGACAGCGTCGTTCGCAGATCTTTGCCGATTCCCGACACCTGAGCCGTCCGGGGCCGGGGGTGCTGTACCAACGGCGTCGCAATATGCTGCGGCAGGTGCGCCAACGTCAGCTGCGCGGCATGATCAGACAGTAAAGTCGCCACCCGTAACACGTTGTCCAGCTCTCGAATATTACCCGGCCAGGCGTAACCGGTCAGCAACTGCATCAGATGCGGACAGATCGCCTGCGCCTGCCGCCGGTGCTGACGGTGAATGGCCTCAATCAAAGCGGTGCGATCCTGACGCTCGCGCAGAGCCGGTAGGGTCAGGATCAGGCCATTGAGCCGGTAGTAGAGATCCTGACGGAACTGGCCCTCAGCCACCAGTTGTTCCAGATTTTTGTGCGTTGCGGCGATAATCTGAATATCGACCTGCTGCGCCTGGTTCGAGCCAATCGGCACCACTTCTTTTTCCTGCAGCACATGCAGCAGGCGGCACTGGGCGGCCAGCGGCATATCGGCAATTTCATCAAGAAACAGAATCCCGCCGTCAGCCTGGCGCACTTTGCCGTGATAGCCCTGTTTGCTGGCCCCGGTAAACGCCCCCGGCGCATAGCCGAACAACTCCGATTCAATCAACTCCTGCGGCAGTGCGCCGCAATTGACCGCGACCAGTGGCCCGGCATGGCGCAGGCTGTGGCGGTGGAGCTGTTTGACGAATTCCCCCTTGCCGACCCCAGTTTCCCCGAGGATCAGCAAGCTGATGTCTTTGTTGATCAGTTTGCATGCCTGTTGCCAGGCCTGTTCAATCTGATCATCGCCATAATGAAGCGGACAAGACGGAGAATAGACCCGGGCACGGGGGAGCGACTCATGGGCCGGCGTTTCAAGCGGCTGACAATTAAGCACCAGCTCGCCGGCCGGAAGTCGCATGGCACTGGCCCCGGTTTGAGGACGCGCCAGCAGCGATTCCAACTGCTCCCCGGCACGCTGGGTCTGGGCCAGTAACCGAGTCGCCACCGCATTTTTTGCCAGGATCCGGCCATCGGCATCGGCTATCACAATGCCCTGCCAGCCACTGTCGAGCAGCGCGGAATCGCAGGCGATATCCACCCGGAACTTGCCGTTCGGGATCTGACACAGCAACGCATTCTCGATTTGCTGCACCATGGTCTGGATCAGCATCCGGATTTGCTCCGAGTGCACCTGCTGCTCACTGGTGATATCTAACACTCCCAGCAGCTCCCCGGTCGGCCCGAACACCGGCCCGGCCGAACAGCTGATAAACCGGTGCTGGCGGATAAAATGCTGATCCCCGATCACCGAAACCACCCGCTGATCGGCCAGCGCAGTGCCAATCGCATTGGTGCCTTTAAGGCTCTCCTGCCAGCATACGCCGGACTCCAGCGCAATACTGGTCAGCCGCTGTTCAAAACGTGACTGCCCCCAGGCGCCGATAATCACCCCCTCCTGATCGGTCAAGAGCAACCGGCTGTTGGAGCCAGCCAGCATCTGATTAAACAAGGGCATGGCCCATTGCTCGACCACCCGGATCAATTCCTGGGCATGGAACTGCCGCTCTGACAACTGCTGCTGATCCAACCGGATATGCTCCGGTGCCTGTTGTTGCGCCAACCCGGCCTGCTCACTGCGGCGCCAGGACTGTTCCAGCCAATTTTCACGCCAGGGAGATAGATCGGTCTCGAGAAATGGGTGCATAAGCCAACTGTTCCAGGTTGTCACAGAGCAACTGTTCCATTTTGTAACACTTGAACAGTTTCAAGCGGTTACCGCTGCTCTGGGTGAATTTAACGAGGGGTTAACAAATTTTTATTAATCATAGCGTTACAAAACATTAACAACAAGTCTGCAATTCTGGCCCGTGCTTTGCGTTAGTAAGTGGGACGGAACACATCAGAACACCATAAAAATCAACGTGCTGGAACGGGCCTTGCGAGGCATCGCGACCCGGCCGAAAACATAACGTGAACAGGCCGTGACCTGAGATAGATAGATCGGAATCACCCATCATCACGAATCGGGGACACGGCTCACCCATAGCAAAGAAGGAAGGATCTATGATTTACGCACGACCTGGCACCGAAAACGCTGTGATCACTTTCAAGTCGCACTATGACAATTTCATCGGCGGGGAGTGGGTCAAACCCGTCGGCGGCGAGTACTTTGACAATATCTCGCCGGTCAATGGCGAGGCATACACCAAAGTCGCCCGCTCCGGGGAAGCAGACATCAACCTGGCGCTGGATGCAGCGCATAACGCCCGCGCAAGCTGGGCTGCCACCAGCGTAACCGAACGTGCCAACATCCTGCTGAAAATTGCCGACCGGATTGAACAGAACATTGAAAAACTGGCCGTGGCGGAAACCTGGGAAAACGGCAAGCCGGTGCGTGAAACCCTGGCCGCCGACCTGCCGCTGGTGGTTGATCACTTCCGCTATTTTGCCGGCTGTATCCGGGCTCAGGAAGGCTCTGCCGCCGAGCTTGATGCCAATACCGCCAGCTACCACTTCCCCGAGCCCATCGGTGTGGTCGGGCAAATCATTCCGTGGAACTTCCCGATGCTGATGGCAGCGTGGAAACTGGCCCCGGCTATGGCCGCTGGCTGCTGCGTGGTCCTCAAACCCGCCGAGCAAACCCCGACTTCTATTCTGGTGCTGATGGAAACCATCGGCGATCTGATCCCACCGGGTGTCCTCAACGTGGTCAACGGCTACGGCCAAGAAGCCGGTCAAGCGCTGGCCACCAGCAACCGCATTGCCAAGCTGGCCTTCACCGGCTCAACCGAGGTCGGCAATCACATTCTCAAGTGCGCCGCAGAGAACCTGATCCCATCGACGGTTGAGCTGGGCGGCAAGTCACCGAATATCTACTTTGCCGACATTTTCGATCATGAAGATGCCTACCTGGACAAATGTGTCGAAGGGCTGCTGCTGGCCTTCTTCAACCAGGGCGAAGTCTGCACCTGCCCGTCTCGGGTGCTGATCCAGGAATCGGTTTACGACAAGTTCATCGCCAAAGTCATCGAGCGCGCGAAAACCATCAAGCAGGGCAACCCGCTTGATACCGACAGTCAGGTCGGTGCTCAGGCGTCGAAAGAGCAATTCGACAAGATCCTCAGCTATCTCGATATCGGTCGCAACGAGGGCGCGGAAGTGCTGATCGGCGGGCATGCCATCAAACAAGGTAACGGGCTGGAACAGGGTTACTACATCACCCCGACCATGCTCAAGGGGCACAACAAAATGCGGGTATTCCAGGAAGAAATCTTTGGCCCGGTCATTGCCGTGACCACCTTCAAAGATGAAGCCGAAGCCCTGGCAATTGCCAATGATACCGAGTACGGCCTGGGTGCTGGCGTCTGGACCCGCGATACCAACCTTGCCTATCGCATGGGCCGTAAGATCGAAGCCGGACGTGTCTGGATCAACTGCTACCACGCTTACCCGGCGCATGCTGCCTTTGGCGGCTACAAGAAATCCGGGATCGGCCGAGAAACCCATAAAATGATGCTGGATCATTACCAGAACACCAAGAACCTGCTGGTGAGCTACGACGTCAATCCACTGGGCTTCTTCTAAGCCACGTACCTTTTCCGCAACTGACCCTGACATGGGCCGCCTTTGGCCCATGTCATGTTTCAATTACTGAAAATTATCAACACAATAAAAAATTTTTTTCAAAAAATTCCCTTGAACTTTTTTTTCCCCACCCTATATCAACCGGCGAGAGCGCAGGTAAGCGCCTCTGGTCACTTTCCTTCGACCAATGATAACTATGTCTTTTATTTTGAATACTGATTAAGTAGGAGGCACTCCCAATGAAGATTCGTCCTTTAAATGACAAACTGATTGTCGAGAGACATGAAACTGACAATACATCAGAGGGCGGAATTGTTCTTACATCCCAATCGGTTAAAAAATCTAACCGGGGTAAAGTACTGGCTGTTGGACAAGGCAGGCGCCTGGAGAGCGGCGAACGGGCAGTCTTGGATGTCAAAGTCGGTGATACCGTCATCTTCAACGAAAGCTATGGTGCTAAAACGGAGAATATCGACGGTAAAGAATACCTCATCCTTTCGGAGTCAGATGTATTGGCTGTTGCTGAGTAATTCATTCGTTGTGATTAATACGTTGTAATTCATTAAGGAGCTAATTCAATGGCAGCGAAAGATGTCTTATTTGCGAATGATGCGAGACAAAAAATGCTATCCGGCGTCAACTTACTGGCAGATGCAGTCAAGGTGACACTGGGCCCGAAAGGCCGAAACGTGGTACTCGACAAGTCCTTTGGCGCCCCGACCATCACCAAAGATGGGGTTTCAGTGGCCAAAGAGATCGAACTGGAAGATAAGTTCGAAAACATGGGGGCTCAGATGCTCAAGCAAGTGGCCTCCAAGGCCAATGACGAAGCCGGTGATGGTACCACCACCGCCACCGTTCTGGCCCAATCTTTGATCAACGAAGGACTGAAAGCGGTTGCCTCCGGCATGAACCCGATGGATCTGAAGCGGGGTATCGATAAAGCCGTGCATGCTGCGGTGGAGCAACTTCGGGAGATGGCCCAGCCTTGTAACGACAAGCAATCTATCGAGCAAGTCGGCAGCATTTCGGCCAACAGCGATAACGCGATCGGGACGATTATTGCGGACGCAATGGAGCGGGTCGGCCGGGACGGCGTGATCACCGTTGAAGAAGGTCAGGGGATGGCGAATGAGCTATCCGTGGTCGAAGGCATGCAATTTGATCGCGGCTATTTGTCTCCTTATTTCATCACCAACCAGGAAGCCGGGGCGGTCGAGTTGGACAACCCTTATATCCTGATGGTCGACAAGAAAGTCAGCAATATCCGAGAGCTGCTCCCGATTCTGGAAGCTGTGACTAAAGCCTCTCACTCCTTGCTGATTATTGCGGAAGATATTGAAGGGGAAGCACTGGCGACCCTGGTCGTGAACAGCATGCGCGGCATCGTGAAAGCCGCGGCAGTGAAAGCACCTGGCTTTGGTGATCAACGTAAGGCCATGCTGGAAGATATTGCGGCCCTGACCGCGGGAACCGTCATCACGGAAGATCTCGGTCTGGAGCTTGAGAAAGTCACCCTGGAACAGTTGGGTCATGCGAAGAAAGTGACGATCACCAAAGACAACACCACGATTGTCGATGGCGCTGCGAGTGAACAAGCGATTCAGGATCGAGTCGCCCTGATCCGCAACCAACTGGAAAACACCACGTCTCAATACGACAAAGAGAAGCTGCAGCAACGCATCGCCAAACTGTCCGGCGGGGTTGCCGTGATTAAAATTGGTGCGGCCACCGAAGTGGAAATGAAGGAGAAGAAAGACCGTGTCGATGACGCGCTGCACGCAACCCGTGCAGCCGTCGAGGAGGGGATTGTTGCCGGTGGTGGTGTGACCCTGACTAAAATTGCCCATGCCCTATCCGGCCTCAAAGGGGACAATGATGATCAGAACGTCGGCATTCGTGTTGCCCTTCGCGCCATGGAAGAGCCGCTGCGCCAGATTGCCGTCAATGCGGGCGATGAAGGCTCTGTCGTCGCCAATGCCGTAAAAGCAGGCGATAAACACTACGGTTATAACGCCGCAACCGGCAAATATGGTGACATGTTCGAGATGGGGATTCTGGATCCGGCAAAAGTCACGCGCTCTGCACTGCAGTTCGCCGCTTCCGTTGCCGGGCTGATGATCACCACTGAAGCCATGGTCACTGAACATCAATCCCAAGAGGGGAAAGCTTAAATCCACTCGGCGGGCCGGACTTCGGCCCGCCACTCAATGTCGAGGTGTTTATGAATCGCTATCCATCGTGGCATTTTTCAATCGCAGAAAGCTATTCTGGCCCCGGTCAGGCCACCTGGCCTGCTGCACTCAACTTTCCGATCATGCCGGCAGGCCGGTTGTTTTCCATCGACAACTATTTACCTAAGCCCCCTAAAGTGATCATCTTCACCCTGGCTCTGTCGTCAATTCAGAACGCAGAGAAGATGAGAGTCCATTAAGCTCCCGGCCTGAGTGATTTATTTTTCCTTGCTCATTATCAGCCATTTTTAGCCTGAGACTCAGGCTGTCCATCTGTCACCCCACAAGCCGTATATACTTACCGTATTGGCAGGCCGTAACCCCACCGAATTACAAGGAAAAAACATGGAGAACAATACGCCCCTGTTGAACCTTCGCAATATCGAACCCGGCGATTACGATGAGCTGGCGGCCCTGATGGATTTGGTGTTTTACGATGTGGGCGGCGCCTGGCCACGAATGACCATTATGGATTTAATCCACCAGTTTCCCGAAGGCCAGATTTGTATTGAAGACAGCGGTAAAATTGTTGGCGCCGCGTTGACGATTAAAGTCGACTACAACCGGCTCTCCCTCAGCCACACCTACGCCGATATCGTTAATGAGCAAAATGTCATCCAGAACCAGGCCAGCGGAGATGCCATGTACGGCCTCGATGTGTTTGTCCATCCCGACTATCGCGGCCTGCGCCTCGGGCGTCGGCTCTACGAAGCCCGCAAAGAGGTCTGCCGCAATCAAAACTTCAAGGCCATTCTGGCCGGTGGCCGGATCCCCGGTTATCACGCCGTCGCCAACAAGTTGTCCGTGCTGGAATATATCGAGAAAGTCAAACGCAGAGAGATCCATGATCCCATCCTCTCGTTCCAGCTCTCGAACGGTTTTGACGTCAAACGGATCATGAAAAACTATCTGCCGGAAGATGATAAATCCTGTGGCTACGCGACCCTGTTGGAATGGGATAACGTGTTTTATGAAGAAGAGGTCCCGTTGCTGGAATCGGAGAAAAGCTTAGTCCGGCTGGGGATCGTCCAATGGCAGATGCGTCCGATGCTTTCCCTGGAAGATTTAATGGATCAGGCCGAATTCTTCGTCACCTCACTGTCCAATTATCAGGCCGATTTCGTGTTGTTTCCTGAGTTCTTCAACGCGCCCCTCATGGGTTTGAAAACCGGGTTAAATTCGGTTGAAGCCATTCGGTTTCTGAGTGAGTTTACCGAAGATATCAAACAGCGCTTTTCGCAGATGGCCGTCACCCATAACACCAATATTATTGCCGGCAGTCTGCCGATCCTGGAAAACGACCGATTGTACAATGTCTCCTACCTGCTGCACCGAGACGGCTGTATCGATGAGCAGTATAAAATCCATATCACCCCTCATGAACAGCGCGACTGGGTAATTGACGGCGGCGAGAAAATCAAGGTATTCAACACCGATGCCGGGCGGATCGGCATTTTGATTTGCTATGACGTCGAGTTCCCGGAACTCGGACGCATGATGGCCGAGCAAGGCATGCAGATCCTGTTTGTCCCCTTCTGGACCGATACCAAAAATGGTTACCTGCGCGTCCGGCTGTGTGCCCAGGCGCGGGCGATTGAAAATGAGTGCTATGTGGCGATTGGCGGCAGTGTCGGTAACCTGCCGCGGGTGGATAACGTCGATATTCAGTATGCCCAATCTGCGGTGTTCTCACCTTCCGACATCTATTTCCCCCATGATGCCACCATCACGGAAGCCAGCCCGAATACGGAAATGATCATTTTTGCCGATGTCGACTTGGATAAACTCAAATATCTCAATAAAGCAGGCTCGGTCACCAACCTGCGTCATCGCCGGATGGATCTTTACGGCCCGTTGAATCGCAGCAAGTAGTTGAATTGCAAAAATTAGTCGAATTACAAAAAGTAACCGATTAATAAAAAGGAAAGACGTCTTCAATCTCAGCTATCAGGAGTATTTTATGGAACAACCCGTCACGAACCTCATGACCCGGCTCGCCTACTTAGGGTTACTGCCTTTCATCATCAGCCTGATTTGCCTCTGGACCGACACCCGGTTATTCGATATCCCGCCGCAGCAACTGTTCATTGCCTATAGTGCGGTGATTTTAAGTTTTCTTGCCGGGATACTATGGGGCAATGCCATTGACCATATCCGGCATCAACTCAGCCGCAATGCCCTGATCCTGAGTATTCTGTTCTCGCTGATCGCCTGGGGGGTACTGCTGCGCGCACCCGAACACTTTGCGCTGTCGGTCTTGTTGCTTTTGTTCGGTTTTGTTGCAGTGTGGTTTGCCGAAATGAAGATTCGCCAAATCGAAAAGGAAGGCCAACCTGCCGATTACCAACCCATGCGAAACCGGCTGACCGGGATTGTCGCCCTGATCCATCTCATTGCCCTGGCAAGTTAACGCACTGGCGCAAGATCAGGGCTCAGGGGACAGAGCTTAGCCGGAGACCGGCTTGAAGTGGAGCACTTCCATGGTCTGCGGGTGGATCACCTGATATTCGCTGTCCGAGTAGTCTTTCACAATGATGTGGCCGCTTTTCGGTATCACCTGCTTGGCCGAACCGACCACATGGTGGGCTTTAAATGCCTGACCGGTGATTTTCAGGATCCCGGTGATCGCCCCTTCTGAATGATCGTTGGCATTGGGGTTAATCGACATCACAAAGCCGCCTTTCTCATTCACCTTCAACAGGAAATGACGTCCCGGCCCCGCAAATGCCTCCCAGCTCCCGACCGGCATCGGAATGTCCTGCAAACTGGCATGGTGAAGATACAGATTCCGATGCTCTTCCGATTCCGGGCGGTATTTCGAAGCCAGGAATTGATACTTCGGCTCATTCTCGTGGGGATCCGGCGCCCCCTGCAAGATGAAAAAGCCAACGCCACCCAGGATCGACAAGGCGACGAGTAATTGAATAAAACGGATCACATTGAGTCCTTCTTTCGCACAGGTGGGCCCCTGCGCTTCACTTCCACACGATTTATAATTATCTGCCCGGCGGCACATCTTTGTGCCAGATAGCTGGTCCGCAACAGCGGCGAACCAAGGCTGTAGGTTGCCATATCCGGGGCATCCCCGACCATATGCAACATCAAAAAATCATCCACTCCGATCCGGCTTTTGTCGGGTCAGTCAACCCTTGCGTCACGAACCGGCAAGATGAGCGTACAGTTTGTCCCCAATCTCCCCCGACCCTGCTGCCCGACTCGCTCGCCGAACCGATGATTTATGGAGTATAGAACAGGAAATTCAAATACATGCAACAATGCTCCAGGATCGCCATTTCAGCTGAAAATAATCTTTCCGGCGATATTTACTTCCTGCCAAACATCATGGAGAATTTTCAGCCTTTATGTCGAGAATGACACCAGAACTGCTTAGCTGCTGTCCCTGTCTCACCTGCGCTGGCTAAGCGCGAACAAATCCGAAAGAAACTGAACATGAATGTGGAATATTTTAATTTAATCGCCGACTACCTGCTGCAGCACAAACTGCTGTTCAGCGCCCTGCTATTCAGCATCATGCTGCTGCTGAGACGCTTGACGATCTCGCAGATCCGGGGAGACGATAATTTCCTCAGCGATGATCAGCGTAAATGGATTTCGCGCACCAAAAACGGCACGTTTACGGTGTTGCTACTGTTGATGTTCATCCTCTGGCAATCGGAGATCAGCAAGTTTGCCCTGTCGCTGACGGCCATTGCCGTGGCGGTGGTGGTCGCATCGAAAGAGATTATTCTTTGCTTTACCGGCTCTATCCAGCGCGCCAGCTCGCGCTCGTTCCAGATTGGCGACTGGATTGAAGTCGGCTCGCTGTGCGGCGAAGTGATTGAGCACAACCTGATGGCCACCGTGATCCAGGAAGTCGATATCCATCACGGCAACTATCACTATACCGGGAAGACCGTCACCCTGCCGAACAGCATGTTTTTCAGCATCCCGGTGAAGAACCTGAACTTTATGAAGCGCTATGTGTATCATCATTTTTCAATCACGATCCGCGAAACGGTGAATCTGTTTCCTCTGGTGCCGATCATGCTGGCGAAAATCGACGAGCATTGCGAAGATTTTGCCGAAGTGGCCAAGCGGTACAACCATGTGATTGAACGGCACGCCGGGGTCGACTTACCGGGTGCAGAGGCGCACATTCATATCACCAACACCGATACCGGCGAACAACTGGTGCATTTTATGCTGTTTTGTCCGACCAACCGCGCCGCGGAAATTGAACAGCTGATCCGGGAAGATTTCATGGGCCTGTACTGCCATCACTTCCAGAACAAAGAAAAAATGGTGATGCAGCCTCAGCAGGTCGTTTAAGCCGACGAGCCCCTAATACAACGCATCCTCAAGCCAGCACATCCCCAACAGCCGCCTTCCCGAAGGCGGTTTTTTTATCCGCGCGCGAATTCCAGACCCACAACCGATCCCCCGACCATATCGCCCAAGCGATTATCTACCGATCTCTCAGTTTGAGCCGAGATATGTAACCAGTTGTAACTAAATTGATCTCAATCATATCCGACCATAAAGTTGTAAATAGAATACAACTTAAAAATCATCAGGGCCGATCTTGGTCAGGGAGTGAATGGTGTCCAGGTTCAATCGAGTCAGCGCAACCGCAATACAGCTCATCCTTGCAGCTTTTCTTTGGATTGGCGGGATCTCTCCGGCCAGCGCCCTGTTTGTCAGCCCGCCGAAGGATCCGCTGCCGTTGATCAAAGCGACCTTTCCACAAGCAACCCGGATCACTGACAAAACCGGTGAGCCGCTGATCCGCGAGATTTATCAAGCGCAAACGATCCTTGGCTATGCCTTTGAGACCAACGATATCACCCCGATCCCAGCCTACTCCGGCGAGCCGGTCAACATGCTGGTTGTCATCGACCCACAAGGGCAATACCTGAACGCCCAGGTGCTGGAACACCATGAGCCGATTATTCTGGCCGGGATCCCGGAGCACAAACTGACCACCTTTGCCGAGCAGTATTTGGGTTTATCCGTGTCTGACCGGATCAAAGTGGGCGGCAACACAGAGCCCGGCTACGTCGCTATCGATGGGCTGTCCGGCGCGACCGTGACGGTCAAAGTGATGAATGCCGCGCTGACCAAGGCTGCCACCAAAGCCGCGCAATCACTGGGGATCATTGAAACCGAACAAGGCATTATCCAACCGCCCTCAACCGTGATTCAGGAGCAGTTTGAGCCGGCAACCTGGCAGCAGCTCACCGGGGACGGCTCGATCCGCAAACTCTTTCTGACCCGAGAAACTGTGGATCAGGCCTTTATCGGCACCGAAGCCGAGCAAGTCGACACGGCACCGGCCGGAGAAGAGCAGACAATGTTTGCCGAGTTGTATTACGCACTGGCCGATGTCCCGACCATTGGTCGCAACCTGTTTGGCGATGCGGATTACCAGTGGCTGATGTCGACCCTCAAATCGGGGGAGCACCTGGTGGTCGTGCTAGGCAATGGTTATTCGTTCAAAGGCTCCGGCTATGTGCGCGGCGGCATTTTCGACCGGATCCAGGTCCACCAGCACGAGGGGGAAATCGATTTTCGCGATCTCGACCATCACCGCATCACCGACCTCTATATTCCGGGCGCACCTGCGTTTCAGGAGATGTCTGTCTTTCGCATTCAGGCCCATCATGATTTTGATCCCGGTGCCGACTGGCAGTTGGAGCTGCTGGTACGCCGCCAGACCGGGCCGATCGACAGTATTTTTTCCAGCTTCCGCGCTAATTACGACATCCCGGATCACTACGTTGATACCCCACCAGCGATTGTTCCCGAGCCGGAATTGTCGCTCACCGAGCAGGTGTGGCAAGAGCGCCAACTGGAAGTCATCATCCTGGCGACCCTGCTGCTGACACTGCTGCTGATCCTCTTTTTCCAGGATCTGCTGGTGCGCCACCCCAAATTCATGCACAACCTGCGTCATGTATTTTTAGTGATCACCGTGGTCTTCATCGGCTGGTCGTGGGGCGGACAGCTCTCCGTCGTCAACGTCTTTACCTTTTTGCATGCCCTGATGTCAGAGTTCTCCTGGGATCTGTTCCTACTCGACCCGATCATTTTCACCCTCTGGAGTGCCGCCGCGGTGATCCTGCTGCTGTGGGGACGCGCCGTCTATTGCGGCTGGCTCTGCCCGTTCGGCGCCCTGCAAGAACTGATCAATGTCGCCGCGCGCTACGTGAAAATCCCGCAATATGAGCTGCCGTTCGCAGTCCATGAGCGTCTGTGGGCGATCAAGTACCTCATTCTGCTGGGCTTGTTCGGCCTCTCGCTGGACTCCCTGGCCCTGGCCGAGCAGTTCGCTGAAGTCGAACCTTTTAAAACCACCTTTTTACTCAAATTCGATCGGGAATGGCCGTTTATCGCCTGGGCGGGATTCCTGCTGATCCTCAATCTGTTTCAGCGCAAAACCTTCTGCCGCTATCTCTGCCCGCTGGGCGCAGCACTATCGGTATCGAGCGGTGCCCGGCTGTTCAGCTGGCTCAAACGCCGTCCCGAATGCGGCCAGCCCTGTAAAACCTGCGCCAAAGAGTGCGAGATCCAGGCCATTCACCCGGATGGCACCATCAATATGCGCGAGTGCCATTACTGCCTGGATTGCCAGATCACCTACTACAACGAAACCAAATGCCCGCCACTGAAAAAGCTGGCGCGCAAGAAACGCCGGGATACATCACAAGACATCCCGATCAGCGTCACCGAATAACAACACAGCGCGATATTGCGCAGCCCCAATAACAACGATTCCAGAACACAATTGTGTCGATGTGAACGGTATGGAGAACCACCCATGAGTGACAACAAAAGCAATGATCTGACCTCGACCCCAGACGCCCCACAAAACGAATCACGGCGTAAATTCTTCGGCAAAACGGCGGCGATCGGCCTGGGGGCCGCCGTTGCCCCGATGTCCGCAGCCATGTTTGCGTCCATGGCGCAGGCCAAAGCCAAAGAAGCCAGCAATACCCCGTTTGTTCACCCGGGGGATATGGATGAGTACTACGGTTTCTGGAGTGGCGGTCACTCCGGCGAAGTCCGGATCCTCGGCCTGCCTTCCATGCGGGAGCTGATGCGCATCCCGGTGTTCAACACCGACAGTGCCACCGGCTGGGGGCTCACCAATGAAAGTAAGCGGATTAAAGGCGACAGCGCCAACATTCTGGTCGGCGATTCGCACCACCCGCATATGAGCATGACGGACGGCCGCTATAACGGCAAATACGTGTTCATCAACGACAAAGCCAACAGCCGGGTGGCCCGGATCCGCTGTAATGTCATGAAAACAGACAAAATGCTGACCATACCGAATGTGCAGGCGATCCACGGGCTGCGGGTACAGAAGGTGCCGGAAACCAAGTACGTCGTCTGTAACGGCGAGTTCGAGATCCCGATGAACAACGATGGCAAAGCCAGCCTGGAAGATGTCAGCACCTACCGCTCGCTGTTCAACGTCATTGATGCCGAGAAAATGGAAGTCGCATTCCAGGTAATGGTCGACGGCAACCTCGACAATACGGATGCCGACTACGACGGCAAATACTTCGCCTCCACCTGTTATAACTCTGAGATGGGGATGAACCTGGGCGAGATGATCACCGCCGAGCGCGACCACGTGGTGGTGTTTAACCTGCCGCGCTGTGAAGCCGCCCTCAAAGCAGGCAAGTATAAAACCTACAACGGCAACGATATCCCGGTGCTGGACGGCCGCAAGGGCTCCGACCTCACCCGCTATATCCCGGTTCCGAAATCGCCCCACGGCCTGAACACTTCTCCGGGCGGGAAATACTTCGTCGCCAACGGCAAGTTGTCCCCGACGGTTTCAGTGATCGGCATCGACAAACTCGACGACCTGTTCAACGACAAGATCCAGCCACGCGATGCCATTGTCGCCGAGCCGGAGCTCGGACTGGGGCCGCTGCACACCGCCTTTGATAACCGCGGCAATGCCTACACCACCCTGTTCCTCGACAGCCAGATTGCGAAATGGAATGTCGAAGATGCAATCAAAGCCTACAACGGCGAGAAGGTGAATTACCTGCGCCAGAAGCTGGATGTCCACTACCAGCCCGGCCACAACCACACCTCCCAGGGTGAAACCCGTGATGCCGACGGCAAATGGCTGGTCTCACTGTGTAAGTTCTCCAAAGACCGCTTCCTGCCGGTCGGCCCGCTACGCCCGGAGAACGATCAGTTGATCGATATTTCCGGCGATGAAATGAAGCTGGTCCATGACGGCCCGACGTTCGCCGAACCCCACGACTGCATGATTGTCCACCGCAGTGTCGTTAAACCGCAAAAGCTGTGGACCCGGGACGATCCGATGTTCGCCGAAACCCTGGCGATGGCGAAAAAAGACGGCGTGGACGTGATGACCCAGAACAAGGTGATCCGCGATGGCAACAAGGTACGAGTCTACATGACCTCCGTTGCGCCTAACTTCGGCCTGACCGAATTCAAGGTCAAGCTCGGGGATGAAGTCACCATGGTGGTCACCAACCTGGACATGGTCGAAGACGTTACCCACGGCTTCTGTATGACCAACCACGGGGTCCAGATGGAGATCGGGCCGCAGGCCACCGCATCGATCACCTTCATCGCCGATAAGCCGGGCGTGCAATGGTACTACTGCAACTGGTTCTGCCATGCCCTGCACATGGAGATGCGCGGCCGGATGCTGGTTGAGGCCTAGGCCCCGTCACCAAGCGCCCACAACAAGGCGCTCGCAGCCAAGCGCCATCACTCAGTGATGGCGCTTCATCGGCCTAATAAACGATATCTTGCGGACCCAAATCACGACCAAAGAGACAGTGATGATCAAAACGATAACAGCTTTGCTGATGCTGCTGTGTCTCCAGCCGATTGCGCTGGCCGAGACGATTCGGGTCTCGGTGACCGATAACCTGCAGCAGATCCTCGACACCGCAGCCGATGGCGATGTGATCACCCTGGCTGCCGGTGAATATCCCGGTAACTTTGTCATCCGCCACGCCGTGACCCTGCAAGGCACGCCGGGCGCGGCAATCAATGCTGGCGGACAAGGGCACGCCTTGCAGCTGCAAAGCGAGCATATTCAAATTGAAGATCTGACCATCACCAACTGGGGGGGCGATCTGACTGCGCAGCATGCCGGCATTTATGCTGACCAAGCGGCCAGCCATCTGGTGATCCGCAACAATACCCTCAAGGGAGACGGCTTCGGGATCTGGCTCCAGGGCGGCCAGCACCTCCAGGTCGAAGGCAATACCGTCACCGGCAACCCGCAGCTGCGCTCAGCCGATCGCGGCAACGGGATCCAATTGTCCCAAGTGCAGCACGCCGAAGTGAGCAACAATATTGTCAGCCATACCCGTGATGGCCTCTACATCATTGCCAGCCAGAACAATGTATTGAAAAACAATACGATGCATGACCTTCGCTACGGCATTCACTACATGTACTCCCACAGTAACCGGGTTGAGAACAATCTGGCTTACCGCACCCGGGCCGGGTATGCCCTGATGAGCTCCCGCCAGCTGACCGTGGTCGGCAACGAAACCCGTGACAGCGAGGATTACGGTTTTCTGATGAATTTCATTACCTACTCGACGATCAGCCACAACCGGATTCAAAACGTCTGGACCAAGCCGGAGCACAAGGTCAACGGCCGGGAAGGCAAAGGGTTGTTCGTGTACAACTCGGGCTACAACACCTTCAGTTACAACACCATCGACACCGCAGAGATCGGCATCCACCTCACCGCCGGTTCGGAAAATGTCAAAGTGTTTGGTAACACCTTTCTCAACAACCCGGTTCAGGTGAAATATGTCTCTAACAGGAAGCAGGAGTGGAGCCAGGACGGCATCGGCAATTTCTGGAGCAACTATCTCGGCTGGGATCTCAACCATGATGGTCGCGGAGACACACCGTTCGAGCCCAATGACGGCATCGACAAGCTGGTCTGGCAGTATCCGGAAGCCAAGGTGCTGCTCGACAGTCCGGCCATCCTGATGCTGCGTTGGATCCAGAAACAGTTCCCGGTACTCAAGCCTGCCGGAGTCAAAGACAGCTTTCCGCTGATGCGCCCTTTCACCCAAACACAGCCAGCATCGGCCCATACACAGCGACAACCGGCGACGCAGCCGACATCGGGGTAATCCTATGACCGCAACCACACCGATTATTTCACTCAGCCAGACGGGCAAACGCTATCAACAGTTTGACGCGCTGCAAGCCGTTGACCTTGAGCTGCAAGCCGGAGAAGTCCTGGGCCTGTTCGGCCATAACGGGGCCGGTAAAACCACCCTCATGAAAATCGTGCTGGGCGTGATCCCGGCCAGCAGCGGGACCGTGCGTATTTTCGGCGTCGACCCGCAATCGCGACAGGCCTGGCAAAGCCGCCGACAAATCGGCTACCTGCCGGAGAATGTCAGTTTCTATGATCAGTTGACCGGCCTGGAAGTGCTCACTTACTTTGCCCGGCTCAAGCAAGTGGGCAAAAAAGATGTCCTGGCTCTGCTGGCGCAGGTCGGTCTCACCCATGCCCTGAAGCGGCAAGTCAAGCACTACTCCAAAGGCATGCGTCAGCGGCTCGGGCTGGCACAGGCTTTTCTCGGCGATCCGAAACTGCTGTTGCTTGATGAGCCGACCGTCGGGCTGGATCCCATCGCTACCCAGGACTTTTACCAGCGGGTCGATCAGCTCAAGTCCAACGGGACCAGCGTGATTCTCTGCTCCCATGTCCTGCCCGGCGTTGAGCAGCATATCGATCGGGCGATGATCCTGGCCGGCGGACGACAAAAAGCCATCGGTACCCTGGCTCAATTGCGTGAGGCTGCGAACCTCCCGGCGACTCTGCGTGTCCCCGCTCTGGCTGCAATCCTCACCAACGCCCCCGAACTTGCCCAATGGCAAACGGGCCCAGAGCAGTTACAGATCCCTGAAGCACAAAAAATCACCGTGCTCCGCCAGCTGCTGGGCGATCCGCAACTGCAGGATCTCCACTTAGAGCCCCCCAGCCTGGAGCAGCTCTATCAGTATTACCTCAACCAGAACGACACGCCGCTTCAACATGCCGTCGCGTCTTCAGCCCCGCAGCCAGACACTGCTGGCCGTCCGCTGACCCCACCGGAGGTTGCCTCATGAACGCCCTATTTGCCGTTGCCCTCAAAGAATTTCAGGATGGTTTGCGCAACCGCTGGCTGCTCTCGATCACCTTCATCTTTGCCGTCCTGTCGCTCGGACTCAGCTACTACGGCTCCGCCGCGTCCGGTCAGCTTGGCGTTGCCTCGCTCTCGTCCACCATCGCCAGCTTATCCAGCCTGGCGGTATTTCTGATCCCGCTGATTGCCCTGCTGCTGAGCTACGACAGCTTCGTCGGCGAGCAGGAGTCCGGCACCCTGCTGCTTCTGATGACCTATCCCCTCAGTCACCGGCAACTCCTGCTCGGCAAGTTCCTCGGCCAGGGCACCATAATCGGACTGGCAACCAGCCTGGGTTTTGGCAGTGCCGCCATCCTGATGACTCTTCAGACCGGTGCCAGCGAGGTGTTGCCGGCGTTTGGCTTGTTTATCCTCTCCGCGATATTGCTGGGCCTGTGTTTCATCGCCATCGCGTATGTGATCAGCCTGTCGGTGTCTGAAAAATCGAAAGCGGCGGGGATCGCCCTGCTGCTGTGGTTCTTCTTTGTGTTGGTGTTTGACCTGGCGCTACTGGCACTACTCATCGGCATTGAAGAAGGTCTCAGCCAATCGTTCCTGACGCAACTGATGTGGTTCAACCCGGCTGACCTGTTCCGGCTGATCAATCTGAGCGCGCTGGATACCGGAGATGTCAACGGCGTGCTGGCTGTCGCCCTCGATCAAAGCCAGTCCCTGACCCAGCTCCTTCTCATCATGCTTGGCTGGATCCTGGCGCCGCTGGCGCTGGCGGCGCTGATCTTCCATCACAAAAAACTCTAAATGCTGACTGGCCTGGTTAGGCCAACGACTAAGGATGACTTATGCGTACTTTGTTTTCTCTCCAATCTCTGTTTTCTCTCCAGTCCCTCGCCATGGCGCTTCTCCTGAGCCTGGGCGTTGCTTGCAGTGATCAGAACACCGAACAACAAGCCATGGTGCGTCAGGCCGCGGCCATCGAGCAGGCCGATGAATGCCACCTGTGCGGGATGATCATCAGCCGCTTTCCCGGTCCGAAAGGCGAAAACTACAGTAAATCCGCCACATCGGTGAATAAGTTCTGCTCCACCCGGGACTTGTTCAGCTATATTTTGCAACCGGATAACCAGCGCCAGGTGCAAGAAATCTATGTCCATGACATGAGCAAAACCCCGTGGCAAAAACCACAGGACGAATATTTCATGAATGCCCGTGAGGCCTGGTATGTCATCGGATCAGAGCAAAAAGGCGCGATGGGTAAAACCCTGGCCAGCTTCAGCCGTGAAGCCGATGCCAACAGCTTTAGGGACGAGTTTGGCGGCAAGGTCTATCGCTTCGATGAGATCAGCATCGAGATGCTTTAAAACACAGGAAGAGCAGTAAAACGACAAGAGGTGGCATCAGGCCACCTCTTGGAACGAATGTTTGTCGGCTTGTCTGGCTCGCCCCTAGATCAGCAGCAAGGTTCCCAGACCAAGGAAGGCCACAAAGCCGATAATATCAGTCACCGTAGTCAGGATCACCGAGCCGGACAGCGCCGGGTCAATTTTCAGCTTATCCAGCAGCACCGGCACGAACACCCCGGCCAGCGCGGCAGAGATAATATTGGCAATAATTGCCATGCCAATTACCCCGCCGAGCATCAGGCTGTCAAACCAGAATCCTGCCACCAGACCAATGATAATCGCCCACAGCACCCCGTTCAGCGCGCCGACCTTCATCTCTTTACTCAGCAGCGGCTTGAGGTTAGCCCGTGAAATCTGCCCGAGGGCCAGACCGCGCACAATCAGCGTCAGGGTCTGGCTGCCTGCAATCCCGCCCATTGAGGCAACAATCGGCATCAGGACGGCCAGCGCCACCACCTGTTGCAGCGTGGCTTCAAACAAACCGATAAACCAGGATGCCAGGAAAGCCGTCAGCAGGTTGATCCCCAGCCAGATAGCCCGGTTCTTGGCACTCCTGCGCACGCTGGAGAACAGATCTTCATCCTCATCCAGACCCGCGGTGGCCATGATTTGCGACTCGGCCCGTTCGGCCTGCAATTCATAGGCGCTGCCGATATCCAGGCGACCAATCAGCATCCCCCCGTCACTGATCACCGGCAGGGCCGACTCCGCACTACTGGCCACCTTATTTGCCGCGACATACACATCCTCTTTAGCATTCAGGGTCGGAAACTCAGGCTCTGCCAGCTCTGAGACCCGCAACAGGGGATCAGCGCCAATCAACTTGTTGAACCGCACCGCACCTTCCCAGTTCCCGCGCTGATCCACCAGGAAAATCGCATTACTGTGCGCCGGCATCATGCGCCGGACCAGCCGCTGGACCACTTTAATCTTGGTTTTCGCCGGCACCACCAGCGGTTGGTGATCACACCAGTGACCCACTTCGTCATCCGAGAATTGCTGCGCGGTGGAGAAGCGTTGCTGTTGTTCCTCGTCCATCCGCTTGATCACTTCTTCCATCAGGTGATCCGGCAGATTGTCCTGCAACTCCAGCAAGGTATCGGCATCAATGCCGGTAAAGAGCGCTAACAGGCTCGGCTCGTCTAACGAATCGATGATCGTCTTGCTGGCATCAAGGCGCATTTCCACCAGCACCGTCGCTTTCATCGCATCGGAAATCTGTTTCCAGGTTTCCAGACGATCTTCCTGCGGCAAGGACTCCAGCAACAAAGCAAGCTCAGTGGGCGACTTTTCCTGTTCAAATTGTTCTATCACCGCTTGCTGGGTGGTCGGGTCGAGATCGCTGGCCAGCAGCTCACTCACGGCACTCTGGAGTTCATTCTCTTGCATGGAAAGTCCTTCAAGTCAGATATTGATGCTACCAATCAAGCATATAGGCTCAATGCAACCCAGACAATTGCCTTCGTGCCACAGGCTTGGCAATTGTGCAAGCCACCGAGCCTGCGGGCCTGGGATCGCGCGAATTTTACACAGCTCCCGCCTGTGCCCATACTGAAATAGCTGATATTGGCGCAAGATTGTCCCGGCACTTTCACCGGCGATCAGCCGTACCGATTCAAGCCAGGAGGAACGCCCCATGTGTGGACGATTCAGTATTTCCGGCGATACCTTCAATCAAATGGTCCGTGACGACATTGGCTGTGCCTTCAGTGCCCAAGCCAGCCCGGATATTCGCCCCAGCCAGCAAATCGCCACCATTATTTATCAGCAGGGCCAACTGGCACAGCAAGAGGCGAGCTGGGGGATCAAACCGGACTGGGCGAAAAAACAGATCATCAATGCCCGGGCCGAAACCGTGAATGAGAAGAAACTGTTTCACCATGCGATGCAAAACCATCGCTGCCTAATCCCGTGCAGCGGCTGGTATGAATGGCATGAAGAAGGCGGCCCGCGCAAACAGAAATACCTGTTCGGCCATGCCGAGAACCGTCCGTTTTATATGGCAGGGATCTGGTTTCCCGGCGATACGCCGGAGCTGGTCACGTTGACGACCTCTCCGGATGAGACCTGTCGCCCATACCACGACCGAATGCCGGCGCTGATTCATCCCAAAGATGCCTGGCAATGGCTGGAAGGCAATATCACGTCGGCGATGCCGCTCCTGACCCCCGACAAATCTTTCCCGATCACGGTCACTGCCGTTTAGGCACCGATAAGCCAACTCAGCTAACGCACACAGGCGGGCAAACCATCGCGTTATCACCGTGCCCCCCAGTTACGCCGGGTACCGGGCATGGACCTGATCGATCATCAGGGAGCGCAGCCAGCGGTGGCTCGGGTCCAAATCATAATGCTGGTGCCACATCAGCACATAAGCCCCGGGGACCAGGTCAACCGGGACGTCTAGGCTCCGCACGTTGAAATCCCCCATCATGGTCGCGGCATATTTGGCCGGAGCGCTCATGATCAGATCGCTGCTTTCACATAACCGCAGCGCACTGTGAAATTCGGCCATATTCACCGCAATATCCCGCTGACGTTTTTCGCGCGCCAGGACGTCGTCCAGCAACCAGTGCTCGACGCCGCCAAAGCTGACCTGCAAATGGCGATAGTTCAGAAACGTCTCAAGCCCCCAGGGCTCCTCAAATAGCGGATGATCCGCCCGCATGATGCAAATCGGATGATCCCGCACCAGTGCCACATAATTGAGCTCCGGCGGGATCTGACTGACATGCAGCGGTGAGCGCTCATCCCACTCCCGAATACAAATCGCCATATCAATGTCGCAGCGAAGCAGCTTCTCCAGACTGTCCTGGCTCCAAATCTGACTGCTGAGCCGAAGATTGGGGGCCTGCGCCAGGAGTTCCGGCATAAAGCAGGGGTAGGTCAGTGAGTACGCCGCCTCGACCATATCAATCCGGAACTCACGGCGGCTGAGCGCCGGATCGAACGCATTCGGCCGGGTAAACTGTTCCAGCTGCTGCAACAGCACCCGCAACTGCGGTGCCAGCGCTTTGGCCCGCGGCGTCGCCCGCAAGCCATGTGCCGTTCGCTCAAACAAAGGATCGCTGAAGGTCTCCCGCAGTTTGGCCAGTTGCTTGCTCACCGCCGACTGGCTCAGGTGCAGCCGCGCTGCCGCCGCAGTCACGCTCTGCTCCTCAAGCAACACTTCCAGCACCCGCAGCAGGTTATAGTCAAAGTTATTCAATCTGTTACTCCCCGAAAACCGCCGTTTACCCTAAACCCAACCTGAGAACGCCGCAACAGGCGAATCCCGAATCTTCTCAGCAACAAATGACGGTTATCTCGCAATTGCCGAACTCACGCTGTTAATCAGTTGTTAGTTTTCTCATTCCCGCCTACAATGCAACACATTGATTAACTGACAAAATAAAGGAGGTAAACTTATGATCTTGTGTGCAATCCATCTCGCACAATTCTTTGGTATTCGAAACCACTCAAGTTTTTGCGATATCGTGCTGCGATAACCAAAGCTTGAGCGAAGCCATCAACATCAACGCGTAATCTTCACTCACGCTTACCGGGTTGTCGTCAGCTTTGTTTGACGATGGCGCAGGTTTTTCTTCTCATGTTTTGAGCCGAAACGCTGTGCCCGCAATTCTTGAGTAAGCCATGAGCACTTTACTAACTGCACAATCGATTTCTTATCACGTCACTTCAGGTTCTCTCCTTGAAGCGGTTTCTTTCACCCTAAATCAAGGCGATCGGATTGGCCTCATCGGCCACAACGGCTGCGGCAAAAGTACCCTGCTGAAACTGCTGGATGGCACCATCGGTGAGTTTCACGGTCAACTAATCCGTGCCGGCCACTGCCTGATTGAACGGGTTGAGCAGCACCTGCCTACCGAGTTGAATCAGGTCACGATGCTGGATGCGGTGATTGACCGTTTGCCGCCTGCTGAGCGACTGGCAGAGCGCTGGCGCGCAGAAGTGCTGCTGGCAGACATGGGCTTTACCGAGCAGGACTGGTCGCTCACCGCCGGTACCCTGAGCGGCGGCCAGCATACCCGTTTGCTGTTAGCCCGGGCATTGATCCGCCAGCCGGATCTGTTGTTGCTCGACGAGCCGAGTAACCATATGGATCTGCCGACCCTGCTGTGGCTGGAAACATTCCTGATCCACTGGAAAAGCAGCTTCGTATTGGTCTCCCACGATCAGTATCTGCTCGACCGGGTGACCAACTGCACCTGGATCATGCGCGACAAGCAGCTGCAGCTCTTCCGTCTGCCTTGCTCGCAAGCCCGGCAAGCCCTTGCCGAGCAGGATCGGGCTGATGAACACCGTCACTTGTCAGAGCAAAAGGAGATCAACCGGCTGGAGAAAAGCGCCAAGCGGTTGGCTACCTGGGGCAAGGTCTACGACAACGAAGATCTGGCCCGCAAAGCCAAACAGATGGACAAACGGGTCGACCGACTGAAAGACAGCCAAACCCAGCTGACGCCCGGGACGCCATGGCAACTGACCCTGAAAGGGGAATCGCTGCCCGCGAACCGCCTGTTGAGTATGACAGCGCTTGAAGTACGGCCGGCCCCGGAGGCTGAACCGCTGTTTGAGGTGATCAGCCAGCAGCTCAAAAGCGGGGATCGGGTCGCGATTCTTGGCCGTAACGGTGCCGGGAAGTCTTCCCTGCTGCGCCTGCTGTGGCAACGTTATCAGGACCTTATCGCCGATACGGCTGACAGCAAAGGCCGTATTCAAACGCCTGAGCTGGCTTTCCATCCGCAGCTCAGGCTGGGTTACTACGACCAGCGCCTGGCGCAGCTACAGGATCAGGACACCCTGCTGGATGCGCTGCGGCCGTTCGCACCGCTGACCGATGAGTTGCGAAAAATGGCGCTAATCAGCGCCGGTTTTGCGTATATCCGCCATCAGGAGCAGGTTGCCACCCTCAGTGGCGGCGAGCGCTCCCGGCTGCTGTTTGTCGGCTTAACCCTGGCGAAATACCACCTGCTGTTTCTGGATGAGCCAACCAACCACCTGGATTTGGAAGGCAAAGAAGAGCTGGCTGAAACCCTGCAAACTTTTGCGGGCGGCTGCCTGTTGGTCAGCCACGATCGCGCCCTGATCGAGCAGAGTTGCAACCGGTTCTGGCTGGTACATGACGGTAAGCTGGAAGAGTGGCACGATTTAGTGCCACTGTACGAGCGCCTCGCCGGCCACAATGCAATACCGGGCGCTGACGATGCGGTCCGCCCCGCCCCTGATTTCGGGGAATCGAGACCAGTTTCAGGCGGCGCGGCAGTCATCCGCGAGGACGAACGGCTGCTTGAACGGCTGGTAACGCTGGAAACCTGGCTGACCGAGGATCGGGCCCGCAAGGCTAAGCATCAGAAGCCCAAGCTTCAGCAAGTCTGGCGCGATGAAATCGAGCAGATCAATCATACGCTGGGATTGGTGTAGACACCATTCCCGAACTGATTGAACCAAAAAGAAAAACGGACAGTGGGTGACCACTGTCCGTTTTTTTGCCGCAACCTGCAGCGAGCCACCAACCTCGACCTCATGCAAGACCGGGGTCACGCTGTTAGTACGCCACGCCAATACGCTGGTTCGGATACTGTTCAGCTTCCAGCTCATCAACCATGGCAACCGCATAATCACTGACCGAAATCCGACTGTTGCCGTCGGCATCGGTCAACAATTGCTCGCCGCCCACCCGATACGGCGCTTGTTGTTCCCCCGGGAAGATTTCGGCAGCCGGGCTGACAAAGGTCCAGGCGATCGGGCTGTCGCTCTGACGAAACACCGCGAGCGCTTCGCCCTGCGCTTGGGCTTCCGCACGATACGCATCCGGAAACTCAGGCCCACTCAGCAAAGTCACGCCCGGCGCCACTTCAAGCGAGCCCGCGCCACCGACCCAGAGCAGACGTGACACGCCCGTTTCCGGCAACGTCGTCAGCAGGCGCTGCGCCGTTTGCGCAACCAGCTCATGATTCCCGGCAGCACGGCCACCCACCGCGGCAATCACTACATCCGCTCCTTGTACCGCGGTAGCTAAATCCGCCTGGGTATCCAGCAAATCGAACTGGCGTACTTGAACACCTGCGGTGGAGAATTTTTCAGCATCTCGCACCAGTGCGATTACCTCGTGCCCGCGGGACACGGCTTCATTCACAAGATGACTACCAATCCAGCCGGAAGCACCGAGAACGGCAACTTTCTGGCTTTGATTCGTTTGCTGGCTTTGGTTTGCATCGATTGTCTTTTGCATCATTTTCTCCCGATATTTCCGTTTCAATTGACTACCCTTGCAGTCTAATTGCTCATCACGGGGCGATAAATATGCAGATATGATGTAGATTGTATCAACCTGAGATACAAATAGTGAACGAGATGGACAAACTCACCGCAATCCGCAGTTTCATTGAGGTGGCTGAAACCGGGAGCTTTACGAAGGCTGCTGATCATCTGGCGCTGAGCCGGTTACAGGTTTCACGACATGTCCAGGAAGTTGAATCCTGGCTGCAACAGCGCCTGCTGCATCGCACCACCCGCAAAGTCAGCCTGACCAGTGCAGGGGAAGAAGCCCTGATCCACTGTGAACGTATCCTGGACGAAACTGCAGCGCTGGAAGTCTCGGCGCTCAGCCGGAGCCAGCAGTTGTCCGGCACTATCCGGATTGCCTCTCCCATCGGCCTGGCTCAGCACCTGTTGCTGGATGTCGTGACCCGATTTACCGATCAACACCCGGATGTCACCATTGAGATCCTGGCCTCGGATCATTTTTCCCAACTGGTGGATGAGCGGGTGGATATTGCGCTGCGTTATACCGACCAGCCTGATGACAACCTCATTGCCCGCCGACTGATGCACATTGATTCCGTGGTGTGCGCCTCACCCGAATATCTGCAGCAATATCCGGCTCCAGAGTCACCCTCAGATTTAAGCCAACACAACTGTTTCGTTCATCTCAAAGCATCGCGATGGACCTTTATCCGGGATAATCACCCCCAGACGGTTGCGGTCACCGGCAACCTCAGAGCCAATGATGTCGGCACCCTGACTCAAGCCGCGCTCAAGGGGAAAGGGGTCGCCCGCCTGCCCTGCGATATGGCCAATCCGTGGATCCGTCAGGGCAAACTCATTGGACTGCTGCCCGAGTATCACGTCCCCGGCAGCACTTTATGGGCGGTCTACCTGTCGCGCAGTTATCAATTGCCGGTGGTCCGGCAATTAATTGATTTTATCGCCAGTGGCTGGCATGCGGATATTCGAAAAGAGCCCAATCCAAACTCTGTCAGCGAGTGAACCGCTGGCAAAGATTGGTGAACACAGACTTGGCGTTCTCTTCAATGATATCGCCGTGGGTGACAATAATGCGGGTAAAGTCCCAACCGGACACCGTACGGATAAAATCGGCAAATCCGGATTTGTCTTTGCGGATGATCCCCCATTTCAACGGGGGCGCGACACAAATCCCTTTAAACCCGATTGGCTGAAACACATATTTGCTCATGATCCCGGCAAAGCCGGAAGGCGTCGTTTCGGGATGATTCTGGATCAGGTCGGTCACGATCAGCGACTGAGTTTTGTCATGGAAGAAAACCGTTTCGTTGAATACAGGCACGCCCGGCATAGTTGCCCAGGTAAAATCCTCCGGCCACGGATTGTCCAACCCGGGTTGCAGAATATGGTAGTTTGACAGCGGGACGCTGCGCGGGATCCCGGCACTGACATAAGCCTCCGCTTCCGGATAAGCTTCGCACCAATCCTGTAGCCACAGGCTATGGTTGTTGCTGGCGGCGACAATCGCGGTCACGGGACCAATGGCATCCACCTCAGCTTTGAGTTGCGACGACAACGCCGTCGGAGAGTGAATCCACACCCCGCCATCGGCCAGTTTCACGACGGTCATCCGCAAACCCAGCCGGACCCCGACTAACGACATGGCATCTTCATGTACCCAAAGATCTGTTCCGATTTGTTGCATGCAAGGCCCTCATTCGCGCTCAGGATGAATCCAATCATCTTGCCAGAGCCAGCCGGATCCGCCCTGCTTTGGGATCACAAATCTCAGCTAAAACCTTGTTTGAACACTTCATTATGTTGCCTGCATCCCATCGCAGATCGGGAAAAATGGCTTTTGGTTTTAACCCTTGCTGAGCCCCAGAAAAAAGGCAATACCTTGAAGGCATTGCCAAAGACGTCACGACAAAAAAGGAATGAGGCATATCGCAACACAAGCTCTAGAGAAAAAGCAGAAGCGCGATTCGGAATTATGGGTCGATCCCTAAGCAGAGATATTTTATTTCCAGATAATCTTCAATGCCGTACTTTGAACCTTCACGGCCACATCCGGACTCCTTCACGCCACCAAACGGCGCCACTTCGGTTGAAATAATGCCTTCGTTGATCCCGACCATCCCGTATTCAAGCGCTTCGCTGACCCTCCAGATCCGGCTGTGGTCACGGGTATAGAAATAGGCCGCCAGCCCAAAAGGCGTATCATTTGCGCGGCGAACCACATCTGCTTCATCGTTAAACCTAAATACCGTAGTGACCGGCCCGAACAGCTCCTGATGTGCAATGGCCATCTGTTCGGTGACATCGGTCAGAATCGTTGGCTGATAGAATTGCGGACCGAGGTTGGACACAGCGCCCCCCAGGACCAGGGTCGCACCCTGGCGCACGGCTTCAACGACCAAGTCATCAACTTTGGCAACCGCTTTTGCGTTAATCAACGGACCGATATCCGTGCCTTCCGCCAGACCATCTCCCACTTTTAACTGGCTCACCGCCTCGATGTAACGGGTCATGAACTGATCGTACACGGCCTCGTGCACATACAAGCGGTTGGTACACACACAGGTTTGCCCGGCATTGCGGTATTTGGAGATCAGCGCACCCTGCACTGCTTTGTCGAGGTCGGCATCATCAAACACCATAAACGGCGCGTTGCCGCCCAGCTCCATCGACACTTTCTTCACCGTCTCGGCGGCCTGACGCAAGATGTGTTTTCCGACCGGCGTCGAACCGGTGAAAGAGACTTTTCGTACCAGGGGATGGGTACAGAGCACTTCGCCAACGGGTGCTGGGTGTGCGGTCGTCACCACGTTGATCACCCCAGCCGGGATCCCGGCCAGCTCTGCCAGCTTGGCTATCGCCAGGGCGCACAGAGGGGTATCTTCTCCCGGTTTCACCACCACGGTGCACCCCGCTGCCAGAGCTGGCGCGACTTTTCGGGTGATCATCGCTATCGGGAAGTTCCACGGGGTAATGGCAGTGACCACCCCAATCGGTTGCTTCAGGGTCAGGTAACGGGTGCCCGGCATCGCTGAAGGAATATGATCGCCGTAGGTTCGTTTGGCTTCTTCGGCAAACCATTCAATGAAAGATGCGCCATAAAGCACTTCGCCGTAAGCTTCCTTGTACGGCTTGCCCTGCTCGGACGTCAACAGCCGCGCCAGTTCATCAGCTTGTTCAACCATTAAATCAAACCAGGCTCTCAGCAATCCGGCCCGGTGTTTGGCCGTCGTTTTACGCCAGCTTTGAAACGCTGCATCAGCCGCCACAACCGCCGCTTCCGCTTCGCGGGGACCCATGTCCGGCACATGGGTGATCACCTCCCCGGTGGCCGGGTTCATAACCGGGACGGTTGCCCCATTTTCGGCAGCAATCCACTGCCCGTTGATATAACCGGCAGACAAAGCCAGACGTAATTTTTCCATAGATTCACCACTTGCAGCACAGAACCCATTACGGGTTCATAGAAACACACTTCAAATCAATTCATAATGCTTGTTGCGCATATTATCACCCCGGTTCAATGGGTAAATCACGACGAGTAAACCTTAAGTTTTAAAGGCGTAAAACAATGACAAGAGCCTCCCCGCCGATCGGACAGATCGGGGATTACGAAATCAAGCAACTGAAAATCTTTAAAACCGTGGTTGACTGTGGCGGGTTCTCCGCGGCCGAAACCGAGTTGAACATCAGCCGCTCCACCATCAGCATTCATATTTCCAATCTGGAATCCAGGCTCAACCTCATCCTGTGTCGTCGCGGCCGGGCCGGGTTCGCCCTCACCGAAGAAGGTTCTGTGGTCTACGACGCCACCATCAAACTGCTCGGCGAGCTGGAAGATTTCCGCAACACCATCAACGATCTTGACGCTCAGCCTGCCGGTCATCTGACCGTGCTGTTCAGCGATACCATCAGCCTCGACAGCCGGGCGCGGATCCCCAAAGTCTTCCAGCGTTTTGCCAAACTGGCACCTGAGGTATATCTGACCTCAGAAGTCGCCCGGATGACCGAAATTGAACGCCAGGTGATGAATGAGGAAGCTGATGTCGGCTTTATTCCCTTCCACCGCACCCTGGAAGGGCTGGAATATCAGCACATCTATGCCGACCATTGCTTTCTGTATTGCAGCCCGGACAATCCGCTGTTTACCCTGTCAGAAGACGAGCTGAGTGATGAGATCATTGACGGGTTTCCGGCAGTCTATGCCGGCATGAAAACCCAGGAAATTATTCACGGTCATCTGGCGAATATGAACCTCAAGGCCACCGCCTATAATTACGAATCCCGCCTGGCGCTGCTGCTCTCGGGCAAATTCATCGGCTTTCTGCCCGCGCATTATGCCCAGCCTTATGTTGATCGCGGGGAGCTCAAGGCTATTGCCCAGGATCGGCGGCTGTATACCTTAGAGATCATGGCTATCACCAAAAAGACCAGCACGGTGAATAAAGTGCGCTCGCTATTCATCAAAACCCTGCGTGATTGTTATCGTGATCAATAGCCACCCCACTCAGCGGGTGTGGCTGCTCCATCACAATTTTCCCCGAGGTCGGCACCCCGATGATCCCCCGCAGGTAAAAATGCGCTCGCCGCAATCACTGCGGTGAGCGCATGGTTCCTATCGTTACGGATACTAATCGTAGTCAGTAACTGGTAATAAGAACTGACTTAACGGGTAAAATGGCCACGCTGGCGCAGCAGCTCACGCTTCAGGCCCGGATGGGCGACAAACTTATCGCGGCCATGGAGCCAGCAGTGGTTCTGAACCACCAGCATGGCGCCGGTTTTAACCCGGACATTGAAACAATTGGTGTCACTTTCCAGCGATTCACTCATCTGGTGCAGATACAGGCCCTGCTGCATGTTTTGCGGCTGGGCGAACTGGTCGATAAACAGCATATGCGGCTTGCCGTTCTTGTCTTCTTCAAAGAACACCGGGTGTTCGATGGCATAGCCGACATTTTTGCTCGGCGGCGCGCTCCAGACGATGTTCTGCTTGGCCATCGGGTGGTGGTAGAAACGCTCCAGATCCTGCCAGTCATCCACATGCAGCAGCAGGGAATCGCCCATCTCCATGTTCTGCTCATCCATCTTCATCATCAGAACAAAATCGGTCCGCTCATTCACATAAGTACCGTCGTTATGCAGTTCCATCCGACGATGGGCCTGGCGCAAATAGCTGTCACTGTCGTCTTCATTACGCACCGTAAAACGGGCATAGTACTTGCCGTACATGGCATCAAAGTTCGGCAAACCGATCAGGTGAGAAACCGCGGTGGAGAGCTTGACGAAAAAATTGCGCTGCGCGTCGCTGTCTTCAAACCCGGCCTGGGCCTGCTCATCGGCCTGGAGCAGAAACGCACCGGTATCGCGGTTTTCCATGATCCCTACCAGCAGCTTACCCAACGCATAGTTGCAGGCTTTATCCAGCGCATCCGCGGTGGCAAAGCGCAAGAATGGCTTGTACTCAATCGACTGCAAGTTCCAGTTGGCGGTTAGGTCGGCAAACCGGGCCAGGGTCTCCTGCGTCAACGTCACTACCTGCAGGCGTGGATTGGCCGGAAAAGGAGTAACCGAAAAACCGGGATCACGAGTCGGGTCCTCATGTAACGCTGGGGCGATATTCATTGTTGCTTCCTTGTCTCTCGTTCAGGCGCATCCGCCTGATATAGTGAACTGACTTCATGGTAATCGGAGACCCGTCGGGCATCGGTAGTATTCTGGTTGCCATATGGGAACGCCGCGAACTAACAAAATAATAACAAGACGCTGGAAATATCAACAATATATGGTAATGATAGTTTCCATATATTGAATAGATGAAAGTAATCGAAACACCGGAGCACTGATGGATCTCAAACGGCTGCGCTATTTCACCGTCCTTGCGAAAACCAGCAACTTTACCCGGGCCGCCGACCAATTGGGGATCGCCCAATCGGCCCTGAGTATCAGTATTCAGAAACTGGAACAACAGTTGGCACTCAAACTGATCAATCGTACTGAGCGGCAGATGAGCCTGACCGCCGACGGCCAGGTGCTGCTGCGCCACGCCCGGAAAATTCTGGAAGATGTCGAGCAGGCGCAGCAAGAGCTGCAGGAGCTCAAAGGTCTCTCCCGCGGGGTGATCAATTTCGGCGTTTCAGCGATGCTCGGCTCCTATTTTCTCCCCGACACCCTGGCGCTGTTCAAACAAACCTACCCCGGGATTCAAATCAACATTCATGAAGCCGGGACCGCTACGCTGGAAAAAATGCTGCTGGACGGCCTGCTGGATTTGGCACTGATCCGCTGCGACCGCCCCCACGATCAGCTCCGCCACACCACCCTGCTCAAAGAGCAGATTGTCGCCTGTGTCCCCCATGATCACCCGTTTGCCGGCCTGCCCGCCATCACGCTCGAACAGTTCTGCCAGCAGCCCTTGGTGCTGTTCCGGGAAGGGTATTTCCTGCGGGAATCAGTCAGCCGCTACTGCCAGCAACACAAGATCACCCCGGATATTCGCTTTGAAACCAACCTGATCGAATTACTCAAATCTCTGGTTCGCAAAGAAATCGGCATCTGTACCTGCCTGCCGATGATCCTGCGTGATGAGCCGGATCTCGTCACCGTCCCGTTCGATCCACCGATCCCACTCCACCTCGGTCTCGGCTGGAAATCCAGCCACTACCTGTCCAGCGCCTCCCGGGCCTTTGTCGATTTCCTTCAGGACCGGCTTGCCCGGGAGAATGTTTGAACCCCCTCAACCTTTATTTTTAACCGCGGTGATTTTCCGCGCATGAGCGCCTCGCTAACCTTGAATTCTATATTCATCACCCGAGCGAAAAGGCCAGCCCATGGAGAAAAAAGTCAGCTACGATGCATTCTGGATGCCGTTCACCGCAAACCGAGATTTCAAAGCCAACCCGCGGATCATCAACCGCGCCGAGGGCATGTATTGTTATTCCGATCGGGGCCGACAACTGCTCGACGCAACCGCCGGGCTCTGGTGTGTCAATGCCGGTCACGGCCGCAAAGAGATCGGGGATGCCATGGCCCGGCAAGTCGCCGAGCTCGATTACAGCTCGCCGTTTAATTTCGGTCACGATATCGGCTTTGAATTTGCCGAGCGACTGGTTCAATTCACCCCGGCCGGGCTCGATAAAGTCTTCTTTACCTGCTCCGGCTCTGAAGCGGTCGAAAGTGCCCTGAAAATTGCGCTAGCGTACCAGCAAGCCAAAGGCAATGCCGGTAAATACAAACTGATCGGCCGGGAGCTAGGCTATCACGGCGTGAACTTTGGCGGCATTTCGGTCGGCGGCCTGACCCCGAACCGCAAAGGGTTTGGTCCACTGCTGCCGACCGATCACCTCTCGCACACGCTGGATATTGCCAACAACGCCTTCAGCAAGGGGCTGCCGGAGCATGGCGTCGACAAAGCCGAGCAACTGGAGCAGTTGATCCAGTTCCATGGTGCCGACAGTGTTGCGGCGGTGATCGTCGAGCCGATTGCCGGGGCGGGCGGGGTGATCCTGCCGCCGAAAGGCTACCTCCAGCGGATCCGCGAAATCTGTACCCGACACGATGTGGTGCTGATTTTTGATGAAGTGATCACCGGCTGGGGCCGCTTGGGCTCACCGTTTGCCTCGATTGAATTTGATGTCACACCGGATCTGATCACCTCTGCCAAAGGGATCACCAGCGGCGTGGTACCCCTGGGGGCGGTGTTTGCCAAAGACGAGATCTATCAGACCATCGTCAACAGTGCGCCGGAAGGGGCGGTCGAGCTCTTCCATGGCTATACCTACTCCGCCCATCCGGTTGCTTGTGCTGCCGGTCTGGCGACCCTAGATATTTACCAGCGCGAGGGCCTGCTGGAGCGCGGTCGCGGCGACATTGGCCAGTATTTCGAGCAGGGGCTGCACTCACTCAAAGATATTCCGTCGATCATCGATATTCGCAACTACGGCCTGATTGGTGCCGTACAGTTCGCCGCACCGGCCGACGGTAAACCGATTGGCTTTGATATTCTCAAGCGCTGTTACGATCAAGGCGTGATGGTACGCAGCATGGGCAATACCATTGCCCTGTCGCCCCCGCTGATCATCGAGAACGAGCATATCGATATCATCATCGATACCCTGGGGGCCGTGGCCAAAGATATCCCGGCCTGATCCCCGCCCTCGGTCCGTGCCATCGGGCTGAGGGAGCATCTCACGTTTTCTTAACCCTGTCGTACTCTTTGCCGCCCGTGTCACCACGCCGTGACCCGGCGGCTTTTTTCCGCAAACCCCACACATCCCTACACAGCCTCAATGCCGCTTTGCCTGAGAACAGCTTTGGCCGAAACCAACGGTTTGTCTTGTAACACTTTTTTCACCCGACAGGATGCACCACCAATAAGCACGTGATAGCATATTGTTTTTTATGCACGTCGCATTGACGACGTGTTGGCGGTAGCGTGGTGGAATACGCAGTCCCTCAAAGTACTCGATGGATTAGCGCTCTATGAGTGAGTGCTCGATAAATTTTTTCGCTGGTCGTCTCACACATTTTCGTGGACTACCTGCGCCCACTTTTTTCCTTCAGTGAGACTTTGAAATGCTTGAACTGCAAACCGAACGTTTAGTGCTCCGCCCGCTGTCGCTGACCGATGCTGCGCCGCTGCTGGCCATTTTCTCCGACCCGGAGGTGATGAAATACTGGGATGGCGCACCCTGGTCATCACTTGCGCAAGCCACACAGTTTATTGAAAACGCAGCGTTTGATCCGAACCATCCCGCCCATGTGGTGCTGGGCGTTTATCTGAAAGAGACCCAGACGCTGGTGGGAAAATGTATGCTGTTTAACAGCCATCCGGAATCCAGACGGGCTGAGCTGGGCTTTGGGTTGGCCAAATCCTGCTGGGGACAAGGACTGATCGGTGAAGCCGCCGCCGAGCTGCTTCAGTACGGCTTTCGCACCCTGAACCTGAACCGGATAGAGGCAGAGATTGACCCGGACAACCGCGGCTCAGCCCGGGTACTGGAAAAACTGGGCTTTCGCCAAGAAGGCTATTTACCGCAACGATGGATTATCGGCGGCCATGTATCCGACTCCGCCCTGTATGGCATGTTGGCCGAACACTGGCACGCATGAGCACTAGGCGCGTATGAACACTGGGCACGCATAAACATTGTGCAAGCCTGAACATCATGCAACGCAGCGGGCAGTAGACGATAAGTCGCTCACAGAAAAGGAAGAGACGATGCTTCAAAACACCGAACCTCAATCCAACGGGATTACGCTGAAAGAAGTCGACCAACACAACTACCTGGACTGCATACGCCTGTCTTTACTGCCCGAACAACAAGAAAACCTGGCATCCAATGCCATCACGATTGCGCAGTCGAAGTTCGAGCCCCACTATCGGCTCAAAGCGATCTGCCTCAATCAAAAAGTGATTGGGATGCTCGCCTTTTGCCATGAAGACGAGCCGGAAGATTTTGAGCTCTTCTGGCTGTTCCGCTTCATGATTGATGCGCGACATCAGAATCAAGGCTACGGCAGCCGGGTATTGGCGCTCTTGGTTGATGAAGTCAGAGCGTTGGGCGGCAAGCGCCTGAGAACCATGCACAAACCTGCCAACTGCCAGGCGTCCCGGGTCTATCAGACGTTCGGGTTCCGTGAAATCGGTACTCTGGACGACGGCGATACCTTGCTCACGCTTGAACTCTAATCGCGACCAGACACGCTTCTCCCTTCAGTGGCATGATCTTTATCGACCGCCTTGTTTCTGGGCTGGGTGGTGTTTGCTTGTTGATCAGCTATGTCGCTGCGAAACGGCTCAACCCGGCCTTGTTTGGCAGCTAATCGCCGATGTTTCTGAACATCGGCCGGCAGTCCGTTCGCCATTATTCACATCAATTCACGCAAGGGAAGCTCCCGACATGATCCACATCGATTTTTTGGCTGATGTGCCCGAGTTCGCCCCTGAACTGGCAAGGGCGATTTCCGCTCACTGGCAGACACTGCTGCCGGAGGAGACCTATGAGGAGCGCTACCGAAAACTGATGAGCCACAATCAGAAAGATCGCCTGCCAATGGCATGGGTTGCTCATGAACAGGGCCGCCCCCTGGGCACCAGTGCCCTGCGCGTCTGCGATCTGAATGGCCGTGAGGAACTCACGCCCTGGCTTGCCGGCGTGTTTGTGTTACCTGCGCATCGGGGCCGGGGAATTGCATCACGCCTATGCCGTGTTGCAGAAAACCACGCCTGGAAACTAGGATACTCCCGGTTGTATCTGCATACCCCGGATCAGCAAGCGCTCTATCGCCGCCTTGGCTGGCACACACGGGAGCAAACCCTCTGGGGCCACATCCCCACCGAAATCATGGACAAAACACAGTCGCGACTCAATCACATAAGAGAAGCATGAACAAGGAAAGCGCATGAAGTCAGCAGTTCTGGTCATTGACGTGCAAAACGGTATTTTTGCCGCCGAAAGACAGCCGTACAACAGCACCGTGGTCGTCAGCAATATCAATAAACTCATCACCCACGCCAAAGCGGCGGGTGACACCGTGATTTTTGTCCAACATCAGATGCCGGGCATGGTCGAGTACGGTAGTCAGCCCTGGCAGCTCTTCGCAGAACTCATGGTCGGTGACGAAGACATCCGGATCAGTAAAACCGCGCCGAATGCTTTCTTCGAGACGGAGCTTGAAGCCCTGCTCGATCAGCATGACATTCAAACCCTCACCCTGTGCGGTTACTCTTCCGATTTCTGTATCGACCGGACCGCATTCGAGGCTGCTTCCAAAGGCTATCGCGTTCACCTGCCGGCAGATGCCCACACCACCCATGACAAGCCGCATTTAACCGCCGACAAAATCATTGAGCATCACAACTTTACCCTGTCGATGCATCCGAATATCCACCTGCACGCGACACGGGTATTCACGGCTAAGTAACCGAAGTGTGCCAAGAAACCAAGACTGGCCGTCACCACCCGTCACTTGTGCACTTTTCCCCGATTCATGCAACTGACGGCAACCACCGGTTGCCGTCAGCAATACAGGACGTCTTATGTTTACCGGAATCGTTCAATCCATTGCAACCCTCAACCATATCAGTGATCAGGGCGGCATTCGCACCTTTATCATCGATTTTCAGCCCGGCTTTTGTGACGGCCTTGAAATCGGTGCCAGTGTCGCCGTTGACGGTGTCTGCCTCACCGTCACCGAGCTCATCTCCGAGGTTCAGGTCAAATTTGATGTCATGCTGCAAAGCCTGCTCATCACCACCCTCAGCGAGTATGAACCCGGCACAACGGTGAATGTCGAGCGGGCAGCCAGAGACGGTGCTGAGATTGGCGGCCATCCGCTCTCCGGCCATGTTGATTTTAAAACCCCGATTCTGGCTGTTCAGCAAATTGAAGATAATTACTGCCTGCGCCTGAAACTCACCGACACCTGGAAACGCTATGTCTTTCCCAAAGGGTATATCGCGCTCAACGGTGCCAGCCTGACCCTCTCCGCGGTCAACAAACAAGAGGGCTGGTTTGAAGTCTGGCTGATCCCGGAAACCCGGCGGATGACGGTGTTTGAACAGAAGGCGGTCGGTGATCACATCAATGTTGAAATTGAGCGCGGCACCCAAGTAGTCGTTGATACCGTGCGTGATACGCTGGAAGAAAACCTCGGCGCCTTGCTGCCGGCATTTGAAAAGCTTCTGGCACAACAAGGCATGGATATCGATACCCTAGGCCAGAATATGAAAGCGTTGGGCACCCCAAAATCCCAATAAAACCGTCGGCACCTGAGCCAGTCCGTCAAGCACAAGGTGCCATGCTGGATAACATCCAAAAAAGTTGAAACTTAAAAGAACAAGGAGGTTCTTTGCCGACAGATCTGCTCTTGGGGGCGATTGCCCTGCTCACCTCCACCGTTGCCGGGATTCTGGGATTCGGCGGCGGGATGCTGCTGATCGCCACCCTGCCGGTATTCCTTCATCCGGCCGTCATTATTCCATTGCATGGCATCACCCAGCTGGCGAGCAATGCTTCCCGGATGGTGTTCTCCATCAAAGATGTCCGGTGGTCACTGCTGCCGCCCTTTCTCGTCGGCTCCGCCGTCGGCATTTTGCTGTTCGGTTTTCTACTGGCGAATCTGCCGACCGGCCTGATCCCGGTTGCCATCGGCCTCTATATCCTGCTGAGCCTGTGGAGTGAGCGTTTTTCGCAATGGATCAAGCGCTATGAGAACTTTTATCTGGTTGGGGGACTGCAAACCGGCTTAGGCTTGATGGTTGGCGCTACTGGTCCGCTGGCCCTCAGCGTGCTGACCAAACGGCTCACCGATCAGAATCAAATCATTGCCACCAGCGCCCTGATGATGGCAATCAGCCACATCGCCAAGATCCTGGTGTTCGGCTATTTGGGCTTTTCCTTTGCGGAACATCTGGAGACATTACTCTACCTGGTCACCGGCTCCATCATCGGCTCCTGGCTCGGTACCCGACTGCGCCAGTTCGTCGGCAACCCGCATATGATCATGGTGATCAAGCTGGCACTGAGCCTGCTGGCGATCAGAATGATCATGGCGGTTGTTTAAAGCACTTTCGTAGGTACCGCGCGTTTTACACCGGCTCCCCGGCCTCGTCTTCGACGACAATATCCGTCTCTTCACCGGCTTCAGCGAGCCAGCGTTGTATCGCCGGACTGTTCAACAGTTTTTGCTGATACGCGCTGGCCTGCTCCGACAGCGGCAGCCCGTATGTTTTGACTCGCAGTGCCACCGGGGCAAACATCGCATCGGCTATCGACCAATCCCCGAACAGCCAGCCACCGGCATAACGCGTCATTTGCTGTGACCAAATGGCATCGATTCTTGCGACATCTTTCAGCGCCCCTTCGCTCAATTCGACTTTTCTTTGCGCCCGGCAGTTCATCGGCAGCTCATTACGTAAGGACGAAAATCCGCCATGCATTTCTGCCGCCAGCGCCCGTGCTTTGGCCCGCTCCTGGAGTGAATCCGGCCAGGCCCGGCCACCAAGATAAGCCTCATTCACGTATTCAAGAATCGCGAGCGATTCCCACACCGTCACATCACCGTCGACCAGTGCAGGCACTTTGGCGGTCGGGGTTACAGATTCCAGCGCTTGGTAAAAATCTTCCGTAAACAGCTTCAGTTTTACGACCTCAACATCCAGCTCGTACTGGGCAAACAACAGCCAGGCACGTAACGACCAGGTGGAATAATTTTGGTTAGCAATGTAGAGTTTCATGGATCCCTCGTTCGTCTCTGTGTCATGAGCTTTTAACTTAAGGGATTGTTTTATCAGCAACAAACGGATAATTTTAATAGAACCTATCAATCACGACGATGGATGGTCAGCCCTGCAATGGATATTGATGCCCTGAGAAGTTTTCTCGCATTTGCCGAAACCGGCAGCTTCACCCGTGCCGCGAAACAAATTAACCGGACCCAATCGGCATTCAGTGCCCAGATGCGCAAACTGGAGGCCGAGCTCAGTGTCAATTTGTTTGAAAAATCGGGCCGCAACCTGGTCCTCAGTGAAGCCGGGCTGGCGCTACGCACCCATGCCGAGCAGCTCGTCGCGATGCACAATCATGCCTTGAAGCAGGTCAAACGCTATGAAGGGAAGCGTCCGCTGCGACTCGGCTGTCCGGAAGATTACAACGACATCATTCTGCCGCAGGTCATCCGGGTACTTAGCCAGGCCGATCCGACCTGCTCAATTCAGGTGTTCAGCGAACCCAGCATCACCCTCAGGGCCTGGCTGGATGAGGGCAAAATCGACGCAGCAATCCTCACCCGTCCCCCCGATAGCGAAGAAGGCCATTGGCTTGCCAGTGATCAGGGCGTCTGGATTGCCGGGAAAACTTTCACTTTCGATGACACCCAGCCCGTGCCCTTGGCTTTATTCCAGTCCGATTGCAAATATCACGCGGCGGCCATCAACGGGCTCACCAAACGTGGCACGCCGTATCGGCTGCTGGCCTGTTGCAATACGGCTTCCGCCCAACGCGCCCTTGTCCGTGAAGGCATGGCGATCGGGGCGATGGGACGACTCAGTGTCACGGATGATCTGAACATCCTCGACAACATGCCGGCGCTGCCTGCCGTGGACATCGTACTGGTCTGCGGCGTTCAGCCCCACCCCTTGTTGGATCAAACATCGATTGAGCACCTAACCCAACGGACAGCGAATGAAACCGAGCGTAATTAACGGTCACTCGTCGGTTCCATAGCAGATGCTCACAACATTTCTCGAACCAAACAGAGCAGGAATACACCATGCCTCGATATCAATTTTTCACCTTTCCGCACAATCAAAAGACCGACTTTACCTATCTGAACATGGATACCGCGACCTTTTCAGAAGACAAACTGGCACTGCTGGCACAGAACTTTGAACTTGACGGTGCCCCGATTGATGCAGCCAGCGCCCAGGCCGCCGTTGAGAAATATCAAAATGATCTTCACCGGCCTCTCGAAGACTATGGCCGCTCATCGGTCGTTTATGTTCTGGTTGAAGGTGTCCTCACCTGGTGGCGAAAACGAATGAGCAAGTCATCCGGCTAATCGCTGCTTTCGCCACAGACCACTGGCTATTTGGCCAGTGTGCTTTCCCATTGAGCCGCCCAGTCTCTTAAAGGATCGAGTGTCTCCATCAAATCAGCGCCCAACTCAGTGAGCTGATAGCCCTGGGCAGATTTTTCAACCAGCTTTGCTTCGATGAGCTGTTTGATCCGGGTGTTTAGAACCGAGGGAGACATCCCATCGCAGCGCTCCTGCAACGCACGAAAACTATACGCTGTTGTTCTAAGCTCCCACAAAATCCGCATGTTCCATTTTCGACCCAGCAGGTCGAAGACAGCCATAATCGCGACACCAGAGCTGGAGCCCCGGACTGAATTTTTCGGTAAAGGTGTCATCATTCTTGCGCTTCTGAATTGGTAGCACTATAGTTGCTACGAAATAAGTAGCAATCTTAAATCAACTCAATCATAAGGCGAAGGAAAATATGTTTCTGGTCGATATGTGCTTTACCGATATGGCAAAAATTACCCCTGAACTGGCCGCGCAACATCAACGCTATTTAGCCAAGGAATATCAATCGAACAACCTGCTCTTTGGCGGAAGAAAGGTTCCTCGCACCGGCGGCATTCTCATTTCACAGCATGAGTGTGAACAAGCGCTCAGGACAATATTAGACGCCGACCCATTTATCCAAAGCGGGGCAGTGTCTTATTCGATTACCGAATTTACGCCTGTCATGGCTGCTGAAGCATATGCACATCTTTTAGCCTGAATGCTTGTCACACAAGCTTGCCCGCCTCATTTATGGCCGCAGTTCGATCACGTGGCCAGTTGTCATCTCCGCGAAAAGAAGGGAATATAACGCCATAAAATCAAGGAATAATGGCGCGTCAGGCATGACGTCGGTTGATGTCTGACAGCGCGCGATTTGGAATGACCGCTCATTTGAGCAAGCAAAGGAGGCTGTTATGGTCATCATTCGGGAAATGAATATCGCTGACTACGAGCCAGTGATTGAACTCTGGCGGCAAACGGAAAATTTATCGCTGCGCGATACCGATTCGCAAGCAAACATCGAAGCCTATTTACAAAGAAACCCGGGCCTAAGTTTTGTCGCACTCATGGGTGATGAAATCATCGGTGCGGTATTAGTCGGCACAGACGGCCGCCGCGGCTATTTGCAGCATCTGGCGGTGAGCATCGAGTACAGGGGCCAGAACATCGGCCATCAGTTGGTTGCCCGATCCGTCGATGCACTGGCATCGCTTGGCATTTCAAAGACCCATTTATTCGTGTACCAAGACAATATTAACGCACAGGGATTCTACGAAAAATTAGGCTGGTTTCCCCGTGATGAGATCCGGATGTATTCGTTTAATAGTTCTGCCAATCACAATGCTTAAACACGGCATGATGCCGATCGGATACAACGCATAAGGAAATCATTTTGATCTCACCCTCCCTGAAGCACCACCAATCACCGCGGCTTGACCGCGAACACATCCTGATCACCGATGCCATCAAGCTACGCCCTTTAGCCCTCAGCCATGCCGAAGGGCTGTTGAACGCGGTCGAACGCAGCCGCCCCCAGTTAGCCACTTTCCTCGGCTGGGTGGAACAGGTCACAGATGTATCCACCGCCCGGCAATATATCCGGGACCGAATCGACGCACCGGCCCCCGGTGCCCGGTGGTATGCGATTTTCCACCAACAAACATTCTGCGGCGTCTTTGGGATTAAATCGATCGCGCCCTGCTCGCAAATTGCCGAAGTCGGATACTGGCTCAGTACCGAGGTTCAGGGCAAAGGGGTGATCCATAAAATCCTCGCAGCGCTCATTCCGGCCCTGGCTCAGGAAACCAACGCCGAGATTGTTGAATTTCGCTGCCTGGAGCACAATCAGGCCAGTATCCAGGTCGCCACACGAGCCGGGGCCAAATGGGTTAAATCCGTCGAACATCAAATGGCGGTTTGCAACGCGGCGCAAAAACTCAACATCTACCATCTGGCGCTGAAACCATGGAAAAAGTAAGCCATGCCGCTTTGCCCCAGCGAACCTTCACCTTAACCACTCGGGATGCCACGGCTGCGGATTTTGAGTTCCTGTATCAATTAAAGAAAAGTGCTGAATACGATGCCGTACACACTGTTTTTGGTTGGCATGAGGCGACCCAAAGAGCCATTCACCAGCAAGAATGGGATGAAGCCAGACCGACTCTCATTGAAGTCAACCAGGAACCTGCCGGCAGCATCTTATTTGAACATCATGGCGAACATTGGTATCTCGGCCGCTTCTTCCTACTGCCTTCATTTCATGGTCTCGGGATCGGCAGTCAGATCCTGACGCAGCTATTGCAGCCCGCCGATGAGCAGTGCCTCCCTGTCCATTTATGCTACCTACAGGGCAACCGAGTCAGCAGCCTGTACCGGCGCTTTGGTTTTGTCCCGATCCGGGAAGATAACCACTTTGTCTATATGATCCGTCCACCCGGCACTCCCCAAGAACTTCCTGTGCGTGATGATTAATTCTGCAGAGACGCTTGTTCGCTCAAGCATCCATTGAGGCAATTCACCCGACGGAGAGCAAATAAAACTAAACGCATTGAATGGTCACTGAAAGGCGATATCGATCCGGCATATTCAACGTTAACTCGCCATTGAAGCCATGCGAACTGGTGACGGTAGATCAATCTAAACAACTCCCATCTTGTTTTTAGCGCTCAAGCGGGCGTCGTAAAATCGTCATTATTTTGTCACCGCCATCATGCGAAATGATAATGCCACTTCTTATCACGTGGTCGTATTTAGTTTGTCCCTATAATTTAATTAGTCAACTAGATGAATATTAGTTAAGATACCTAACCGTGAGGAGCTAGAATATTTCATTCTTGTACTGTCTATCTATGTTGTTCAGCAAAATAAGGGAATATAAAGGTCATGCTTAAAAGAAGTTTAGTGTCTATTTCGATTGCAGTGATGCTCAGCGCTTGTGGGTCTGGTAGTGATGGGGATCATAATTCCACACCAGCCTCACCTGAATCTAACTCATCTGAATCGAACTCACCTGCATTTACACTAACCGCTTTTGATGGTTATTTAGAAAATGCTGTCGTATTCATCGATAAAGATGACAGCACAACATTTAACACTGGTGACGAATTCCTCGGCTTAACGAACGCAAAAGGACAACTTTCACTCGAGAGTGTTCCTCAGAAAGCGCTTTCCTTGCAAACATTAGTGCTGGGTCAAAGTGCTCAGCTATATCTGGCGTCTTTAGACTCAAAATATACCAATCGCTATACTGTCGACGCCGACCGCCCGGCTCAACCTTTAACCGGTGAGTATGTTATTCAAACAGTTGCTGGTGCTGATGTTGTCTCTCCAATCACGGACTTAGTTGCATTGGAGATAAAGAACGGCGCAGATCAAGCAACAGCCATTACCAGAGTTCAACAAGCACTTGGCCTGAATACGAACGATGATATTTTTGTCGATTATGTGGAAGGTGCTACCGCAAACGTCAAGCTTCACAAAACGGCACAGCTCCTTGCGGACTCAAAAGTAAACGCTTCGACAAAATATGCACAAAATCCAATCGACTTTGCAAAAGATGCAAAACAAAGGGTTGATGCAATGTCGTCTGACGAGTTAAAAGACCCAAACTTCCGAGCTCCCGTTAATGGTGACGTAGGTGACGTCGATGAGATTGTTTTTGAGACCTATGTGGATCCAATCGTCGCTGCATCGGTGCAAGAGAAGTTCAATTCATTGAGCTTAGTTTACGGGCAAAAAGCCGGAAACTCGATGTTCTTCTTCAATGCCGATATCTCCAAGTTATTCAGAGACCAAGACGTCCAAAACAAAGATTTGGTCGATTTGCTTCGCGTCAAAAACACCGCTTCCAATTACTCCATAGTAGATAAGTACGGCAACAAAACTGGACTTATCGCTTATATCACTGGTGGTACGCTCAATGTTGGGATGAAATCAACGGAAATGTTGAGCCGAGTCGGTAAATTTCACGTAGAAATTGAGTACAGCGCCGAATTAGAAGGAACTAACTCCCATTTGGCCGTGTTTGAATTTGAAATCAAGCCGAGTGACGACATGCCTCCCCAAGTCAATTCTGCGACTCATCAGGCTTTACAGACTAAAATCTATGAATGGAACTTGTACCAAGGCGTCAGTGTAAACGATGGCTACACTGTCGATATTGCGGGTTTATTTGAGGGTCATGGTCAGAATTTTGAACTTGCCTTAAATCCTGACAATGATACAAACGGTTTAGTCATTACTTTAGACAAAGGAATCGTGACCGTTACCGGAACGCCAAGCAAAACCGCCGACAAGGGTGTATACAACTTCTCTATAATTGCGACTGCTGAAAATTCGAAATCCGAAGAGGTGATTATTTACCTCCCTGAGGTTAAAGCTGCACCAGCTAATAATGGATCCTAATCCTTTATCCAGAATAAGCGTGATCGTTTAAGCGCCACGATAGTGGCGCTTAAAGTTTCCTGATATCGCCATGACCTGGCAATCTATCCTAAGCGGATGAGACATCATCTGATGAACCATGACTTTGCTCAGTCACTTGTTCGAGCCAATCTTGCCCTAAAATAAAAAACCCTCTGAATCCAGAGGGTTTTGATGATTAATTCGCTGGGGCGACACAAACTAAGGCTTTGTCATTGCCAATCCCGACACCCAGTTGGTAGTAACTCGATGCCATTTCACGCGCATTAAACTCAAGCATCCAGATGTACCAGCTGGCCGGCTCATCTCGACTCAGGAATTTGTTTGTCGACAGCGTGCCCAGCAGGTTGTTGGCAGACATGTAATTCCACAGCGCTTGATAGTCCGCCTTGGTGGCCAGTTGCTGCCCCGGCTGATCACACAGCTTACGGATCCCCCAGCCACTCGTCTCTGGAGCAATCAGCTTTTTATCCAGAATGGTGTATGCCTTCCCACCAAAGGTATAGCGCGGTAATGGAATCAAATCACTGCCCTTGAATTGCAGGGTCGACATGTACTCCCCGTTACCGCTGACACTTCTCACGTATACCGGTGCAACCGGCGGCGTGCCAAACGTCACGTCAACACTGGTGTTGTCGCGTCCTTCAATATAGTCAACTTTGATATCAATCCCATCATTATGGATGAATTGTAACTCGATATCCTGCGCCGACGCGCCCGGCTGGGTATGATAGAAAGATAAACGGACTTTGCGCTCCTCAAGCAGCTCTGCCTTGGTCAACACACTCGGCACTTGATGCGCATTGCTGTTTTCTCTTTCATGTTGCGTAAAATGCTGCTGAAGATAAGTGTTGGTCCAGCTATCAGCAAAACCATAAGTCATCCCGCTGCTGTGGTTAAACCCATACCCATGTGCGATTTCATGGAAGACCGACAGATAGGACATGTTGTTATAACCACGATAGGAGCCGCTATTCGGATCCATGTAAGCGTGCCAGTAGGATGCCCATCCTTTGCCTTCAGACTGATGGAGACCGATATCCGGCAGACTGCCGCCGCCCATGCCATCCGCAGCATACACATCCCGCATCACAAACATATCCATTTGATGACCACTGATCCCCATCATCATCATGTTTCGTGTGGCATAACTCAGCGCCGGATCTTTATAATCCACACAACCTGAGTAATTGGCGCACACACTGGCATCGGCAAAGTAATTTTCAATATACGATTGGAAAGACTTTCGGTTGAACGAATTTCGCATATTAATCATGATGTTTTCGTAGAAAACACGCTCGTAGTCATAAGGATCGTTGTAACAAGCTTTCGTTTTATCAGCACAGTCAGGTGTTAAACCCGAAATTTGAACCGTCGGATCGAATAGTTTCAGTTGATTTTCATGCGCCAGATTCACCAATGAGTGTGTCGAGGACTGGAACTTCGCTTGGCTGTATGCCGGTAGCGTGCTCGACAGATTCAATCGGCCAAACGTTTTTTCTTCACCATAGCGAATGGACAGCGTATTTATCGGCTGAGGGGTACGGTTAATCATCGTCCACTCGGAACCATTTTGAATAAATTCGATATCATCAAATCTGAAAGTATTGACTGCCGGGATTTTTTGCACGCCATACAAATTAACATACACTTGCTCAAGTTCTGCGCTTGAAATCGGGAAGGTATGCTCAGCTTCCTTAATATTGGAAAAGCTATGAGACTTGATTTCCGGACGTTTTTCCGGTTGTATTCCAGAATCCTCGGATTCTTCCGAACAGCCCACGAGCGCCAAACTTACCAAATAGATCGCTAATGCTGAATACTTCCGCGTCATGCTCTTGACCTGTAATCGTGAATAATTGGGATCTCACAAAGCATGCCCTCTGTATCACAGGGTATGCTCCATTTAAAATTATCTGTGAATCCTATCAATATAAGTTAAAAACGCAAGTTCCCGGCGCGTTGATAGATTTTAAGCAATCATGACCCGACAAATATATTTAGCACCATTCATCTATTGGAGTGATGTATTCGATGAAGATAATTGTTATCAAACCATGTTGATGGTGTAAATTTAATCAGGAATGAAACAAACCATAAAATATTAACAACGAACCATTTAAATAAATAATTTAAATAGTCGCCTATTGATTTGTTTACTTATCGAATCAACCTTCATTAATCCGTTATTTTTTGGTGACGAAATTTTTGCAGATAAATTACGATAGGGTCACTTCACCTGCGGATACTGCTTATCTGACATGCGATGCGGGCAGGATGACAACAAGAACCAGGCCCACCAGATTCAACAGGCCTGCCGCATCGCTCCGACTCACGTCAGGCAATCAACCTGAAACACTGAGGGGCCCCCCCAGGCAGAAGAGTCTAAATCAGCGCCGCCGATTCACGCCACTCTTTACGGAACGCTTTCACGCCGTCTTCATAGCCAAGGATCAGCATCAGCACCCCCAATCCACCAACCAGCAAAATCGCCCCAAGGATCGGGCCGACCACGTAGCTGAACATCATTTGAAACGGCAAATAGCAGGTGTAGGCAAAACACTTCAGGATCAGATCTTTCATCACGATTCTCCAAATTAAAAATGAGCGCGCTCAATAACTATAAATTGAGCGCGCTCATTTTTCAACAACCCATTCTATGTCATGCTGATTTCGGTGCAACGTAGCGATGAAAAATCAGATACAATGCAGACTGCAGCAGAAGGAATCACCATGACCAGCACCAAGAAACAGCAGACACGCGAGACCATCCTGAGCAGTGCCTGGCGCCTGTTCCACCAGCAAAGCTATGCCGAAACGACGACCCGGCAAATCGCCTCCGCTGCCGGTGTTGCAACCGGTACGGTGTTCTCTCACTTTCCGGCCAAAATCGACTTGCTCAAAGCCGGGATTGAGCAGCAGGTCGAACGCGTCCTCCAAGTCGCTGCAACCAACGATACCGCCCACTATCCAGACGAGCGACTGCTCCACTATGCCCGGTACCTGTTTGATTTTTACTTGCAGCAACGAGAGTTCAGCATAGAGTTATTTAAGGAGCTGATCTGGCAGCAACCCCAACTCAACCCGCAGATTATTACGTTTCAACAGCGGTTGTTTTCACACCAAAGCACCTACGATCCGATGATTGCTCAGGTGATGATGGAACTCTATTTCATGACCTTAATCACCGGGCTGCAAACGCCTGATGCCAACACGGAAACCCTGCTGGAAAGCCTTCGCGCCCGGCTAGCCTGCCTGCAACTGCCTCAGGGCATGGTTTGATCCGCCGACAACTGCCTGAAACATCAGAGCCTTCCGGGCGCTGAACGCTCTCGGGCATCAAAAAAATCCCGCCGCCTCACCCTTGAGAATGGCTTTTTTTGTTTCTTAAGGGATTCTTAAGTCTTTCCCCCTAATGTTGAGTCATACGCCAGACATATAGGGGCAAGGCCATGCGCAATGCGGATCAAAACAGCACTTATTCGCTGCAAATAATTCATAACAACCACCCGTCGCGGCAAGCAGTCGAGCGCTATATTGCAACCCGGTATCGTGCAGCCTTTCATGCCAACTTAAGTGAATTTATGCCCGCGTTCATGGCCGTTTACGACCAGTCGCAACAACTGCATGCTGCCTGCGGTTTTCGGATCGCGAATCAGGGGCCGCTCTTTCTGGAGCAATACCTGAGCCAGCCCGCAGAGGCCGCAATTCTTTCCTGCTGTGGTATTACGGTACAGCGGGAAAAGCTGGTTGAATTTGGTCAACTGGCCTCTTTCTCCCCGGGCATGTCCCCACTCCATTTCTGGATGATGGCCCAATATTTGGTCGATGCCGGATACGAATGGGCGATTTTCACCGCGACCGATCCGCTGTACGCCATGATGACCCGGCTGGGGCTGAATATGACAATTCTGTCCGCCGCCAGTCCGGATGTGATCCCGGATGCAGCACAAACCTGGGGCACTTATTATCACCACCAGCCCCGGGTCTCCGTCGGTAATCTGGCCGAAGGCCTCCAGCAACTCAGCCAGCGTTTTTCCAGATTATCCAACCGTCGCGTGGTCTCAGGAGAATCATAAACATGGATACTGTTTTAGGGGCTCTGGCCCATTTCGCCACTACCACACCCGCCCACCCTGCACTGATAGGCCGGGCACATGCTGATGCTGTTCGTCCGGACCAGCCGATCGAACGGCAGCTGAGCTATCAGGCATTGTGGCAAGCCGTTCAACAGGCCAGCGAGCAACTCCACCGTTTGGGCGTCCGCCGCCTGGCCCTGAAGGTCGAAAACAGCCTCGACTGGGCCGTGGCCGATTTGGCGGCCATGGCCGCGAATGTGGTTTTGGTTCCGGTGCCACAATTTTTCAGTGCAACCCAAGTCGAACATCTGCTCGAAAGCGCCGGGATTGACGCCCTGTGGGGGGACTGGCCGGATAGCCTGTACCCGCTGCAAGGCTTTGCTGCTAACCTGCCCGTGTATACCTACAGCGCGGCGCAAGCCATCGCGCTGCCCGCAGGCACGGCCAAAGTGACCTTCACCTCAGGTTCAACCGGACAGCCGAAAGGGGTCTGCCTGAGCCGGGCACATTTGGATACCGTCAGTGCCGCTCTGGCTGACACGCTGCGCCAGTCCTCGGTCCCGGAACAGCATCTGATCTTATTGCCGCTGGCCACGTTGCTGGAAAATATTGCCGGGATCTATGTCCCGCTGATGCTGGGGATGACCAGCATTGTCCTGCCCGGCCAGCACGTCGGGCTGACCGGCTCGAGTCAGTTTGAACCCGAGCGGTTTATCGCAGCCATGCAGCAATACCGACCGAACAGCCTGGTGCTGACCCCGGCCCTGTTGCTGATGCTGAATCAGGTCGTCCACCAGCTTCCGGATCTGGCTGCGCCATTGCGATTCGTGGCTGTCGGCGGCGCCCGGGTTTCACCGCAACTTCTGGCCCAGTCTCACCAGCTTGGGATCCCGGCCTACGAAGGCTATGGCCTGTCGGAGTGCGGCTCAGTCGTCAGCCTGAACCACCCGGGCGCCGATAAAGCCGGGAGCTGCGGCCAAGTGCTGCCGCACTGCCGGATCACCGTCAATGAAGCAGGCGAGGTGATCGTGGCCGGTGCAACGATGCTGGGATATATCGGCCATGACACGGATTCGGCACCAGATGAAACCCACGGTGACATCCCAACCGGCGATCTCGGCTATCTGGACAGCGACGGCTTTTTGCATATTACCGGCCGCAAGAAAAATGTCCTGATCACCCCGTTCGGCCGTAACGTGTCTCCGGAGTGGCTGGAATCTGAAGCCCGGCACTACCTCGGTCTGCACGCCATGGTGGTGATCGGCGATCACCAGGACAACCCGGTCGCGGTGATTTCCGGTGCCAGCGCTTCTCAGGCGACGGCTTCATTGCAGCAGCTCAATGAAACGCTGCCGGATTATGCCCGGATCCATCGCCTCATTCTGGCCCCTGCCCTGAGTCAGTTCCCGGACTTACTGACCAGCAACGGCCGACCACGGCGCGAGCCCATCCGTCGCTATTTCCTGAACTATCTGCCGGACTCATCGCATCAAACCCGGCATCCGATTTACATTATTGATCTGACTCAGCAGGAGCATCCCATGACCACAATTTCATCTACAGTTCAGTCAACAGTCCAAACTGCGCCGTTTTTTGACCAACTCAAAACAGCCACTGAGCCTGCCCGTCAGCAAATGTCCGGTGCGCCCGTCTTTGCGGCCTGCGCCCGCGGTGATATTCAGCTCGAGACTTACATTGCCTTTCTGACTCAGGCCTACCATCACGTCAAACATACGGTGCCTTTGCTGATGGCCTGCGGCGCTCGCCTGCCGGAGCATTACGAATGGCTGCGCCAGGCGCTCGGGGAATACATCGAGGAAGAAAAAGGCCATCACGAGTGGATCCTCAATGATCTGGCCGCCTGTGGGGCTGACTCTGACAGCGTGCGCGCCAGCCAGGGCCTGGGCGCCGTCGGGCCGGATATCGAGCTGATGGTGGCTTATCTCTATCACCAGATTGATCGCCGCAATCCAATGGCATTTTTCGGCATGGTCTGGGTTCTGGAAGGCACCAGTGTCAGTGTCGGCGGTCAGGTGGCCGAGGCCATTCAGCAGGCATTGCAGCTGCCGGATACCGCGATGAGCTACCTCAAATCTCACAGCAGCCTGGATCAGGAACACATTCGGCTGTTCGAAGGCCTGATGAACCAAATCACCGACCCGGTCGATCAGCAAGCCATCATTGACGGGGCCAATATGGTCTTCCGCTTGTATGGCCAAATGCTGCACTACCTGCCTCTCCAAGGCCAGATGCAGGTCGCCTGAACGCATGACTCCAAGGAACGATGACCATGAATCTTGATCAGAAACGAATTTTGCTCACCGGTGCAACAGGTGGGATCGGCAGCGCAACGGCAATCAAACTGGCCGAAGCCGGGGCTCACCTGGTATTGGTCGGGCGTAAGCAGGACAAGCTTGATGCCCTGAAAGCGCAGCTGGCCAATCCGGGACAGCACCTGACCATCACCGCAGATCTCAGTCAGCCGGACGGGCTGAGCACGCTCGACAGCACCTGCCGGACCTGGCGCGAGCAGGGGATCCGGATTGATGTGGTGATCAACAATGCCGGGACCAATCAGTTTGCCTATCTGTCCCAACGGTTGGGCGCCTCGATCGAGCAGGAGTTTCAGCTCAACCTGATCACCCCGGTGCTGCTGAGCCAGAAAGCGCTGGGCTGGATCAACCGTCCGGGGATCATCCTCAATGTCGGTTCGACCTTCGGTGCCATTGGCTATCCGGGCTTCAGCACCTACTGCGCGGCCAAAGCCGCCCTGCACCGCTTCAGTGAAGCCATGCAACGCGAGCTGCAAGGTGCTGGGATTCAGATGTTGTATCTGGCACCCCGGGCGACGGCCACCCGACTGAACGACGACCGGGTAACCGCCCTCAATGACGCGCTGGGCAACAACACTGACCAACCCGAAACCGTGGCAGCAGCGATAACCACTGCGCTTAGGAAAGAATCGACCTGCACCTGGTTAGGCTGGCCGGAAAAACTGTTCGTCCGGCTGAACCAGCTGCTCCCGGGCCTCGTGAGCAGCTCGATTCGCAAACAACATTCCCGAATCACCGAATTTGTCAGCAAGACACTTTAATTTCAGCTTGAGAGGACATCCCCATGAAAGTACGTAACCCGCTCCTTGCCACCATGATTGCCACCGGTGCGCTGCTGTTTACCTATCATACCCAAGCCGCAGAGACCATGACGCTGGAAGCGATTCAGCACCAGTGGGCCCACTGCAAATATGATGTGTTCAATGAAGACAATAAGATCAATTGTCTCGAAACCCTGATCCAACAAAACCAGCAGGCGCTCAGATACGCCCCGGGCAACAATGAACTGAAAGTCTGGCTGGCCATCAACAAAAGTACCCTGGCCGGGGTCAATGGCGGCCTCGGCGCACTTTCTCTGGTCAAAGAGGCCAAATCCCTCCTAGAGGAAGTGATTGAAAAGAATCCAAAAGTGTTAGAAGGATCTGCTTATACAAGCTTAGGTTCACTATACTACCAGGTGCCTGGGTGGCCGCTCGGGTTCGGCGATGATGAAAAAGCCGAGCAAATGCTGAAAAAAGCCCTGACCATCAATCCGGACGGGATTGATCCGAACTTTTTTTACGGCGATTATCTGGCAAATGAAGGCCGCAAGGCAGAAGCTATCGCCTTCCTGAAAAAGGCGCAACGCGCCACACCGAGCCCGGGACGTCCACTGGCGGATCGCGGCAGACAACAAGAAATTGCAACTAAGCTGAAGGAACTGCAATAGTCATGCGCATTTTACTGGTAGAAGATGACGTCATGCTCGGCGAATCCATGGTGGCTTCTCTCAGCCGCCGTGGCTACACCGTCGACTGGTTACAACAAGGCAATGGGGTTGAGCTGGCGCTGAACACCGAAGAGTTTATGGCGATCATTCTCGACCTCACCCTGCCCGATACCGATGGCCTGGAGGTACTCCGGCGCATTCGCAGGGCAGGTCATCAACTACCGGTGATGATCCTCACTGCCCGGGATGAAATTAACGATCGGGTCAAAGGGCTGGATGGCGGGGCCGATGACTATCTGGTCAAACCGTTTGCCCTTGAGGAACTGCTCGCCCGGCTCCGGGTGCTGATCCGCCGCCGCTCCGGCCAGACCGAAACCACCCTGGAAGTCGGTGCCCTCACCCTTTCGCTGGTAAACAACGAGGTGCAGTATCAGGGCGAGCCGATCAAACTGACCAAAAACGAATTCAAAATTCTGGCAACCCTGGCCACTCAGGCGGGTCGGGTGTTGAGCAAGGAGAAACTCCAGCAGGCCCTGCATGGCTGGGATGATCTGGCCAGCGACAATGCCATTGAGGTCCATATTCACAATTTACGTAAGAAAATCGACAGCAAGCTGATCAAAAACATTCGCGGCGTAGGGTATATCATTGAAAACAGCTAACACGCCGGTGCCATTTTCGATCAAAAAACGCCTGATCCTGACCACGGTCGGGGTTGCCTCCATCATGGTGTTGATTTCCTGGGTCCTGGTGTTCATTGAAACCCGCCACGAAATTGAAGAAGTCTATGACGCCCGCCTCGGCCAGTCCGCCAAAATCCTCGCGCTCAGCATGCCATCCCTGATGAAGGACGCTCAGGAAGCGAATGCGGCGATCTACACCCACTGGTCACAGCGTATCAAACAGCTGGCAACCGATGACGATAGCGCCACCACCTTTGGCCATCCCTATGAGCAGAATCTGATGTTTCAGCTCTTTCACGATCAGAGCGTGCTCGTCAAATCCCCGGAGGCACCGGATGTACCCATCGGCGAGCCGACACAGCCCGGATTTGGCCTGGTGACAATTCAGGGAGAGTCATGGCGGCGATTCCAGCTCCGGATGCCAGAACAGCCCGGGCTGGCGAAAAACAGCTTCCTGGTGGTCGCCGAACGCCAGTCGATTCGGGAAGAGTTGGTCAATGAAATAGCCACCTCCACCGGCCTGCCGCAGCTGTTGCTGATCCCGGCGCTGGCATTAGCCATCATCTGGCTGATCAATAAACTCCTCGAGCCGATCCATGAACTGCGTCAGGCCGTAGCCCAGCGCAATATCAACAAACTGGACAGTATTCTGGTCCCGCATCCGACCGTCGAACTGTCACCGCTGGTCAACCAGCTCAACTATCTGCTGAACGAACTGGATAAAGCCTGGCAGCGAGAGCGGCGACTGACCCGAACCGCAGCCCATGAGCTGAAAACGCCGCTTGCCGTGCTGCGTCTGAATGCCGAAAACGCCTTGGCCAGTGACAATCCGGCACAGCTAAAAAGCGATCTGCAACAAATTCTGCACGGTATCGATCGGACGGACCGCCTGATCCAGCAACTGCTGATGCTCTCCCGCGTTGAGGCCCAGCAAGACATCAGCCTGGCTCCGATCGATCTCATGGAAAATCTGCGAGAAGTGATCGCGAACCTCGCGCCCCTAGCGCTCAAACAGCAACAAGAACTTGCGCTGAGTGGGCCAGAGCTGCTCGAACTGCCCGGCAATGCCATGCTGCTGTCGGTTCTATTCAGTAATCTGATCGACAATGCCATCCGCTATTCCGGCGCAGCATCGAGTATTGATATCGAGGTTGTACCGGCCCCGGAAGGTACGCCCTTTCATGAAATCCGGATCCGTGACAACGGCCCCGCGATCCCGGAAGCCGTCAGAGATAAAATTTTTGAGAAGTTTTTCCGCGCCCATACCGAGCGTGGCGACGGCGCAGGCTTAGGGATGTCAATTGTCGATGATATCGCCAAACTCCATCATGGTGAGGTAGCCTTATTGCCGAACAACACCCCGCGCGGCAATATTTTTCGGGTGCGGTTGCCAGCCGGAAATCACCTTGTCACAGCGCGTTCGCGCCAGTTAATCGGCGAATCATGACAACGGCAAATCAGCAAAATTGCAAAGAAGTGAGCTGAATCAGGGGGTACAGGGGAAGCCGGACTAGCGCTCCCCTTTCATTGAGCCCAGTCTTTCCATGGCATCCAGGTGCTCAATTAACGTATTTGGCGGACATTGCCGCATCGCCACCCGCCGCAGCAAGTCAGCGCTTTGATCGTCTCCGCCCAGACAACGCCGGATACTGGCATTAATCTCTTCATGTTTCACGCCATCGTGAGACAGGGCTTCTATCCACTTATATTCCACGGATTCTAAGTCGAGTATGGTATCACGGCCAATTAACATTCTACCCATAGCAGTACCATTCCCTAACGAAAAATAAACACTTGTAACCATATGATACTTTATGGGTATTACAGAAGTATTTCTGCGCGTGAGATCACAACTCAATCGTTTGCACCCGATAAAGTTCGTGAGAAAAAACGCCACTCACCTGACGGCAATATTCTCAATGAACGCCATCGATACCCGTTGTCATCCTCCCTTGTTCAGGGCTGTGCCGGCGGGGCGACCCAGCGACTAAAGATAAACTGGCCGTCTTTGACCGTCATTAAGACTGCGCTCTTCACCGGATCGCCGGAGTTGCGAAATTCAATCTGTCCGGTGATCCCTTCGTATGCAGGCATCGATTTCAGCGCATCACGCAAGCGTAGCGGCTCGGTACTACCGCTGCGACGCGCTGCTTCGAACAGCAAACCAAACGCATCATAGGTCAGCGCGGCGACATCATCGGGATCCCGCTGATAGGCTTCACGATACCGGGCCCGAAAATTGAGCGCCTGACCGCTTGCCTTATCAATCGCATAGTGGGCGCTGAAATACGCGCCTTCCAGGGCTTCCCGCTCGGACTCCGGAATTTGCGACCAGCTGTCACTGCCCAGCAATTGGGTGGTGATCCCCGCGGCTCGGGCCTGACGTGCCTGCTCCGGCACCTCGTTATAGTAATTGGGTAAGAACAACACGTCCGGATTAGCCGATTTGATTTGCCGGAATTGCTCTTCAAGGTTCGGGGCATCCCGGGTATAGAGCTCAAAAGCAGCCATCACCCCACCCATCGCCTGAAACTCGGTACTGAACACTTCGGCCAGCTTGCGGTTGTAATCGCTTGAAACGTCATACAGCACCGCAGCGGTCCGCGCCCCCAGATCTTCATAGGCAAACTTCGCCATCAGTTGCCCCTGGAAGGTATCGACATACGCGACCCGAAACACCCAGTCTTTATTCCGGGTGGTTCTGGGGTTGGTCGACCAAGGGCTGAGCAACGGAATTTTGGCGTATTCGGCATATCGGGCTGCCGGAATCGCATTCCGGCTGGCCTGCGGGCCAATAATGGCACTGACATTTTTCTGGTTAATCAACCGCAGGGCCGCACTGATGGTATGCTCCGCATTGTCCTGGTTATCCTCGGTCAGCAGCACCACCCGGTATTGCTTGTTGTTGAGGATCAACCCGCCCTGCTGGTTCACGGTTGCCACAGCCAGCTCGGCCGCTTCCACCGTTGCCCGGCCAACTTCCGGGATCTGGCCGCTTACCGGCGCAATCAGCCCGACCCGAAATTCCTGGTGCTGCTCAGGTCGCTCTTCACAGCCGCTCAATATCAGGCTGGCTAACATGATCAAGGCTACCAATCCCTTCATCGATCTCCCCTTCTAGACTTGTTGCGCCGCGTTGTCCTTACGTCCGGTGAGGATGTAAGTGTGCATTTTGCCTTTACCTTTAATCTCGATCATTCCACGGTCTTCAAAGAGATAGCGATCCCGCAGATGCCGGTAGGTCGCTTCTGTGATCTGAATCCCTCCCTTCAGCCCCTGCGATTCCATTCTTGAGGCAGTATTGACCGCATCACCCCAAATATCGTAGATGAACTTTTTGGTCCCGATGACGCCAGCCACCACCGGGCCGCTGTTAATACCGATACGAATGCTCAAATCCCGATGATGTTTGCGATTAAAACAGGCAATCACATCAAGCATATCCAATGCCATTTCAGCGATGACCTCGGCATGATCGGTCCGGGGGATCGGCACCCCCGCCCCGACCATATAGGCATCACCCATGGTTTTAATTTTCTCCAGGCCCCGGGCCTCACTCAGACGGTCAAACTCACAAAAAATCTCATTGAGCAATCCGACCAAATCCGCCGCCGCCAATTCAGCGGACAAGGGCGTGAAGTTCACAATGTCGGCAAACAAAATAGTTACATCGGCATAGCTGTCTGCGATCGTTTCTTCCCCTTGTTTGAGCCGGGCCGCGATGGGTGCCGGGAGCACATTCAGCAGCAGGTGCTCTGATTTTTCCTGCTCTTCCGCCAAATCATCCAGGGTATGCTTCAATCGCCCGATCATCAGGTTAAAGTTCCGGGCCAGCAACCCGGTTTCATCCTCAGTCAGGACCGGTGCAACCTGCGACAAATCCCCGGCGGTAATTTTCTGGGTGGTGTCAGTCACTGCCGTAATGGGGTGGGTGATCCGGGCGGCAATCAGGTAAATGCCCACACTAAGCACCCCGACCGCCAGCAGGCCAACCCCCAGGATCATCCCGCCAAACCGGTTCGCCGGGGCCAGCGCGATACTGGCCGGGATCTCTGAAATCAGGGCCACGCCCAGCGTCGGCAACCAACGGTAACTCCCGATCACCGTCTCTCCGACATAGTTGTCATACAGCCCGGCACCGCGCTCGCCACGCAAGGCCGCATCAATCCCGTCACTATGAACCCCACGGGGATACGCTTCACTCCCGAATCGATCGGCGGATATCACCCGATTGAGCGAATCAACCAGATACGACGCCACCGGCGCTGCGCGGGCAGTTTGCCGACCGGCAATCTCCACCAGCACGGACATCCTGATATGCGCGGCCAGAACGCCGATCAACTCACCAGCCGGGGAGTACAGCGGGGTCGAAACGGTCAAGGTCGGCGCCGCGGTTTCCGGCGACGGATAAACTTTTTGCACAAAGGTGCCCTTCAACCCCTCAATGAAATACTGATCGCTATGCCGGTATTCCCCCTCGTGCGCTGGCTGGGTGGAAAAGAACACATGGCCGCCGACTTTAGTCATCATAAAAATTTCGGTCAGATCGGAAACCCGTGCCACCCGGCTATCGAGAAACGTAGAAAAATACAGCATTTCAACCAGCTTGAAGTAAGCGGTCTGGTATTGAGTCGAGTCCGGCGTTTCCCCCACTAAGTTACTGACCGCCCGTTGCAATTCCCCCAACCGCGCAATACCGGTGACAATCGCCACCTGATCGTCAATATAGCGTTGTATTTCGGAAGCTTTGTGCTCTGCGGTTACATCAAACTGGGCGATGGCCATTTCCTGATGCGTCGCAGCGGCCAGCTGGTAAGTCACCAACGCCAGGGCCACCACCACCAGCACGGAGACCAACAGAAAGTAAGCCGTCATCCGTGCTTTCAGACTCTTTTGCAAAAGCCCCATCACAACCCCTGTTTTGAGCAGCATTCAAAATCAGTATAGTCGGCCTGTCGTCACTCTTTTGCGCATGTTTTAGCACTGGCTGCCGACCGATCACCGGCCCAAAATGAACTAACCTGATAAGAACCCAAGACTGAACTTCGAACGGATATCCGGGGGAGAATACTCACCGCCACGGCAGGCAGCGACGCTCGGAGAAAGCGCATGCATGACACTTTTCTGTTAGTGCTGGGCCTGATCGGCCTGCTGACCATTGCCAGTCTGCTCCTACCCATCGCCAATCGGATCAATTTCCCCTATACCGTCCTGCTGGCTGTCGCGGGGAGCTTGCTGGGGATCCTGGTTCTGACCGCAGGGGGCGAACACCCGCCGGGCCTGTTCGGTGATTTTCTGGCCTCGCTTGAAGCCCTCAACATTACCTCGGAAGCGGTGTTCTTTGTGTTCCTGCCGGCGCTGATCTTTGAGTCGGCCCTGAATATCAATGCCCGCCATCTGATGACCGATATCGGCCCGATCCTGCTACTGGCCGTCCTCGGCCTGTTGATTTCCTGTGTTCTGGTCGGGGTGCTGGTGTGGGGCGTTTCCGAGATCAGCCTGGTCGCCTGCCTGCTGCTGGGGGCGATTGTCTCCGCCACCGACCCGGTCGCAATTGTCGCGATTTTCAAAAACCTCGGCGCGCCGAAACGGCTGACCATTCTGGTGGAAGGGGAAAGCCTGCTCAACGACGCGACGGCCATCGTACTGTTTACGATTTTAGTAGCCATTCTGCTCGGCGATGCCCAGGCCGGGCTGCTCTCGGCCACCGGGCAGTTTCTGAAAGTCTTCTTCGGCGGGATCGTCGTCGGCCTGATCGCATCCGCGCTGGTCGCCGCCCTGATCGGCAAACTGCGTAATATGCCGCTGGTCGAAATCACGCTGACGATTTGTCTGGCCTATTTGAGTTTTCTCTTTGCCGAGCATTATCTTCATGTCTCCGGAGTCATGGCGGTGGTCACGGCGGGACTCCTGATGAATTCCTACGGCCGGACCCAGATCTCCCCCCAGACCTGGCACGCCCTCACCGAAACCTGGGAAGAGCTGGCTTTTTGGGCCAACTCGCTGATCTTCTTCCTCGTCGGGCTGCTGGTGCCCAAAGTCCTGATCACCTTTACCGGCGCACAACTGTTGTCGTTGACGGTATTGACCATCGCTGCCTTTGCCGCCCGGAGCGTGGTGTTGTATCTGATCCTGCCGCTGCTCAACAAAGTCGGGCTGGGCCAGAAAATCAGCCTAACCTTCCGGACCGTGATGTTATGGGGAGGCCTGCGGGGCGCCGTTTCCCTCGCGTTGGCGCTGGTGATCCTCGAAACCCCGGGCATTGATCAGGACATCAAAGCGTTCATCGCCGCACTGGTGACCGGCTTTGTGCTCTTTACCCTGTTCGTGAATGCGCCCACCATGGGGATGATGATGCGCTTTTTTGGTTTGGATCGCCTCCCGCCGGCGGAGCAGATGATCCGCAACCGGGTCATGGCCCTGTCGATCAAACGGATCCGCAAAGGGCTGGATCATGCCGCCCGCACCGATCGCATCGCGCCCGCCATTGCGACCGGGGTCGCCGATATCTACGAGCAGCGACTGAGCCGGGTCAAACGCTCGATGTCGATTGATGCCGCTCAGCCCGATACCGTCACGCTCAGTGTCGGCCTGACCACTCTGACCAATCATGAACGGCACCTGTACCTGCAGCGCTTTGCCGACGGGCTGGACTCCGCCAAGATCAGCCGGGCCCTGCTGTTTCAGGCCGACGCACTGCAAGACAGCCTGAAAATGAACGAAGTCGAAGGCTACAACAACACCTACCGGCAAACATTGAGTTACGGGGTGACGCTCAAATGCGCCTTATGGCTCCAGCAATATGGCCACCTGACCCGACCGCTGGCGATTCAGCTCGCCAACCGGTTTGAAGTGCTGACGGTCATCGAAACCGTGGTGACGTCGCTGCTGGACTATAACCGGGACAAGATCCCGCCGTTGTTTGGCGAGCCCGTTGCCGACCGCCTGGCCCCCCTGTTACAAACCCGGCTGAAACTCACCCGCCAGGCGCTGGATGCCCTGCGCCTGCAATATCCGGATTATGCCGAGACCCTGCAAAAGCGCCACCTGGTGCGGGTGGCGTTACGGCTCGAAGAAACCACTTATCGTCAGATGCTCAGTGAAAATATGATCAGCCAGGAAGTGTTCACGGATTTAACCCGGGAGCTGGATAAACGCAGCCGGATCATGGATCGTCAGCCCAAGCTGGATCTCGGCCTGGAGCCGGAAGCCCTGGTGGCCAAAGTACCGTTCTTCGCCACCCTGCAAGCAGCCCAGTTGCATCAAATCGCGACCAAGCTGACACCGCTACTGGTGGTGCCGGGTGAGCGCATTATCACCCAGGGCGAGCCCGGCAATGCGATGTATTTTATCTCCAGCGGCGCTGTTGAAGCCGAAGTGCTCCCCAAACCGGTCCGGCTCGGTAGCGGGGACTTTTTCGGCGAACTGGCGCTGCTGACCCAGGCACCGCGCAATGCCCATGTCACGGCCATCAGCTACTGCCAGTTACTGATGCTGAAACTGACGGACTTCCAGCAGCTTACCGCAGACTATCCGGAACTACAGGCTCAGATCACCCGGGCTGCCGAGCAACGGCTGAGCCCGGGCCAGCTTATCGCTCAGGTGCCTTTATTCAGCGCCCTCCACCCCGATGAGCTCCAGGCGATTGTCCGTCGCCTGCAAACCCGCGTTGCCGCCCCTGGGGAAACCCTCGTGATCCGAGGAGAAGTCGGTGATGCCCTGTATTTGATCGCTGCCGGCACGGTTGAGGTCCGGACCGGACAGAACGAGCCCGTGATATCGCTTGGCCGGGGGGATTTTTTCGGGGAGCAGGCGCTGCTCACCGACAACCCGCGCAATGCTGATGTCGTTGCGACCGACTATTGCGAGTTACTGGTGCTGGAAAAATCAGCTTTTCATGATTTGGTGACCTCGCATCCGACGCTGCAAACACGCCTACGCCGAACATAATCCTGCGATGCTCCGCTGATCGGTTGCAAACGGGCGTTCTGTGAGAACAGACCTTCCGATTGCAGGTCGCCGGGCGTGATTTTTACGGTCATGCTCTGCATCTCCCTCGGATCAGGGCCTTCCCTTCGGTTGTTCAAAAAATTCGAACTATCTATTCAAATCCGACGGCTTATCACCGCGCTTTGGCTCACCTACACTAACAACCAAGCGATGAGAGAAGGCATCAGCACTTGTCTCACGAGAAAACAGACATTCGAATTTTTTGAGGTAACTCTGATGAACAAGCAAACACTGACAACGATTCTGCACAGCAAAGCCGGCTTGGCCGCCCTGAGCCTACGTTTTCCGGCCGGGATCATTTTCATGGCCCATGGTTCCCAAAAACTGTTTGGCTGGTTTGGCGGCTACGGCCTGGAAGGTACCGGGCAGTGGATGGCTTCGATTGGCCTGGAGCCGGGTGTACTGATGGCCTTGATGGCCGGAAGCGCCGAGTTCTTCGGTGGGCTGCTTCTGGTACTCGGCCTGCTCACCCGTCCGACCGCGCTGATCCTGGCCGTGACCATGGTCGTCGCAATTGTCAGCGTCCACCTGGAAAACGGCCTGTTTCTGGCGAACAACGGCTATGAATTCGGCCTGGCGCTGCTGGCCGCTTCCGTCTCGCTGATGTTCTCCGGGGCCGGATCCGTATCGACCGATAACTGGCTGGTGCGACAGGGGTCACGCTAAGGAGAGTGTTCTCCGGGGGCGAGGTCTGAGATACTCTTCTCAACGGGATATTCAACGTATCCGTCTCAATCACAACCTTTCACTACAAGGAGCACGTTATGAAGGTGATTGCGTTTGCAGCCAGCACCCATTCCAAGTCGATCAACAAACAACTGGTCACGTATGCTGCCAACCTACTGGATAAAGTCGAAGTCGAGCTGTTGGATTTGAATGACTACGAGCTGCCGCTTTACAGCCAGGACAAGGAGCATGAACTGGGCCACCCGCAGAAAGCCAAAGATTTTCTGGCCAAGATCACCGACAGTTGCGGCATCATCATTTCATTTGCCGAGCATAACGGCTCGTATACCGTCGGGTATAAAAACCTGTTCGACTGGTGTTCGCGCATTGAGCCGAAAGTGTTTCAGAATAAATCGATGGTGCTGCTGTCGACTTCTCCCGGCTCCATGGGCGGTGCAAGTGTCCTGGCGGCGGCAGTGAATTCGGCCCCTTACTTCAACGGTGTGGTCAAGGCCAGCCTGTCGATTCCGAGCTTCTACGATAACTTCGACACCGACAAACAGGTACTGACCCACCCGGAGCTTAACGAGCAACTCAAAGACGCCGTCAGCCACCTCAACCATCTGAAATAAACCGCAGCGCCGTTACATGGCTGCTCAAACAAAAAACGCCGATGAATCCTCTTCATCGGCGTTTTTTGTTTCAGGGCTTGCGCCTTGTGATCAGGTGGTGATTATCGGCCGTAGTGGCTCACGATGTAATCTTCGAAGGCAGTACACATGGCTTCATCAGAAATCTGATTGCTGGCCAGTGTTTTCGCGCCGTCGACAACCTGAATGGTCGCATTTAACGATGCCTGCTCGGCGCGCGGACGCGATTGCAGCGATGCCATTTTTGCCTGTGCCGCTTCCCAAGCCTGCGCCGCAGTCAGGTTACAAGCATCCGCAAGATATTTGGCGTTGAAGCCTTCACCGGTCAGGCTCTCAATGGTGCCGTTATGGTTGACGCTGTTACCGGTATGCCAATAGTGTTTCGCCAGCAGCGGACCGATTTCCGGGTTGTCCGTCAGATAACCAAATTTCTCCAGGAAATAAGCACGCGTCTGGTACACCGCCATATGCGCCAGCAGATACCCTTGGTACGAACAAGCCGCTTCATCAGACAGCAGGTGCGGGATCGCCATCAACGGACGCGGACTGCAAGCCAGTCCCAGGATTTGCATTTCCTTCTCGCGGGCTAGACGGGTTACGTTTTCCGGCGTCAGCTCTTCTTCACTTAACTGGTACAGCGCCCGCTCAAAATACGGTACCACCAGAATATTGCGCTCTTCGTAGGCCTTGAACGGCTGCTTGCTGTCGATCATCGCTTTAATCAGATGATCCGGCACCGGATTACCTGCCGCGTCCAGCGCGTACTGCTTAAGCCAGTCGGCGTCAGTCAGCAGACTGTCACAGAACATCGACTGCGTTTCGGCATAAGCCATGGACGTCGGTGCGAACTCCATCGAGAAACACGGCGAGTTCATTTTCACGTTGGCAAAGTGGGCCGCATGGCCGCCTTCGTGGAACAAGGTATTGATACCGTCAAAGCCGCTGCCGATCTGATCCGGCTTGGCATTGCTGGTAAAGTTGACCTTGGCAGCGACCCAGTTGCCTTGATCATAAAAGGACGGGATTGGGCCATGGCAGAAGCCATTCTGGTACTTACCTTTGCGATCCAGCAAGTCCAGCGTCAGCTCTGCACCGGAATAATCGATATTCAGGCGGCCGAAGGATTCAACCCAACGACGCAGCGACTGTGAAAACGGAACATACGGGTCCAGATCACGCATCGCATCCCCGGAGTAGGAATAGATGAAGTTGTGCCCCAGCAGTGCTTCGTCACCCTTCTCTTGCGCCAGCTGACACAGACTACGCAGATGGCTGTCCCGGGTACGGACTTCAAAATCGTCCAGAATGGCAAACAGCTCGTCAGCAGTCATTTGCTCGGTTTTAACCACCGAGTAATCAAAGAAGTTGTCATACCCCAGCGAACGGGCGAAGGCATTCCGCAGCTTGACCAGCTCCAGAAACCCGTTTTGCAGTAACCATTGCTCCAGATCCAACAGGGCCTGATGCGCGCTGCGACGCACCGCTTCCTGATCGCTGGTGCGAATATTCGCCGCCAGCACAGGTAGTGACCCTTCCGCTTGCTGACCCTGTTCGTCGACATAGGTCATCACATGGTTCTGCTTTTTCTCGAACAGCGCGGCTTCAAACTTGATTAGAGCTGCCTTGAGTTCGCGAGCCTCCGCCGATTCCAGGGCGTGGGCTTTGAACATCGCCAGCCAGCCGTTCAGCCCGAGCAGCGTTTGCGTTTTCTGCTCAGATTCCGGCGCGGCCTGTGCAGATTCAATATGCCGACGAACCTCAGCAATATTGGCCGGATCACTCAGATACTGGTTCCAGGCCGTTTCTGCCTTGGCAGAACCTTCATGGTCATCACTCATGCCCATGTAAGTTTCCCAGAAAAAGTCTTCCTTGGTGCGGTGGATGGCCAGGTATTCCTGGTTGAGTGAATTCAGGTATGCGGTCGCTGTCATTATCATCCCTATCAATGTAAGCGTGATTTATATGAAAGGAGCATATACTACCTTATATGAACTTATTGGCACAACTTAACTGTCGAAGGGATTCGAAACAGCCAAATCAGCTATCAACAACACTTTACATTGTAAATCCAGAAAGACGACAGAAAGAGATAAGTCGGGCGGAACAGCCCTGAGCAAGATGACAGCCCTGAGCAGAAAAACAGTCTTGGACAGACAGAAAATTCTGTTCAGAAAGACCGTTTTGAACGGGGAGGTAGTCATAAACAAAGAGGTAGTCATGAACAAGGAGGCAGCTCCCGCGTGTCGCAAGACATCAGAACGCGACAGGCTCTTTAGTAGCTGAATTCGAAAACCAATGCCCCGCTGTCGACTTCCACATTCTGCTGCTCGATCAGCTCGCCCCCGGCCTGGATCGAAATGCTGAAATCATCGGTCGCATTAAACTTCATCCCGGCCCCGAACTCCGTCGGATCCGTTCGGTTCACATCCTGATAGACACTGTTTTTATCGACCATATGGTTGTCGACAGGCCGACTCCCGCCGCCGACAAATTCCATCCTGTCTTTGGATTTCAGTTCATTGATAAAAATGCTGCCCGGCTCATGCTGCTCGGTTTGCGCCGCTGCAGAGAAGAGCCAGAACATCAGGACCGTTCCAGTAAGCACTCGCACACTATTTTCTCCTCTGCATATGAATGTGAGGTACTAGATTACCACCACATCGTGACGGACAGAACCTTGTTCAATTCTTTTCAGCCACTTTTCCCTGCCGCGAAAAGCCCTGCTCGCCATCCTCTGCCACGCTTTGTCTTGTCCTGCCAGACAAACAAAAACAGGCGCCGAAGCGCCTGTTTTCAATAAGTGTAGGATGGGAAACCTCGTGATTACAGGTTCACCAGCAGTGCCGAAATGGCCAGCACCCCGGTCACCAACACGAAAATGTTGGTCCAGCTGCGGTATTGCGCCATTCCTTTCACCTTGTAGATGGCGTACGTTGGCAGGATGAACAGGATCATCGCAATCACCGGACCCGACAGGGCTTCCATCATCCCCAGAATGCTTGGGTTCACCACCGCGGCAATCCAGATGGTCACAAACATCAGTGCAATACCCAGACGATCCGCTGTTTTCGCACCCATTTTTGTGTTCTTCGCCAGCAGGCCGTTCAAGCTTTCACGAGCACCCAAGAAATGGCCCAGGAAAGATGAGGTAATCGCGATAAACGCAACCAGTGGACCCAGCGTGGCAATAATCGGGTTATCCATCACATTCGCCAGGAATGACAACACAGAGATGTTATCCGCTTTCGCCTGGATCAGCTGCTCCGGTGATAATGTCAGTACGCAGGAGAAGACAAACAACAGCACAAAAGTCACCAGCATAATCGCGGTACGGTTCAGGATCAGATCGGTCTTCTCACCTGCCGCTTCACCGTAATGGCGACGCTGGATATTGGCAAAACTGGAAACCGCCGCCGCGTGGCTGAACGAGAACACCACCACCGGCACAGCCAGCCAGACTGTCATCGAAAAGTCGCCCACCGACGGCATCGACAGATCAGGCATCTGCCAGTTCGGGATCAGGTAAACCGACAGAATCCCCAGGATCCCCGCCAACGGGTAGACCATGACTTCAAAGCTTTTCAGCATGACTTTTTCGCCCGCCATCATGATCGCGATCATACCGAACACCAGGCCACCAGACAGCAACACACGCGGTGGTGACGCCAGCCCCAACTGGTTCACCAAAAAGCTGTCGACTGTATTGGTCAGGCCCACACCGTAAATGAGCAAAATTGGATAGATAGAAAGGAAATACAGCATAGAGATCATTCGACCGGCATTTTTGCCAAAGTGCTCATCCACCACATCGGTAAAATCCGCTTTCGGATTACTTGATGAAAGCACAAAGCGCGCCAGACCGCGGTGCGCCAGATACGTCATTGGAAACGCCAGCACCGCCATCAGGACCAGAGGCCAAATGCCGCCAAGCCCCAGGTTGATCGGCAGGAACAGGATCCCTGCACCAATCGCAGTCCCGAACAGACTTAGCATCCAGTGGATATCACGCTTGGACAGCGTGACTTTTTGATCTTCCGTTTTGTTTGTTTGTAATAATGTATTATTCACGTAAAACCTATTGGATTGGCATAATGTGCCACCAATACTAAACACAACAGGTTTTTAATTCATATAAAACAACAAGATAATAAATTTAATAAAATCGTTAACATATGGACTAAAAAGCCAACTTATAACAAAATATAAAAAATAAACTCCAAGATGAATCAATTTTGCAAAACTAAAATCTAAAAAATGAGTCATATTTAGTTTGGACAAAAATGTTAAATTTGTGACTTTTGTTGGATTTATCCCGTGTACGCATTAACGAAATGCAACTCAAGATTAACAACAGATTGCATATGTATACATCTCCCTGATTCAGCTCGATATTTTTCTTTCGTGCTCAATAAGCCAGATTTTGATGTCCAGACCTCCGGCATAGCCGGTTAGCTGACCCGAACTGCCTATCACCCGATGGCACGGCACTATCACCGGGATGGGATTGCGGCCATTCGCAGCACCAACCGCGCGCACGGCTTTGGGGTTTTCGATCTGATGTGCAATCGCGCTATAAGAGCACGTCTCACCGAAAGGGATCGCAATCAACGCTTGCCAGACTTGATGCTGGAATTTTGTTCCGTGGGCATCCAGCGGTACATCAAAGTCCGTTCTGTTGCCTGCAAAATAATCACTCAGTTGTTCGCAGCACAGCCGGGTGATGGTATTCGGGGCCTGCTGTGCAGACGGATCAGCGTCAAACTCAATCGCCGTCACGGCTTCATCGTTCGCCACGATATTGAGCCTGCCGATTGGGGTGTCCAGGTGTTGGTTGTTCATGCCAAAGTGCTCCATAAATATAAGGTTAAATAACTGCGCCACGGTGCCGCGAGTTGGTCGTCAATCGGCAGGGGCAGTTTGGCGATGGCTTTTTTGATCCCCAAATCGCTGTTCAGGTAAATATCGGGGTCACTCAACCCGCGCATCCTCAGGTAGTTCACCGTCCACGGGCCAACACCCGGCAGTGAAAGTAATCGCTCACTTTCATCCAGCGAATAATTATTGGCGTAATCCGCAAAATGCCGGAGGGTTTCCCGACGGCGCTGTGGCATGCCGAGCTGGGTCAGGTCCAGTTGGCAAAGCTGCTGCGGAGACGGAAAGTAACGCCGTGATTCATCGTTTTCCGGGTTCAACGCAACCAACTGGCTAACCAGATTTTTCGCTGCTTTGACCGAAACCTGCTGGCCCAGAATCGCACGGATCCCGGCCTCGAACGGGCTCCAGATCCCCGGCAATCGCAGTCCGGCTTTACTCAGCGATGCCGTCCCCATGGCCTGACACAACTGCGATTCAATCAACCGCGTATCGGCATCCAAATCCAGACAACGACGGATGTTCTGAATCACCCGCGGCAGATACGTCAGATCGGACAGGTGGATCAAGACCCGAAACGCAGACTTCTCCGCCAGATGCAAGGCGATAAACTGTCCCTTACACGTCCCGTAGTTGAACGTGCGGCCATAACTATGCGCATCCAGCCATTCCAGGCCCGGGATCAGACGCGAGGCATAGAACTGGTGCAGCCCCTGCCAATCGTAAGGCGGCCGGTACGACAGCATCATCTCAATCGCCTGCCCGCTGTCACGGTGACTGCCGTCCTGCTTGCGGACCTGAGACGGCGTGAGTGAAAACTGTTGTTTGAAGCAGTCATTAAAGCGGCGAATACTATGAAATCCACACGCCAAAGCAATTTCAGTGACCGACATGGTCGAGTCGTGTAGCAACTGCTTAGCCAGCAGGCACTGACGGTACAAACTGTAGGCCTTCGGCGACAAACCGATTTCATCGCTGAACAGACGGCGCAAGTAACGTTCGGTGATCCCCAGCCGTTCCGCCAGTTGCGTGAGCGACTGCTCTGCCAGCGCCCCTTCATCAATCAGGCGCAGCGCCCGGTTCAGGGTGGCATTTTTCCCCAGCCAGGCCGGCGAGCCGGGCGCACTGTCAGGGCGACAACGCAGACACGGACGGTAACCAGCCTTGGCGGCCGCCACAGCCGTCGGGAAGTACTCGACATTGACTTCTTTCGGCGCAGGGGCCGGGCAAATGGAGCGGCAATAAATCCCGGTGGTCTTCACGGCGGTAAAAAACAGGCCATCGTAGCGGGTATCCCTCGCGAGTCGGGCTTGCTGGCATTGGCTTGGGGTCAGTTCCATGACGTTTCTCTTTCTGAGTTTCTACCGCTAAGTCTAAAGCTTTTCGGCATCAAAACTAGCCAGAAACGGAACTGAACCCTGAAGGGGTTTCTGCAACACGTCCGGCCCCCGCAGTAAGAAAGCAAACCGCAGTGACCCAATCAGTGAGCAGGTGATGACGTGCGTCGGATCGCCCGACCGAGATAGCCGGAGAAAAGCGAACAAAATACAGAGACTGGCTGCACCTGATGAAAACAGCTGGCTGCGCTGTCCAGCGACGCTCAGCCGAACTGTATAATATGGCAAATGCCGCTTCGAGCTGGTTCAGCATCCGGGTTGAGTGTCGGCTGCGCGCCCCTTGTCCTTATCTGTTATGACCCTGATTCGCTATCGTTTGGGCGTAGCTGACGTTGAATACCCAACAAAAAGTTTCGCAGCATTTGATCTTTACATTCTCTATAGTGCTTGTTGTCCGGTTTGCGGAAAAACGCACTGAGTTCATGCTTGCTCAAGCGAAAATCTACGAGCTGAAAAACGTCGAGAATATCTTCAGCCTTCAGGTTTAGAGCAATGCGTAGCTTTTGGAATACCATATTATTATTCAAATGCTTTTCCGGCTGAGGCTGTTCGCCTTCACGCTTGCCACGTTTTAGATTGATGAAACCATTTAAAAATATCGCCAATTCTGTATCGCTAAGCTTGATAAAAGATTCATCTTCTTCTTTTTTAAGCCAACATTTAACTTGCTCTTCAGTCACATTGAGCTCAGCTAGAGAAAAGATCTCCGTCATTACATTGTCTTTTAAATCAAATGTATAACGTACACGGCGTAAAATATCATTGTTGGTCAAAATAGATCCTAGTCTTAGGTAAATCCAGCGCTATCAACGTGATAACTGGAAGCGTTGAATTTTATCAGATTTGCAGCCTCTTCCCTATCCATAGTGTCGCTAAACCCAAGAAAATCATCGCGAATAACATGGACTCCCCCTCATCAGGCTTTGCCACACTTGGTATGTCTGATCCCGTATTTATCGGAGGCCCCCCTATCACAATCTGTCTATCGCATTGATTTAGCTAAACATCACTTCAGTATCCATGGAGAGGATCACCAAGACAAGATACTGTTCTACAAAACAATCACGCGATCGAAAATTCTCACAGCTTTTGCCAATATTCTGGCGACGACCTCCGGAGAAGAAGCCTGCGCTTTTTGTCTGAGTTAACGGAACCATGTCTCGTAGCCCGGCCAGAAACCAGGCAGCGGAGAGCCTGTTTTCAGAGACCCTTAATATGTGTAATGCGGCGTACGTATAAGCATCATTCTCCAAGCTCAAGGGGCAAGTTGCGATCTGCCGACCACTCGATGAGCCCTCCGTCGTACACGGCGACGTTCCGATGTCCCAGCAAGTGGAGAATAAACGCATCGCTCGAAGAGGCAATGCCGCCGCCACAGTAGGTAATAACGCGGTCGGCCTCAAGCATTGGGCGAAACAGCTTGCGCAGCTCTTCAACCGGACGATAGCGCATTGTCTCCCGGTCGAGGATTTCCCATGCCGTCACGTTTTTTGCACCTGGAATATGCCCTCGCCCCCCATATTCTTTACGCTCACCACGATGCTGCCGCCGGCCGAGTGCATTCACGATGCACGTCGTCGAGTCGTCAATCGCGGCCAGCACCTCCCCTTTGTCAGCGATGAGCTCCGGCCGGACGCGCGGGGTAAACGTGGCAGTCGGGTACGCGCAAGGTTTCGAGGAGACCGGACGGCCTTCAAGCCGCCAGGCCGTCCACCCACCGTTAAGTACCGCCGCGTTGTCGAACCCAAACGTGCGGAGCATCCACCACAATCTCGCGGCCCACATGTTTTCCCGCGCATCGTAAAGCACGACACGAGTGCCTTCTCCGATGCCAAGCCGACCCATGTGATCGGCGAACCATTCCGCGGTTGGCATCGTAAATGTGCAGGAAGGCCGTTGGGGGTCCGATATATTCAAGAGGTCTGCAAACGCTGCGCCTGGAATGTGACTCCGCTCAAACCCACATCGACCGCTCTTGACGCGCGGGAATGGCCAAAGCTTAACCTGCACCGTTGCGTCCACCACGCGCAGGTCGGGATCATCAATGTGTTCCTCCAGCCACTCCGGCTCAACGAGCAGTTGGTGCGTGCCTGTTTCGGATATGCGCGTATGGTACTCGCTCATGGCTATCTCCCGGTGGTTCCGTGCAGGTGTCTTAACACAGCCTAACAAATGACATGAACTCCCCTCATCAGGCTTTGCCACACTTGATAAGTCTAAGCACGAAATTACCGGGCCACCATGTCAAAGCCTGTCTGTGGCATCGATTTAGCCAAGCATCGTTTCAGTATCCACGGCGAGGATCACCCTGGAAATATGTTGATCCACAAAACAATATCAAGATCGAAAGCTCTCTCGACGTTTGCCAATATCCCACCGGCCATCGTGGGATGGAGCCTGTGGGGCCTCCCATTACTGGGTCCGGGAGCTGACTCAACTCGGCCATCCGCCAAAGATCACGGCATCAAAATACCATGTCTTTGAATCGTTTCCGTCTGAGTTGACGGGATCGATTCCATGGCCGTTTTGCATCATGTCGGCAGGCAGCGGTGAGACCGCAGTAAGAGACCCTCAATATGTTTTTGCAGTAAGCCTGATGTAAATGGCGAAAATGAGAAAACGAAGTAGACGACTTTATGATTCAAATACATTGGCTGCTATGCAGCCAATGGGTTCGCTTTACGCCTCGATACCGAGAAGGCTCATATACTAGAGCATTATACGCACCCAGGACGCCTGAAACGCTTACGTGCTTGCTCGACTTTTTCCCTGAATACGCAGCCATCAGCGTGATCATTGACAAGTCCCATTGCTTGCATAAATGCATAAAGGGTCGTGGGGCCAACAAACTTCCAGCCCTTCTTTTTCAAAGCCTTCGATAGCGCAATAGATTCCTCTGAAGTCGATGCCGTTTGGGGTTCAAGCAAACTATTCTCATCTGGCTCGAATCGCCAGAAGTAAGCGGCCAGTGAGCCTTCCTGTGCAACAAGCTCTTGGGCCCTTCTTGCATTATTAATCACAGCTTCTATCTTTCCCCGATGCCTGACAATCCCTTCATCCTTCAATAACCGCTCAATATCAGCGTCATTGTATTTTGCCACCAATTTAAAATCGAAATTTGAAAAAGCAGCACGAAAGTTCTCTCGTTTAGCGAGAATCGTTCGCCAACTCAGACCGGATTGAAAGCTCTCGAGACACAGTTTTTCAAACAGCCGGATATCGTCGTCAACTGGGTAGCCCCACTCATTATCGTGATATTCAAAGAACTCTGGAGCAACCGAACACCAGTTGCAACGCAGTTCACCATCAGGGCCCCTAACCTTAGCGTTCATCGCTCAATCCCTTAGTTAGTCAGAAGAAAATTCAACCGTTCATCAGCTTTTCTCGGCTCAATTTCTAGAATTTCTGCCGTCACGATATTCTCTGCCACAAATGGGTCTTGATTAACCCGGCTCTCGAGCGCTTCTTTTGACTCACCATGCGCAATAATAGAGCCTCCAAGACCTGGCTGAAGGGCGCCCACCATTAAGAAAACCTGATCTTCGAAACCACGCCTGATCCACTGATTGTGCCCATCCATAAAATCACTGGCCCGGTCTTTGTTTTCTGAGAACCGTAAAAGAACGATAAACATTAAATCTCCTCCGATTGAGTGTTGCCACCATTTGCAATAGAGGTTAACCAATCTTCAAGACGGTTGACCTCGTTCTGAATAAATGTCTCATCTTTAAATGCACTGTAAAGTGTTGCGACTCCCTGGCTGGATGCGAGCAGGTGCATTGCCAACTCATCAGCATCATCATGACGGCCAAGCAGCTCAAATTGTCGGCGCAACCAAGATCTGAATAACGAAAACAACTCATTTGCGTGACCTTTCGCAGGGTGATTCAGCTTGGCAAGCTCCGTGCAAAGCGTCCCCACCGGGCAGCCAAAGCGTTTAATTTTGGCCCGATTCATTAGCAGAATATTGATGAAACTGCGGATACGTTCAATTGGTGTATCGCCTTTCAGTTCCCAGTTATCAAGCGTTGAATTCGTTCGAACAAGGCGATGGCTGATTACAGCATCCAAGATTTCGTCCTTGGTCTTGAAATGGTAGTAGAAATTTCCTCGGGAAATGCCTAAGGCTTCCGCGATTTGCGCGAAAGATGTATGCTCAAAACCCTGCTCATAGAACAATTGATCCGCCTGATCGACAATGCGATCTCTTGTTAGCTTATTGGCCACCGAAACGCCTCCATCAACGATCCAAACTCATAGGACAACCGTCCTAACTTGAAATTTAGGACAGCTGACCTAATGGGTCAAGAGATAACTACAGGAAATATCGGCAACAAGGGTGAGCAGTTCGATAAAGGCCGGGATTTTGCCGCCTGGCTTGGGCTGGTTCTCAGCCAATACTCAACCGGCGGCAAGCCAAGGCTCGAGCAAGTTACCAAGAAAGGTGACCAATATCTGCGAACGCTCTTAGTTCATGGCGCACGGACAGTGATCGCCAGTCTCGGCGATAAAACTGACCGACTCAGTTTATGGTGCAAAAATCTCGTCGGACGCCGAGGTTTCAAATGAGCCATTGTTGCCCTTGCGGCATAAAATACCCGAATTATCTGGTCACTATTAAGGAACGATACGGAATATCAACCCATATAAAAACTGAGTGTTTTTCGTCAACGGAGTGACTTGCTTCACCGGGCCATGGCAATAGCCAATGATGAGATGACAAAGGTGACCAATATTTGCGAACGCTCTTAGTTCATGGCGCACGGACAGTGATCGCCAGTCTCGGCGATAAAACTGACCGACTCAGTTTATGGTGCAAAAGTCTCGTCGGACGCCGAGGTTTCAAATGAGCCATTGTTGCCCTTGCGGCAAAAAATGCCCTAATTATCTGGTCACTGTTAAGGAACGATACGGAATATCAACCCATATAAAAACTGAGTTTTCTTCGTCAACGGAGTGACTTGCTTCACCGGGCCATGGCAATAGCCAATGATGAGATGATGTAAGGTTCAGATCTTTTGCGGGAAAACCTGATATTGCGGCGGGCACGTTTGATGCTTTCTAACGAATGAGGAACCGCAACCGCGTACTGTCATCAGGGTCATGGCATCAATGCCAATAAACAGACCGAATGTAGAGCGGCAGTCCCAACCTTGCATTACCTGACGCTGTTGTTGACAACTGGGGGAGTCCATATAGCCTTGTTGGGCTAACTCTCACAGTTAGCAATGAATTCTTAGCTTTGCTTCTTCTTTAGGTAATTACCACTTTTTTCATACAAATATGTTAACGCAGCATAAATCGATACAAACAACACGAAGTCTAGTGCAGCCAATTTTAGGTTGAATGGATCTGACAAAATGTTATACGTGAGATCAAGATGCGCTTCTATGAATTTCACCAAAACTAGCGTGGCGATAAAAACTACTATACCCATCAACTTACCTATCAAAAGTGGCAACAACATTCATTGCAAAATATGATAAACCCAACCAAAGAAAGACTAAAACTGGGAGCACAAAAATTCCTCTTTAGTGCGAGTCGATTAACGATGTTCGTCCGATTAGCCTAATGAATAACATGGACTCCCTTCATCAGGCTTTGCCACACTTGGTCAGTCTGATCATGAAATCACCGGAGGCCACCATATCACAACCTGTTGATGGCATTATTTCACCCATCATAAATTCAGTATCGACTGTGAGGATCGTCAAGGCAAGGTGTTGAACCACAAAACAATATCACGTTCGAAAGTTCTCGCGACGTTTGCCAATATCCCGCTTGCTATCATCGAGGGGGAGCCTGAGGTGCCTCCCATTATTGGACACTATTCTTACTGAACTCGGCTGCACCACCAGCAAACAAGCTGCCACGTTGGTCGGCGTAGCGCCCATGAACCGAAAAAGTAGCCATCATTGCATGCGTCAGGAAGATAGTTGTCATCTTCAATACGATGCTTCGCGATGGCGTCAGGTGGGAAGAATAAACAGCATGAATTTAATTATTGACGCCATAGTTGTTCGCTATGTTTTATTTTCAAGATTATGTTGAACCTTCAAATACACATCCACACACTCTTCAACCAAATTCTGTTTACTATGCTGAACAACCAAAAGATAAATTATGTGAATCAATATAGTTGCACCGATATGCCTCTGAAGCTCTGAGCTAACATTTTCAACACTAGGTAGCGCACTAGCAGATGCATATAGCAATAAATTTCTTTTGTTAGCGGTATCTTTAATATATTGAAATATTGACGTAATTCCTCGTTCAGACGCAACAGCACGTACTTCGTGCAGGTAATTTTTAGTATTGCCTGAAGCGTCCACAGAAACGTGGTTAAGTGGTGGGTCTGGCTGTATAACGAAACCACCGAGCGACAACTGGATCTTGAGCATATCTCGCCCATTATAGTTTTCAACGACTAGCTGATACGGAATTTCACTTAGCTTTAGTGCAACACCTAGGAGAGTTAAAAATGGGTACAGTCCTCCCTTATGTTTATGATCATGCAGTTTTAGTTCTTTAGATCGAAGGTATGCTTTGCTTTTCAACGCAATAAATAAAGCCGTTGCAGCCTCCTCTTCAGCAGTGATAGCTAAAAATGTAGCCACTTCAGGCATTATTCCTGCAAGTTCAAAGGCTCGCTCAACATAGCGAATACTCGACTTAGCTGCGAACCCCGAGTGGCCTTTCGTAACTGATGACATTTCAAACACTTTCTTCTGAAAATCATTTAAGTTCATGAAATCCTCATAAAACATAACGCCAGTCATAAGGTGCGCCCCACCGAACTCACCAAGCCAACTGAACTTCAAACCAAAAATGCCCAGCGTCACCTCGATGACCTTGTTATACTCGAGACTCAGCAGACAAAGAGCTTACCCACTTGCTTTCTCGTCCTTCACTTAAAGCGAGAAGCCTTTCTTCGACATGCTCTTTTGACCAAACCGCTGCACACTCTAACTCAATACAATCTTCTTTCGTCGCTGGTATCTCATTGCCATTTGTGTAAATAGAAAACTGCTTTGAGATAAGGTCAAACTTATAAAATTTAGGCTCGGATAATTCGATTAGGTTAGCTTCAATGCAGCCTACTTTAGACCAACCATTTTTACCCAAAGCATCTTTCATAACCCAAATCTTGAACAACTTTCCGCCAAAGACCTTACCGAAATCACTTTGAGGGACGTCATAAGAATTCTCAGAAAATACGACAAGAGGATCGGATATGATCAAACCGTAGCTGAACTTTCCATTTGAAAGTGGAATTTGCACCACTTTGCCACACTCAAAGTTTTTAACCATAGTTTGTGATTTTCCTAAAGGTTATAACAGCCAATTAGGCAGCATGCTCCTTTTCACGCAGCCCGCCCTGCTCTTTCTAGACACTATATTCACAAAATACATCTATTTTCAATTTGTTAGATCACCAACTGCTAATATCAGAGCTCAAGGTCACTGAGTAAAATGAGCCTATTCATTTAACGCGAGCAATGCCTGCCTCGTGAATTCCGAGGATTCCACTTACCCCGCTTGATCAGCCAAGCGTCTTGAGATCGGATGATCCGCGTTTAGTTGCAGTAAATCCCATAAATTACCGTAAAGATCTTCAAACACCGCAACGGTGCCATAGTCCTGCTCTTTCGGCGGCCGTACAAACTTGATGCCGTCGGCCACCATCCGGTGGTAATCGCGCCAGAAATCATCGGTTTGTAAAAACAAAAATACCCGGCCGCCAGTCTGATTGCCGATAAACTCCAGTTGTTCCGGCTTCGAGGCTTTCGCCAGCAACAAGGTCACGCCGTTCGAGCCTGGCGGGGACACCACAACCCAGCGTTTATCCTGCTCGGGCTGATAACTATCTTCCACCAGCTCGAATTTGAGTTTATTAAGATAGAAGCCTAAAGCTTCGTCGTAATCTCGGACGACCAGTGCAATATGGACGATTGATTGCTTCATGTTGGCTCACTGTGTGAATATAAGGAGAAATGTTCCCCCAGTATCTTATCGGGTCACTGAGGCGAACACCAAATATCATACAGAAATCGCCCAACGTCACTCACCCGACAACTCTGCAATATCAATCAGATCGACTTCCCGGCCAAGCACCTTTTTATAAGCCACCAAGTCCGCCACAGGCATGACTGGCACTACGACTCCCTCGTAACTCCCAGGGACAGATTGCTCGAAGTTGGCTTCCACCTCAAACCACGTATCACTGCCGGCAGCACGTATTTTGGTACCAGGAAGCAGGCCAATTTCTATTTTTTGATTGTGATAAATCAGCTGAAAATACTCGAGATCCCAGCATTCCTCGACATAATGCGCGAGCGGCTTTGAGATATAAGCCCCTACGTGAGGCAAGAGGTTATTCACCTGGGACTTGGGTATGTAGAGATCGATATCAGCCACTTCTCGCGAGCCGCCATGAATATGAGCCGCCAGACCGCCAACGATCTGATAGGGGATGTTTTCCTGCTCTAGAATCGCTTTGATCCATCTTAAAACTGTCTGTACTTGTTCGCTCATGTGTACTTCCTTGTTAAACGCGCTCTTGCCTGACCAGCAGCACGGCGGGATTTAATACAAATAGCCCAACCAGTCCAGGTGGCCGGGTGCCCAGGCTTTGCCGCTCATGGGTTTTACAAATATGCCGTCGAGCTGGTCAAAGGCAATACCGTAGTTCTGATGCTCGTGCAATCGCAACCAGGAACTCGGCCCGCTGACTTTATTGAAACCATTGGACGTATAAAAAGCATCCAGCTCCGACATCAGAATAATGAAATCCACATCCCTTGCAGCGGCATAATCGCTCAGCTCGGTGAGCATGGCAGAGCCAATGCCTTGGCCCTGAGAGGATTTGTCGATACAAATGTCGATCACCCCCAGCACCTTCAACGGGGTACCACCCACACAAACCACGCGATAATCCAGCCCCATATAGCCGATGAGCTGGCCATGGCCGTATTGGAGCACGCGCATGTGGGGCAGTTGCTTATAATATGAACGTTCAACTTGGTGGTCAGGAAATGAAGCATTGCGAAGTTGGGTGATCGCGTCATGTTCCAATCGGGTCACTTCAATTTCAGGGATAATCTTCAAGCGTGATTCCTTTCAGCTCTATACAGACAGGCTGCCTGGGGATCACCCGGCAGCCGCTCGTCTTCGGATATGTTAGATAAAGCCTCGCGCAATTGTTTGGCGAAATGAACTAATGTTCTGCCTTACTAATGGTATCTCGAAGCTTCATGGCAAGTATGATAGCCGCCAGAATGAGCGTAACAAGATTGGCCATAATTAATGGTAAATCTTTGACGACCACACCATAGACACACCAGAGAAAGACACCAAAGACAAAAATACAGTACATCAGGAGTGAAATGGACTCGGTATTTCTTGACTGAATGACTTGCCAAACCTGAGGAATAAACGAGCAGGTTGTACAGAGGGCAGCTCCATAGCCAACTAGAGTAATGTCGATAGCCATCATGAGAATTGTTCCATATAGGTGCTGAGGACGGGCCACAGACGCTGAGTACTGACCCAAACGGGATTCCCATTGATTAATCCATCATTGGCCAGAAAGTCGGGGACACATCCGCCAGCTTCCTCGACCAGAATTAACCCCGCAAGCGCATCCCAGCTGTTGAGGTGCGCTTCAAAATATCCATGAACGAGCCCTGAAGCAACATGAGCAAGCATCAGTGCACCAGCGCCAAAACGGCGATGATCGACGTTGTTTTCATCTAAAATGGCCAATAGGTTGATCACGTCTGACAGGGGTCTGCGGTTAGAGTGGCCAATGCCAATGATAGACTGGCCTTCCGCTTCATTTTCCATCTTTAAACAACGTCCGTTCAACCAAGCGCCCAGCCCCTTTCGAGCCGCAAAGAATTCATCCCTTTCCGGCGCATAAATATAACCCAGTTCAATTTGATCATTATTTACATAGGCAACGGAGATACACCAATAATCCATCCCTTGTATATAGTTGGTCGTGCCATCAATTGGGTCGATCACCCAAATCCCTTCTTCTCCTGCGCTAATGCCGCTCTCTTCACCCAAAAAACCATCCTCAGGGAACAGATGACTGATGACGCTTTTAATCTCTGTTTCAACTTCCCTGTCGACCTGAGTCACAAAATCATTCTTACCTTTGACTTCGATCGTTAAACCTTGTTCGCGAAAAGACAGCGCTTTGTCTCCTGCGATTCTAATTGCCTTTTCCAGCGCTTCCAGTTTCTCTGCTGCTTTCATTTTCGTACCTATGAATCCTGCGTGTGGATGGGTGAGGTGTTTCTTGTGATGAGTTTGACCGGAATCAGCTCAACTCTCTGTGCCATGTCCTCATGACGCGCTCTGCTTTCCAGACACCATAAGGCGCGCTTGGCCGTTTCAACGACATCGTGCTCTATCGTGGTCAGCCGGTAGCTATATTGAGCCGTTAAAGGCGTGTTATCAAAGCCAATGATGTGAAAGTCTTTGGGTGCATCCAGCCCATTTTTTCGCATGCCATCGAGAAAACCGCAGGCCATGAGCGCTGTGGCGCAGAAAATACCATCGAGTCGTTGACCAGAAGCTATCAACTGCTCAGCAGCAAGAAATCCACCTTCATATCCATTTCTTTCCGATTGAATCTCAATATATTCATGGTCTTTGTTTTCTAACCAACCCTTGAGTGAGCTTTGAAAGCCCTTTTCCCGGTCTAAGCCCGACCAGGTCGAGTGTTTGTAATTCAGCCAACCGATTGAACGGCATCCGACGGCGATCAGCTGATCGGCTGCCAGTTTGGCGCCAGCGTGGTTATCGGAACAAACGACGTCGACTTTGGGCAGGTCTATTTCCCGGTTAATACCGACAATCGGAATGCTGTATTGAAGACACTCTTTAACCAACGCCTCCGGCGGCTGACCGGAAGTGACGACGACTCCGGATACCCGGTATTGCGTAAAGCGGCGCATGGTTTCATCAAGTTCATCACCCGGGCGAACCTCAGTCACCATGGCCTGGTAGCCTCGCGCCTGGATCTCTTTTAACAGGGCTTCCAGCAAATGGCTTCTGAAAGGGTCATTGATATGCGCGACAACCACCCCTATCAGCTGGCTGCGGCGCCGGTTTAACCCTTGTGCCAGAAAGTTCACCTGGTAACCGAGTTGTTCAGCGGCTTTCAGTACTTTTTGCTTCGTCGCTTCCGAGAGACTGCCGTTTTCAGTAAACGTCCTGGAAACAACTGATCGTGATACGCCGGCTAAATTCGCCACATCCTGCGCGGTCACGACATTGGGTTTATTTTTGGTGCTCAACTTGGTATCCACCATTTTGTCATTCTGATAAATCGAAGGTTAAACCATCGTGACTCACAAACAGATGTTCGATTGTTGCTGCGCTCTGTTTTATTTCCGCAATGGCTTCATCCCAGCAATGATAAAGGCCGAGCCGTTTTATATTGGATTTTTCTAACAAAGCTTTACAAGCATAGAAGTCGCCGTGGGATGAAGTTTCATCCAGGGCGTCAAATGAAGCACACTCCTGGAATGCCAAATCTGTATGTTGCATTAAATCAATCGTCGCCTGAGTCGGCCTGCCGTCCCCGCTATAAAACAACCGCTGGCCATCAGCTGAAATTCGTACTGCCTTATTCGTCAGCTCATGCTGTGTTTCAGCCGTGTCCAACTGCCAGTGATTCCATACAAAATGATCCGTGATCATTTGCCAGTGAACTTCGAAGCACAGTTCTTTGGCTGGCCAGTTGGCAAATAAGGCGAGAAACTGCAACGGGGCTTTATTCTCTTCCTGACAAAAAATAGTCACAGGCTCAGTACGGTGATGGCTTTTCCAGTAATTAAATAATGCCGTGATCCCCGTGCAATGATCCGGATGAATGTGCGTAAAATATATAGCGCCTATTTCGTTGACGCTTGCAGCACGACTAAATAACGCCCGGGGAATAGTCGGGCCGCAATCTATCAATAGCTGGTTCCCTGTATTGTCTGTTACAAGTAACGCCGATGTATTGCTGATTGTTGAGAAAGCACTGCCACATCCAATAACTTCAATTTTCATTGTTTAAACCAAACTTTCTTCTTTCATTAATTAATTTGTCATAAAGCAAGCTCAAAGTACGCTCATATGATGTCTGTTAAGTTTTGCATTTTTTTTACACGCCAGTGAACACGTGTTCATCGAGGCAAAAAAAATCTAAGCATCAGAAGTGAACTTTATATCTTTCTGATTTTTGAGGTAACAATGACGAGTTTAAACATTCAGGGCTTATGTGCCGGTTACGGAAATAAGCAGATACTCTCAGATATAAATCTGACCGTTCATCAAGGCGAGATGATTGCTCTGCTTGGTCCTTCCGGCTGCGGTAAAACGACGCTACTGAATGCGCTTTGTGGCTTTCTTCCTGTTTCTGAAGGCGAGATCCGGTTTGGTGACAAAAACATGACCAACCTACCGGCAGAGAAACGAAATATCACCATGGTTTTTCAGAGCTACGCACTCTGGCCGCATATGACTGTTGCGCAGAACATCGGCTATGGCCTGAAAGTGAGAAAGGTTCCCGCGCAACAAATTGCTCAAAGAATCGATGAGTTTTTGGCGATCGTCAATCTAGCAGGGCTCAAAGATCAGAAAGTGACGGATCTGTCCGGCGGTCAACGCCAACGCGTTGCTTTGGCAAGAGCTTTGGCAATTCGGCCGGACATTTTGGTTCTCGATGAGCCGCTGTCGAATCTGGATGCAAAAGTCAGGCTTCAGGTACGCCATGAAATTAAATCTTTGCAAAAACAATTCGGTTTTACATCCCTGATCGTGACCCATGATCAGGAAGAAGCCCTGGTCATGGCAGACCGCATTGCTGTTCTGAATCAGGGGAAAATCGAGCAACTGGGGACATCTGAGGAAGTTTATCATCAACCCAAAACGCCTTTTGTCGCCGACTTTATGGGGGCGGACAATCGGATTATCTGGCCTGAAAACAGCAAAGAGCTGCAAATTTACTTCCGAAGCGAGAAAGCGAAATTGGTGGAGGATAATGGCAATACACCCCGTCGCTCCCTGTCTGATGAAGACGGGCTGCAGCTTTCCGGGAGGGTTATGCAAAGTGCGTTCTTTGGCCACAACTATCGTGTCAGCGTCGAGTGTGAGGGTCAGCTGATTCAAGCGATTCACCCGACCCCCCTTGAACCCGAGTTAAACGTTTTATTACGCGTGCCACACCATTCGCTCCATATGTATCACGGGCAACACTAACGATTCACTCACCCACGAGTAACTACCTCAATTAAGGATTAGCGATGTTTGTAAAAACCAAGATGACTTTACTGACAGCTATGGGTGCCATTCTTGTTTCCGGCGCAAGCCAAGCGGAAACAACACTGAATGTCGCATCTGCAGGAAGCCAAAACATGGTCGACTACGTAAAAACCTACTTAGCGCCAAAGTTTGAAGCCGCGCACCCAGGCGTCAAGATTAATGTTGTCGGTACCGGCCCTGGCGATGCAGGCTCTCATAAAATTCTGGAAAAGCTCTCTGCTCAAAATAAAAGTGGCCTGAAAACGTGGGATATCGATGTCGCGGTTGTCCATCAAAAAATTGGCGGCGAGATGGTTCAGCAAGGGCTATTGGCTAGCTACCGGGACGATATCAATACAGGCACGATGGTCACCCGTGACAGTGCCAGGAATGCGCTGGGTACCAATGTTGATGGTTATGTCATGCCAATGTTCCACAGCCAGACCGCTATTGCGTATAACAGCGACCTGATCCCGATCCCCCCGAAATCATATGATGAGCTTGTTCAATGGGTTGAAAAAAATCCCAAAGCATTCGGCTACAACGGCATCAAGAACGGGATGTCCGGTGTGAGCTTTGTGACCGGTTGGGTTTATGCATATGGCTCGGATGCAGACAAGCTGTCCAGTAAACCATATCAAAAAGGTATTCAGTCTCAGTGGGATGCCGCGTTCGAACAGCTGAAAGCGTTTAATAAGAACATCACGTTCACGCCGGGTAACGCCGGGACGCTGGACATGCTCAACCGGGGCGAGATCTTCATGGGACCGGTCTGGGTCGATATGTTCTATAGCTGGAAAGAACAGGGCAAGATCCCGCCTTCACTGAAACTCTCTCTACTTGCGCCGGGTATGCCAGGACAACCAATGTACTACGTGGTGCCGGAAAAAGCGGCCAATCCAGAGCTCGCTCGCGAATTTATCGAGCTGGCGACCAGCCCTGACATCCAAGCGGAGGGCATCGTGAAACGCTTCAACTGGTATCCGGGCATTGATGCAACGTACGTTAAAAAGCACCTGGATAAGCAAAGCTGGCAGAAGTTATTCGCGGAAATTACGCCGGAGGATCTCTCTCAGTACGGTAAGAGTTTCCCGATCGCACCCTATTTTGATGATATCAAAGAAGGTTATGAGCGTAAGGTTGCAAATTAATCGCTGTATGCTCAAGAGGTTACACACCTCTTGAGCTTTACATCGTGGCTGATTTCACTGGAAATATTATGCATTACAACCCAATCAAAAACATCTCGATGGTACTGCCGGCGGCATTCATGGTCGGTCTGTTTTTCCTCTACCCATTAGCCTTTTCTCTTTTTTCCGCGCTGTTCACCGATACTGGTGCGTTGACGACAGCGCATCTGGAGAATGCGGTCGAACTGTACTCCAACGATATTCTGTTTACGATAATTATCGTGCTGAGTTCAATGGTCATTTTATGTGTGCTGTCGATATTCATTGCAGCAACATTACGCCTCTCTCCCTTTACATCGCTCGTTCGGGTTTTAGGGATACTTTATCGACTGCCTCTGTTCATCCCACTCATCGTGACAGCTCAGATGATGAGAACCTTTTTAGCTAAAAATGGGTTGATGAATAACGCGCTCATTGAAGCCGGATTATTTACCCCTCTAGAAACCATTTCATTCCTCGGCTGGAGTGGCATCATCATTACTTTTGTCTGGAAACAACTCGCTTTTTCGACGCTGCTTATTTCCGGAGCGATGTCGGCCATCGATGAATCCCAGGTCCGTGCCGCGAGAAACTTAGGGGGCTCAAGAACTCGGATCCTATTTCAGATTATCCTGCCTCAGATTATCCCAACAATCGGTGTCGCCATGGTCCTGTCTGTTGTGACGATGATGTCAGCATTATCTGTACCGCTGATGATTGGCACCGGCACACCCACCATGATGACCGCCGACATGGCATTTCGAATCAACTCTTACGGTGATTACCATACCGCAAATGCACTGGGCCTTATTTCTTACTGTATTTGTGCTGCGTTTGCCTGGTTCTATCTTCGTCAGAATCTTAAAGATAAGGCTGGTGTATAGTGAGTCAAGAACTAACAATACGCTCTTTGACCAGAGCAAATAGATCCCGATTTTCAAACTTAATCCGTCTGGATGCCTTTCCACAATTTGTCTTTGTCATCTGTCTGGCATTGATCATGTTCGGTCCGATCATCAATTTGCTCATCTGGACGGTAGCCGAAGTTTGGTATTTTCCTTACGCTTTACCCTCCCAATGGGGGCTCAAATACTGGGATCAGGTGTTCAGCCCTTATAGTGATGTTACCGGCTCACTAACAACCAGCATCTTGATTGCTTTAACCACGGTTGCGGTCTGTCTCTCCGTCTCTATTCCTGCGGGTTATGCGCTTGCAAAGCAAAAGATGCCTTTCAGAATATTCTGGATGCTGTTGTTTCTGATCCCTCAGGCGTTTCCTAACCTGACGGTGTACATGAACATCGCAGGAATATTCTACGACTTCGGACTCAACGGGACTTTTCTCGGGGTCGTCCTGGTACACAGTGTCCATGGTCTGATGTTTTCGGTCTGGATTAGCGTCGCGGCTTTTTCCGGTATAGACCCTTTGATGATCCGGGCATCCAGAAATTTGGGCGCAGGCCCTGTCTATACCTTTTTCCATATCACTTTGCCTCAAGCGACACCGGGTATTGTGGCCAGTGGTATCTTCGTGTTCCTTGAATCTCTTGATGAGTTCACCGGAACTTTCTTTGTCGGTGCACCAGAGATAAGCACCTTACCGCTCCTGTTATATACGGCAAGCATGGAGGGCAATTATCAAATCGCATCGATTACGGCGCTAATATTACTCATCCCATCGATTCTGTTTATGTTTGTGATCAGCCGATTTATATCTCCAGAGATGCTGTCAAAAATTGGGCGTTAATCATGAACAGAAAACAGCATGATGAAATCTGAACATTAAACATAACTATTATTTTCCCGGTAAGAATTCAACGTCTCACCATTTAAACACCTGTAATTAATCTGAATATTAAAGATGGAACTTTCAATATGAAACATATAATACCAACGGTTATCTTGGGTTTCAGTAGCTCAGTCTATGCAACCTCTGATGCTTATCAACAGCCTCAGTTAAATCTATCCATGGAGCAAGTGTTGTCCAGCCTGGCAGAGAGCTGCCAGGCGTTTGTCGCTGATACTGAAGTTGATCACAGCTTTGAGATCAGTGACCACCATCAATCTTTTGCACTGTCGCACCAGTGGAGCAATGGCACCCATACCGCATTCATTTCCCACTCAGAAACAGGCTCAGGTGATGAGGGACAAATTCTCTCATTTCGGGTCTCAGAAAGTATGTTTGATCCAAACCAAGACCTTATTTCCGGCAACGAAACTATGCCTCTTGAAGATAAGATTTATATTAGTGAGCAACACCCGTCTGGTATTGCCTGGTTACCTGCCCCAACGAACAGCGCAAAAGACCAGGGTTATTTACTTGTCGCCTCTCAATATGAAAAAACGGTTCGCTTTCGTAAATTCACCATCGACGGCGACCAAGGACAAGTGGCGGCATTGACTCAAACGGATCATAAAATAGAGGAAATCACGGATGTTTGGATTAACCGACATGAAGATGACTATTGGTTAATTTTACACGACATGGACAATGCACAGGGCGCGGCGTACAAGGCATCAGTGGCTGAGTTATTTCAATATGGCACCGATAAAGAAGGTGAAATTAACATTCGCGCCTTTTCCTATGTCAACAGCTATACCTCACCATCCAATACAGGCTGTAACAAAAGCCTCGGTCAAAATGCTCAATTGGTCGAAGATAGTACGGGGAACTGGTATATCGTTCACGCCTATACAGACACCACATGTGGCGCAAATATGGGGACGAACCAAGTCAAAGCTTACCCTGCTTACTTTAACGATGACGGCACATTCAGCGTCGCAACCAGTCCTACCCCGGCAGCTTCAACCAGCGTGGGCTATTCCGTCAGTGTTACCGACGAAGGAGCCGATGGTGCGACTGGATTCAGAGTCACGAACGACGGACGGCTCGTGGTCTATTTGGGGGGACAGTATGCATCTTTAGACAGGTTTGACTATAAAACGTATTTGAAAGAATGCCGTTCATCAAAATATTAACGGCTTACAAATCAATAGAAGTTCGCATATTGCGAGCTTCTATTCTCTCAAATACCCTAAATACGTTATTCGCTCTTGATTTCAGTGTCTATTTCAGCTTCACCGCCGTACCGTAAACCAGTATTTCTGACGCGCCCTGCATGATTGCACTGGTGGTAAAGCGCACGTTGACGATCGCATCCGCCCCCATGGCTTCGGCCTCGGCGATCGCCCGGCTCATGGCTTTTTCCCGCGCTTCCACCAGCATTTCGGTATAGCCGCGGATCTCGCCGCCAAAAATGGTTTTAAAGCCGGCCATAATATCGCGACCAACATGTTTCGATTGCACCACGTTCCCGCAGACTGTCCCCAGTGTTTCGGTAATGGTCCGGTGAGCGATTTCAGATGTTGTCACACACAACATAGCTCTTCCCCCTTAAAAAGATGGTTATGAATTGGGCTGGCCCAGGATTTGGGACATTACCCAGGCGGTTCGGGTCGCTGTCTCCCCTGTGGAAGGGTGTGGTTCACCACCCAACAAGTTCGCTGCCATGGCCGCGACATGGAACTGCTGAATGTGCGGCGGGTTTTCAATTAGACGACTTTGCTCGCCGGTGTCGTTAATTAACATCACCGGCGCTTCATCAAACACGGAAAACACCAGCTTGCCCCGGCTGCCGATCATTTCCACCCGATCTTCACGTTTAGCGGCGCCAAAATGCCAGCTGCCACACCCGGTAACGCCGGATTCATGCTGCCAGCAGCCGGTCACCGCATCTCCGGCGCTGTAAAGCCCTTGCTGATTGAGGCAGATTCCCATGGCCCGGGAAATATCGCCCAGCAGGAACATCAGCAAATCTAAACCATGACTGGCCAAATCATCGAAATAACCGCCCGGTGCAATTGCCGCATCGGTGCGCCAGTTATATTGCCCGGACAAATCAAGCGCATTGGCCGGTTTGGAGAGCTGCCAGCTGACATGGCGAACCTCACCGATTTTGCCATCGGCCAGCCAGGATTGAACCTGACGAAACCGTGGCAGTGACCGCCGATAATAAGCAACAAACAACGGCAGTGAGCGCTTACGAAAAGCTGCGGTGATCAACGCACTGTCGGCATAGTCCGGTGCCAGGGGCTTTTCGATACAACACGGCTTGCCGGCCTCGGCCACTTTTAACGCATAGGTTTTGTGGCTATCCGGCGGTGTAGCGATATACACCGCATCGACCTCGGGATCGGCAATGAGCTGATCAGCATCGGTGTAATACCGCGCGACACCATGGCGCTTGGCGTAATCGCGGGCTTTGGCTTCATCCCGGCGCATGACAGCCACCAGCTCAAACCCTTCCGCCATCTGATAGGCCGGGCCGCTTTTCACTTCCGTGACGTTGCCACAGCCGATGATCCCCCAACGGATCGGTTTTTCCGGACACTGCTTCATGATAAGTCCCTCCTGCCCTCAGCATGACCAAGGCAGCAGTAAAAATCAATCAAATCATGATGATGCAACGTGCCGTACCAACCACTGATTATCCATCAGGAAACACGGATTTCAGATAGGTCAGAAAGCGCTGCCACGACTTCACATCCGCATCCTGACGGTAGTTCGGCGAGCCATACACCGTAAAGGCATGGGGCGCGCCGCTGTAGGTGATCATTTCACTGTCGACTTTGGCTTTTTCCAGTGCTTGCGACAGGGCGGCGAAGTCGCTCATGGAAATGGCCTGATCAGCCCCGCCATGAAGGATCAGTACGCTGCCTTTGGTTTGCGAATAATCCTGACCTTCAGGAGTGCTCAACCCGCCGTGAAAGGTCACAAAACCTTTTAGGTCGGCCCCGGAGCGGGCCATCTCCAGCACTGCCGCACCACCGAAACAGTATCCCATCGCCACCGCCTGCTGGGTGTTCGCCCCCAAAGATTGCGCCTTGGTCATGGCGCCCTGGAGCAAATCACGCATTTTTTGGCGATCCTGATACAACTCCCCGGTGTGCTGCCGCTTGTCTTCATTTTTGGTCGGCCGGACTCCGGCGCCAAATAAATCTGCGGCAAAGACGGCATAGCCGGCTTCAGCCAGCATCTCTGCCCGTTTGACTTCGTAATCAGTCAGCCCGTCCCAATCATGAACCAGCAACACCAAAGGAGCAGGTTTGCCGCTTTCAGCCGGGGTGGTGTAATACCCCTCATACGCCTCGCCATTGATCTGATAGCTGACCATCCGCCCTTCGCCAAACGCGGTACATGAAACCAACAAGGATAACGTAACCGCCAAACGTCCGATTTTCATTCTCCCTCCGAAACATCTACATCGCGTCAACAGTTCTAACAGTGTAGGTGATTTGTTAACAACCGAGACATTCGTATTCCGTTTCAATGGGGTATAGTTATTATCAGTGTGAAAAATGGAACTAGGGAAAGCAATGCCAGCATTTACAGAATTTATTAAACATGTCGGCCGAGGCGAGAAAGGCCGTCGGCCACTGACCCAGGAAGAAGCCCGGGAAGCACTGACCATGTACCTGGACGGCAAAGCCGAGTTGCTCCAGTTGGCAGTGCTGCTGATGCTGCAACGGGTCCGCTGCGAAACCGGTGAAGAGGCCGCCGGATATATTCAGGCGCTGCGCGAGCGGATCGATCCGGACTGGCAGGAGCTTGCCATTGACCTCGACTGGCCCTGCTTCGCCGGCAAACGGCGCCAACCGCCCTGGCTGCTGCTGGCAGCCAAACTGTTAGCGAAAAATGGTGTACGGATCCTGCTGCACGGCCATGCCGCGGTTGATGCAGTAAAATTCCAGATTGAGTCGGCCTGCCCGGCACTCGGGATCCGGCAGGCCGCAACCCCCGAAGAAGCCAAAACCATTCTCGCCCATGACGATATCTGCTACATCCCGCTGTCTGCCTATTGCGAGCCTCTGGTGGATTTGCTGGCCCTGCGCAAGCAGGTCGGCCTGCGGACCCCGCTCAACACCGTCGCCCGCGCGCTCAATCCAGCGCGTGCTCCCTTTGCCATCCATGGAATTTTCCACCAAGGCTATGAAAAACTGCACGCAGAAGCGGCGCAACGAGTCGGCGATCTGAACATGGTCGCCTTCAAGGGAGAGGGCGGCGAAAGTGAGCGCAGCCCCCGCACCGCATGCCGCCTGGCCGGGGTATCGCGCGGGGAGCTCTATGAAGAAGAGTGGCCAACGTTCCTGGAAGGAGCCTCCGGTAAGCACGGGGAGATCAGCGGTGAGTACCTGCGGCAGGTCTGGGACGGAGAAGTCGACAACAATTACGGCGCCCATGCGGTCGTCTCAACCATGGCGATTGTGCTGAAGATGATGCAGGTGTGTCCGGATCAGGCTGCCGCACTCGAGCAGGCTCAGCAATGGTGGGACACGCGTCATCAGTAACGCTGCTTTCACCCCTGATGCCCGCCAACCGCTCTCTGCCGGGTGGCGGGCCTTCCTTCGCCACCTTCCAGGCCGCCCGACGCAAAAAAAGTGAAGTGCCTCAATAATCATTCCGGTTCTGCTGGGGCGTGTTTTTAATATATGCAACCATAGCCATAAAGTAATCACGATGGCTATGAATATGAACACATTTTCCTTCACGCTACTCGACTGGCTGGCCCTGTCTCCCGGATTAACTGACACCCGCCAGTGGCAAGAATGGGCACAGCAAGATATGCGCTGGCCCGAAGACCCGGCCCCCGTCCCGGCCAATCTGATCCCGCCGATGATGCGTCGACGCACCAGTCAGTTGAGTAAACTGGCCCTACAGGCAGCACTCACCCTGACCCGGGATCAACCGGTAGACTATATCGTCTTTGCCAGTCGGCACGGTGAACTGGCACGCACTATCTCTCTGATCGAAAGCATCCAGCAAGGAGAAGAAGCGTCACCAACCAACTTTGCCCAAACCGTGCACAACACGGCAGCCGGCCTGTTTACCATCGCCGCTAACCGCCCGGTGCCCGTCACAGCCATCGCGGCCGGACAAGACACCCTGCACAACGCATTCGTGGATGCTGCCGCGTATCTGGCAGAGCATCCCGATCACCGGGTCTTGCTGGTTGACTATGACGCCCCGCTGCCGGCGCAGTTTCAGTCATTCGATGCCGGAAACTACCAGAGTTATGCCCTGGCGATGCTGTTGACCGGCGGCAAACACTACCGGGTTCACTGGGATACCCCGTCCGCCCCTGAGCCAGAGGAAGCCCCGGTAACTCTCAAATTTATCAAACACTTGCTGAGCAACCAGCACCAGTGGCAATTAACAACCGATCGCCATTGCTGGTCCTGGCAACGCCATCTTGTACTCTGACGAGCCGAAATGAACACCCTGAAAAGCCGGGAATACGGGGCACAAACATCACAGTGTTAATTCGATCCAATTTCCGCTTCTCAGTTATGAACCACCTCAACACATATGTCACAATGAGCATATTAACAACGAGTCTAACCGACGCAGAAAGGACGTTACGTATGGAACAACTTCACCTCGAACTAAAAAAGCTGATCATTGAGTCGCTCAACCTTGAAGATATCAGCGTTGACGATATCGGGACGGATGAGCCGTTATTTAATGACGGACTGGGGCTGGACTCAATTGACGCGCTGGAATTAGGACTGGCGCTGAAGAAAAAATATCAGATCTCTCTGGACAGCGATGATAATGACGCCCGTCAGCACTTTGCTTCCGTCGCCAGCCTCGCCGATTACATCTCGTCCGTGAAGGCAGCCTGAGCCTGAGCTGGGCTTCTTCCAGCAAGACTAGTTTCGCGCAAACATGGCTTCACGCAAGAAAAAACCGCCCCCGCGCTATACAGCGGGGGCGCTTTTTCGCTCATGCAATACGTGCTGTCGAGCAAGGCGAAATGAATCAAGCAAACCGCTCCCAACACACACCACATTACCCCGTTGGCTAACGCCTCAACACCTCACGACAGTGAGCTAAACGGTTCACCTTTCGTAAACAGTACAGGGCCAATAGGCTCACAATCACAGCAAGACTCCCTAAGAGCGCATTCGTTGTTGTAAACGCCATTTTATACACTGCGATCATTTGTTGGCTTAGCGTCGCTTGCTCATTAGCATTCACCAGCTCAAGCAACCCGGTAAAGTTTCCAGACGCCATTCCCGCAATCCAGGCCTCTACATCCCCTTCTTTCAACTGACTCAGATGTTCAGGTACAAGTCGAGTCAACGAAGCGCTCATCAATGCACCATACAGCGCAACGGCAACGGCTTCACTCCCTAACCGGAAAGTATTGAGTACCCCTGCAGCCATGCCGGTTTCATCGGCTTTAACACTACTGAGTGCTTCACCATCCACTAAACCCGCAGAGATTCCCATCCCCATTCCAATCAACAGCAGGGCAACCGCCAACCATGAAAGTGAGGCCGACAACTCAACCAACAGACCCAGTAAGCCGATCCCAAGTAACATGCTCACGATGCTGAAGAAAATCAGTCGCGCTGTTCTCACCCCTCGCGATGCTAAGTTCCCGGCAATCAGCGGCAACACCAACACGGGCAAAGTCAAAAACAACATCATGAGACCCGCAGTTGCTGCGGACTGTTGCATCGGTCCGGTCAGATAAGTGGGGAAGTACGTCAGCAATGTCACAAAGGTAAAGCTGGCAACCACAGGTACTAAGATCAGGCCAAGGAAACCATGGTTTCTGAGCAACACCAGATTCAGCACCGGATGTACTGCTCTTTTTATCCGAACGATAAATAGAATGAACATGACCCCGCCAACAAACGCAGCAAGAGCGGTTTTCAAACTCAACCATCCCCATTCGTACCCCCTGGACAACGCCAGCATCAACAGGAACATGCCGGCAATAAATAAAGCTGCCCCGGGGAAATCAACCTGCGGCACAGATCCTACTTCGTCAGCATCGCTTGGAATGCTGGAGCTCATCACAAGTACAGCGGTAAGCACCACGGCGTGCATGGCAAAAATAGCTTGCCAGCTCCACAGTTCCAGTAAAACTCCGGAAACCGTGGGGCCGAACGTAATCCCTAAACCTGCAGTCACCCCAAACAAAGCGAATACTCTTGTTCTTTGCTCCCCCTCAAAAGTATGAGTAAAGAGCGCGCTGCCGCAGGAAAAAATAGCCGCGCCACCTACACCGGCAAGCGCCCGAAATACATCAAGCCACAATATATTCGGCGCAAGCCCGGAACCTATGGATGCCAGTGTATAAATCAATGCGCCTGCGATAAACGAACGCTTTCGGCCGAACACATCGGCAAATTTACCCCAAATCAGCGTAAAACAGGCAAACGTCAAATTAAAAGCATTTACCACCCACTGCAAACTAGCCGGGTCCGATTGCAACTCTGCGCTGATAAACGGCAAGGCAATTGCCGTACCTGAAATAGAGCTCGGCACGATAAATACAGCCATTAAGACAGCAAACAGCATAAACGTGCGGGTTGTTCGATGTATTCCATCCATAGTTAGCCTTTAATCATTATCTGTAGTCACCTCGAACGAATCCATCATCTCAGTAAGAGTCCGTCCCAGCACCTCGCGAGCGGCGCATGTTTGATACTCACCTCGTCCATGACAGACGCAATCTTTGTCACTACAATGGTTTGAAAGATATCGCACGTATGGCAACGCCAATACGTATCAATAAATACGAACGTTCGATATTTTTCGAACCTTATAGATACGGAACACCCGTGTCAATCTGTTTCATAAGGATAAAATAGGAAAACGACATGTCAGAACATGAGATACTCGCAAGTCAACCGCGCGAGGAAACACTGGAGATGTTGAAAGCCCTTGCGCACCCAGTTCGGCTCAAAATCATCATTGACCTGATCAACGATGAACCAAACGCAGAAAGGCACTGTACTTCTTTCGACCTTTCAGTCTCCAAAGCCACACGTTCTCATCACTTTAAGATCCTGAAAGATTCCGGGCTGATCGAGCATGTAGATCACGGGAACCGCTCTTTGGCCAAGCTCCGCCATGCTGAAATAGAATCAAAGTTTCCGGGTTTACTGAGCATGCTCCAGAACAAGTAACACCAATCATGGTGATCTTGACTCACTAGAGCTTTCATTCGAAACAATCTTCAAAGCAGACATACACGAACTCAAAAATGGCTGGCGCGATGCCGGCCATGAGACGGCTATTGTCTCTATCAAGCCACTTCCCATGGCGTGACAAACCTCGAAAAACCGTCCTCTCTTGTTATGCTACATGATGTATATTGTATAGGATGAGATCGTCAATAAGAGGGCAAGCCTCTAATCTGCTGATAATTAATGGATTTTCTCATGAACTCTGATAATCAAGATGCCATTCTGTTTGGTGCCGAACGCCTGACCATTGAAGACGTGGTTGATATTGCCAACGGTGCCCAGGCCAAAATCAATAATTCCCCTGCATTTACCGCAAAAATTGACCGCGGTGTTGCGTTCCTTGAAAGCCTGCTGAAAGAAGAAGGCGTGATCTACGGCGTGACAACCGGTTACGGGGATTCCTGTACCGTGGCGATCCCGCCGGAGCTGGTCGATGAGCTGCCGTTGCACCTGACCCGCTTTCATGGCTGCGGGCTCGGTGAGCATCTTGATCACCAGCAGGCCCGTGCAGTGCTGGCGACACGCTTGTGTTCACTGACTCAGGGGGTTTCCGGGGTCAGCCATGAGCTGTTGAATCAAATCGTCACCCTGATCAATCATGACATCACCCCGCGGATCCCTCAGGAAGGCTCTGTGGGTGCCAGCGGCGATCTGACGCCACTCTCTTATCTGGCCGCCGCCCTGATCGGCGAGCGTGACGTAGTGTATCAAGGTGAGGTCCGCGCGACCTCCGACGTCTATACCGAACTGGGTTTGCATCCGATCACGCTCAAGCCGAAAGAAGGCTTGGCGCTCATGAACGGCACCTCCGTGATGACCGCGCTGGCCTGCCTGGCGTATAAACGCGCTGAGTATCTGGCCCAGCTCGCGACCCGGATCACCGCGATGGTTTCTGTCGGCATGCAGGGCAATGACTTCCACTTCGATGAAGCCTTATTTGCCGTGAAGCCACATCAAGGACAACAGCAAATCGCCAGCTGGTTACGCAGCGACCTACAGTCTTCCCTGCCGCCACGGAACAGCGACCGCTTGCAAGACCGCTACTCTCTGCGTTGTGCACCGCATGTGATCGGCGTGCTGCAAGACAGCCTGCCCTGGCTGCGTCAGCTGATTGAAAATGAACTCAACAGTGCCAATGACAACCCAATCATTGATGGTGACAATGAACGCGTCCTGCACGGCGGCCATTTCTACGGCGGTCATATTGCGATGGCGATGGACACCCTGAAAGTGGCGATTGCCAATCTGGCCGATTTGCTGGACCGTCAGATGGCCCAGTTGATGGATTACAAGTTTAACAACGGCCTGCCGTTCAACCTGACCGGTGCCACCGGCGCACGCAAACCCATCAACCATGGCTTCAAAGCCGTACAGATCGGGATTTCGGCCTGGACCGCGGAAGCACTCAAGCACACCATGCCGGCCAGTGTCTTCTCACGCTCAACCGAGTGCCATAACCAGGACAAAGTCAGCATGGGGACCATCGCCTCCCGCGACTGCCTCCGGGTGCTCGAGCTGACGGAACAAGTTGCTTCCGCCTCGCTGCTCGCATCAACGCAAGCCTTGCTGCTTCGCGAGGCCCAAGGCGAGTTGCAAACCAGCCACCTCAGCCCAGCGCTGCAAGCGATGCTGACTTCCGTTCAAAAAGATTTTGAAATGGTCCGTGAAGATCGGCCGCTCGAAGGCGAGCTGCGCCTCTTTATCAGTAAGATCCGCGAGCAGAACTGGAAAATGTATGACTGAGCCTCTGATTGATATCAGAACGCTGCCGCAACTTGCATAAAAATACCGGGCCCTGAGCCCGGTATTGTTCATTTAACACTCAATTGCAGCCCCGCTATCGAGCGGTCATCCGCATCGGCGTATCGCCTGAGGGCGCAATCGTAAAGTGACTGACTTCTTCCATCAGCTCAGCCATCCGGCCTTGCACCAGTTCCATTTCCTGATGAATATCGGCAATGGTCTTTTTGGTGTGATCCGCCAGCTCCAGCAATTCATCCACATCCGTATCGACGCTCTTCGCTGTTTGCGATTGCTGGGTGGATGCCGTTGCAATGCTGACGTTGAACTGGGCAATTTCATTCACCGCCAAGATCAGTTTTTCCACCAAAGACTTCGTATCTGACACCACTTCCTGAGCCTCATAACTGGCTTCACGGCTTTGCTGCATATTGTCGAAGGAGTCTTTAGCATTCTGGCCAATCCCCTCCAGCAGCTTGCGGATGTCTTCCGTCGACTGCTTGCTGCGTTGTGCCAGCGTCCGGACCTCATCCGCCACCACAGCAAAGCCCCGTCCCTGCTCACCCGCACGGGCTGCTTCAATGGCAGCGTTCAGTGCCAACAGGTTGGTCTGTTCCGAGATCGCATTAATCGTATCCAGGATCTCCGTCACGCTGCCCATCTGCTTCTCCAGCGCCTCAATACAGGCAAACGTCTGGTCGACATTTTCGAGCAGCTCCGTGGCAGACTGGAATGAACGGTCACTGTGCTCAAAACAGGCTTCGGCGTTTTCTTTCACCTGATCCGTGCTGTGCTGCGCATCCACAGTGATCCCGGCCACCTCCTCACTGGTTTGGGCCATTTCCGTCATCGCCGTTGCGATATTATCGCAGCGCAGGTGAGTCTGTTGGCTGGAGTCTTTCGCCTTGGCCACCAAATCAACCATCGCCGCCATCTCTTTTTCAGTCTGGCTGGCAAAGCGCAATGTCTTATTTAACGTCTCACTCAAACTGCTCGCCAGGTGATCAACATGGCTGGCAATCCGGCCAAATTCATCCCGACGACCGTCACCCAGGCGGATACTCAAGTCGTTATTCGACGCCATGCGGTCCAGCTGCGCGGTAAACTGCTCGACCCGCTCACGTACGTTGTTCACGATTTTCACCGTCAGCAAGACCAACGGCAGCACCAGAAACAGGATCACTCCAATCATCCCATTACGGATCAACGTTGCTTCCACTTGGTGATGCAGCGCATGTTCCCGAATAGCTCCGGCCACGTCATCTCCCAGCGCTTTCACCAAGCCAATCCGCTGGGTAGCCAACGGGAACCAAACTGATGCTTCCGGCCCTTCAATGGCAGAAAGATTGTCTTTCTGATCCAAAAATTGCTGCTGAATCGACATTACCTGTCGCCAGACCGACTCATTGAGGATCGACTGCATCTGTTGCAGGCTCTCCCCATCCAGCAAAATTCTGGCCTGCCGTAGGGCATATCGTTCTGCACTCAGATAATTGGTGATCTGCGTGTAACGCTCCGGCGTCGACTGCTTTCCGGCAAAGACGCCATTCAGGGCACCCCGGGCCATACCGGCCTGCTCCTTAATCACCAGCAGTGCCCACAGGCCCTGCATGTCACGCTTCAAATCCGGGTCACTGATCTGCGCCATCACCACCGCCAGATTATCCAGCGCCAGCTTGTTGATGTTTGAATAAAATGCAAACGGGGATTCCTTCAGGGATAAGCTGTCAACCTGACGACGAATCGACTCACGCCGATCCAGCTCAGATTTCACATCCCCCAATAAGGTCGTCACTAAAGCAGGATCCAAATGTTGCGGTGAGAAAGCCAGCAGGTGATGATAAGCCGCATCTGCCTTTTTTCTTTGCGCCAGCAGGGCACCCTGCTGTTGGCTTTGCCCCTTCGCGGCAATCACCCCGGCGGTCAGACCGCGCTCAACCGCAAACTGATGCGCAACGTCATCATACAGCTCAAACAGAGTCACAGTTTCCAGCGACAGCCCCGTTTCCGCCACCTGCTGATTGGCCTGTTTGATTTGATAGCCGATCACACCGAGCAATAAAATAGTAGGAATAAAAAAAACGGTAAAAATTGTTTTACGCAAATTCATGGCACGGCCCAGATTCAGCATACATCACCCTCAACAATGGAACCCAAGCCCCAAGATAGCAAAGGCCAGCAATGCAACTGAATACTTATGAGGCATATTTCATTAAACTATGAACCAGCTCAAACTGACACCGCAACAATCCACCCGAGATGAAACAGATTCGGCAGCCCCGTCACCGGGCCGAATCTCAAAACGAAACCGAGTTTCAGCACACTTGAAGCCTGTTTAAAAAATCATCAACCGCACCTCAACGTTTCGAAAAGTTACCCACTGTTTTTGTGGATAAAGTTTTTTACCTCTTTAAAAACATGATGTTATCAATTGCAATCTTATAAGTGCGATTTTTTGCAATTTAATGAATAGCGCCGCAACGCCCAAGCATCTGTGTATCCTGTTCCCCCCAGCGCCGGCAGCAGGGCTGTCGGGTCAATGCCGGGAATGGTATGCAATTCGTTTGTCATGTGTTTGCGATTGGGATAATATCTTCCGGTGCATTTCTGCACCGATCACAGTGTCTGCAGACCTCATCGTAACCAGTTCCGTAACGCAATAAGGACTCCCCGGAGCTGCTCTGACAGCGCTGCCGGGCACTGGTTGATTTGTTCAATCTGACAAACTTTAATGACGGTGAAACCATGACCAAACAACCCCGTATTATCATCTCTTCACTGGATGCCGAAAGACTGGATAACCTGCTGGAAACCTTGCCGGATGTGGCATTTCCCGGTAAATCGGCTCTGGAAGCGGAGCTGGATCGCGCCGAGATTGTGGCGCCGCAGGACATCCCATCGACCGTCGTGACCATGAACTCCACGGTCCGTTTCGCGGTGGAATCCTCGGAGAAAACCTTTTGCCTGACGTTGGTTTATCCGAATGAAACAGAAGGTAAAGCGGACCGCATTTCGATCCTGGCACCGGTTGGCAGCGCCCTGCTGGGTCTATCAGTCGGCGATGCCATTGAGTGGCCAAAGCCAGGGGGCGGCATCTTACATGTGCAGATCGAGGAGATTGTCTACCAACCCGAGCGTGGCGGTGACTACAGTCGTTAACCGTCCGCCGATTGACTGACGGACGTCAATATGGACAACACATAGCAACCCTATGTGTTGTACAGGCATCGCAACCCGTTAAACTACTTTACGGATATTTTTATTATCCACGCTCACTCTCACATCCCGGTTAATCATCTGGATGAGCAGCATGGAGCGTTTCTCACCATCCGGCTCGAGGAAAATTGCCTGAATTTCCTGCAAAGCGCCTTCATTGATACTCACTTTATCACCGGCAATGAGCGCCACATCAACATGTACATTGCGAAGCTGGATCTGCGTGATTAGTTCAGCCGGGATTTCCTTCGGCATCTGACCAAATCGAATAAAATCCGCAACACCTCTGGTCGAACGAATCGTGGTAAAACTCGGCCCGCGCTCATAATCAAACTGAACAAATAAATAAGAGGGAAAGAGCGCTGTTTTGACCGACACTTTCTTGCCTCGTCGAATGACGTCTTTATTGACGAAAGGGGTATAACAAGCCACGCCCATTCGTTCTAAATTAATTATCGCTCGCTCAATCTCGTTATTTTTGCAGTACAGTAAATACCACTTCTTCATGATTCCGTGCTCTTTAATTGTCCATAGATTATATCGACCCTATTCGCAATCAGGTCATGCGTTCGCGATCCAGACTGGATTCAAAACGATCTTACCGCTAGATTTCTTTCAGCTTCTGATCGTCAAATGGCTTGTGCCAGTACTGTGATTCACAGACCTGACAGGTGACTTTCATGGTGTTTTTCTTCCAAATTCGTTCGATGACCGTTCTTTTAGAACGCATAAATGTCCGTTCTTGCTTGCATTTTGGGCAATACATGTGTAGCGCCGCCATGTGGCCTCCCCTCACGGTGATATTAAACTTATCAACATATGCAACTGCGCACTAATATCGACGCGCATTATCCATAGTTGCACTGCAAATAAAAATAATGTCACGTGATCATGGGACGAATGTCAAAATAAAGAAAAATTATTCAATAACGCATATCTATTGATGAATAGATTACACGGGAGATCTCTGTTATATATAAAACTATCAGTTTCATTTTGTTTCAACTGATAATAAAACCATCATAAATAGAACATGTGAATACAGCCCTCATAAATTCCCATACAAAATATAAGACAAAATGTATTCGATTACATATGGCTGTAAATATTTCCTGCTACATCCTATTTTTTACATGTTTAATTGAGATGTTTATTTGTGACTAAAATATAATCTCCCAAAATCATACTTCGGTTCCAAAATATATTTCTGTCATTTGGCAAACTCCGGCGCTCTACTTCTATATTTATTCACTTTAGTGCATACCTCCCCCATCCGTATCCCGGGTTGGTATGAAATGTACCAGCAATACTCAGGCGCTATGCCTGAATTCGATAATTGAGCTGATTGAGTTCACGAAGAGACGCCAAAACCCATGTGATTGCTATCCGGCGCCTGCAGTCTTCCTGCTTTGTATCTCAATACTCCGGAGGAAAAACACATGAAAATACGCACTTTGCTCCCCCCCATGATGCTGTTCCTGACCCTCAGCTTTACCGCCGGCGCCACCGCCGCTGACAAGGACTTTGTGATCTATGGTGAAACCACCGCCCTGGTCGGCCTCTGCCAGGCCGAGAAAGCACAGCAATTTGTCCGTAACCCGGATTGGGAAACCATCACGCTCCCGAACACCACCCAAACCGTCTGTATCTTGTATATTCAGCAGGTCAAAGACAGTCCGGTCGGCCGCTATACCGAAACCGTCAATACATTCCTGGTGAAACAAAAAGATGCCCCGCCGCTGCCACTCAAGACACCAGGAGATCTGACAGATCCCGTCCAGGCTATGGACTATTTGCAAGCAGCCCTGTACGCCTTGGGCGCCGCCACTTATCCGGATCAGGTCGCCGGGCTTCCCCATCAGTACGGTTTTTATAATCATCATCTGCTGCTGGATAACCCGGATGCAATCCAGGCCGGTAAAAAGCAGTGGGGTTATCCGAAACAACAAGCGTTACTGAGCTACAAGGCCCCCACAAAACAGGCCATGAAGGCGCTGCAAGTCTGGGAGCCGGTGAGACAATCAGGCCGACTTCATCACAAGGAAATGGTCCTTCAGGTTTGGTTCGATTTACGGGAAGCTGTCGCGATGCCGCTGGAGTCTACCGGTGATAATATTTTACCAAGCTCGCCCTGGACACCGGATGGCAAACTGGCGCAACTCTCCGGCACCCTGAGTACCCAGGGAGAAAACGGTCTGGTAGCCCCTTTCCAGGGTGAGTTGACGGTCGGTCGTTCCTTTACCGAAACCGCAGTTGCCTTAAGAACGACCGGCTTCAACCCGAAAATGGTCCTGCTGTTTCAGAATCTCAAAGGCACGGCCCGTCCGCTCTACGACAAGCCGCATTCTATCTAACTGGTTGTTTTATCAATTCATGAGACAGCAATCGTGTGCCCGCGGCGGCTCTGCACAGGCCGCCGCAGGTGTACACCCAAACCGAAAGTCAGTCCGGCTTGATATTCTGGTTCATCCGGAACAGATTGGCCGGATCATATTTTTTCTTAATCTCGACCAGCCGCTCATAAGTACTGCCGTAGGCAAACGCGACCCGTTCGCCCTCGTCCTGAGTCAGGAAGTTGATATAGGCCCCGCCGCTGGCAAACGGCTGGGACTTGGCAAAAAACGCCCGCGACCAGCCAATACAGGCTTCATCCTCCGCAGCAGTGTCCCACCGCGCATGAACATTCATGACATAGTTGGCATCCCGGCTGGAGTAGGCCATCGCATCCGGTGCAACGCGTCCTGTTTGCGCCCCAATGGTCCCGATAAAAATCTCACATTGATCGGAGGGTAACTGACCGGCGTATTCAATCAGCACATCCAGCGCTTCGTCCGTCAGCGTGGCAAAGTTGTGGGACTTCCAATAATTCCGGGCCCCTGGGGTGAGCAAGGGATCGAACGCCTGTTGCCAGTCAACAAAAGGCTGCACGCCGAGATGCTCTCCCAGCGGCGTCCCGAATCCGCGCAGCGGTGCAATCAAAGCTTCGCCCTCGGCCGGATCGCCGGCATAAAAGACAGCTAGCGCAATAATTTCAGTGCCGTGAACCGCTTCCGGCAAGAACGGCAGTGGTGGTGCCTTGCGGGTCACCATCCAGACATTCAACTCATCCGGCATGGTTTCGGTAAAGCGGGCAAACTGCGTCAGGATCTGCTTCGCCTGTGCAAACGGGAACACGATCAACCCACTCAACACCTCCGGGCCAACCGGGTGCAGCGCAAACTCAAAGCTGGTGACCACACCGAAATTACCGCCCCCGCCCCGGACGCCCCAGAACAAATCTTCATTCTCGGTCGCGCTGGCCCGCACCTGATGGCCATCCGCCGTGACCATATTCACCGCCAGCAGGTTATCCACGGTCATGCCGTATTTCCGGCTGAGCCAACCAAACCCGCCGCCGAGCGTCAGACCAGCCACCCCGGTGGTCGAGTTAATCCCCAGCGGTGTCGCCAGCCCGTGTGCCTGAGCGGCCGCATCAAAGTCTCCCAGGGTGCAACCGGGTTCGACAATGGCCCGCCGGGTATTGGGATTGACCACCACATTGTTCATCAGTGAAAGATCAATCATGATCCCGCCGTCACACACCGCATTCCCGGCAATGTTATGGCCGCCGCCGCGAATGGACACCAGCAGCTCATGCTCCCGGGCAAAATTTACCGCCTGCACCACGCACTCGGCGGAGATACACTGTGCAATCACCACCGGTTTCCGGTCGATCATCGCGTTCCAGATCGCTCGCAGTTCGTCGTATTTATCATCTTTGGGGAGACAAATTGTCCCCTGAAAATGCGCTTTAAACTTCTCAATCGTTGCCGCTTCTAGCTGGCTCATATCTGCCTCCTGAGTCGTTGTCGACCCCCATAGGATCGCTTTATCCGGGCACTCAGCCACCGCCGAGACCCTGGACAACTTTCTTCCTAAGTAAAACGTATCCCGGCGACTCCGTCTGTCCCATCTTGAGACAATCAACCGGACGGACAAAGCCAAGAGGTGAAAACGGCAACGCAAAAAAGGTAAAAAGCCGCTGAGATCACGCAGAGGCTTCATGACATCAGGCGATTTAAACTTTATGTGGCCCTGAGATCCAAAGGGTCGACCATCCCCGCAGCAATCGCCATGCCGACCAATGCAGGCAGGTGATCCGCTGCCAGGCGCTTCATCACCCGGGACCGATACAGATCAACGGTTTTGACGCTGATCCCCAGTTGTTCGGCAATTTCCCGGTTGGTATAGCCCTGCACCAGAGGCAAAAAGACATCCTGCTCACGCGGCGTCAAACTGGCCAGCCGCTCCTGCAACGCCGATTGATGCTGACCCACCATCATCACCGGCTGGCGGTTCAGGGCCTGCTGAACGCTGTCGAGCAACAACTGCTCGTTATAGGGTTTTTCAATGAAATCCACAGCGCCGGCTTTAAATGCCCGCACCACAATCGGCACATCGGCATGACCGCTGACAAAAATCACCGGCAGGTGAATCTCCCGGCGGCGCATCTCTTCCTGCACGTGCAACCCGCCCATCCCGGGCATCCGAATATCCAGCAACACGCAGGCATTGGCTTTGGGATCGCAGGCCTCAAGGAACGCCTGACCGCTGCTGAACGGCACGGCTTTCAGCCCGACCGACTCAAACAGCCACAAGGTCGAGTCCCGCATGCCCTGATCATCATCCACGACATATACAATTTGCTCATCCGGCATGAACTTCCCTCTCCTCATCCCATCCTGTATTCACAACCATTTTCCTCATCATGCCCACCAACGCCCCTCACTCCCGGCGCAGCGGGAGCCAGCAACAAAAAGTCGCACCCCGCGGATCGGATGCTTCGATATCCAGCCCGCCGCCGAACCCTTCGGCAATGGTCCGGCTCATCGACAATCCCAGCCCAAGGCCATCGGGCTTGCTGGTATAGAACGGAGTAAACAGTTTGTCCCGCGCCTCGTCCGGCAATCCCGGCCCTTGATCGACCACCCGCAGACACAAGCGGTCCCCTTCAACATCCACCCGAATCACAATCCGCGAAGCCTGCTGCGGCGCTTGCTCCCAATTGGCCTCAATGGCATTGCGCAGCAAGTTCACCAGCACTTGTTCCAACAACACCGCATCACCGTATACCGGCGGAAGTGCCAATAGGCTGTGAGTCTGCGGCTCATCAAACCCGGCCTCGTTATTTTCAGACTGACTTTCTTCGAAGTAACTGTTTTCAAAGTAAATCGTCACCTGGTGACGGCTGGCTTCCCAGGCACACAAATCCATCGCTTCACGCACCACAGTTTCAATCTCCAGCCGTTGAATATTGCGTGAGCCTTTGCGTAAAAAGCCCCGTAACCGGCTGATCACCGCAGCCGCGTGACGCGCCTGATCGGCAATCAACCGCAATCCTTCGGCCACCCGGGCAGCATTTTCCGGCTGTTCATGGAGGGTCTTCAGATAACGCTGACTGGCACCAGCGTAATTCATCACGGCGGCGAGCGGTTGATTGATCTCATGGGCAATACCGGACGCCAGCTCCCCCATGGTAATGAGCCGGCCAGTATGCGCCAGTTCATCCTGATGGCGGCGCTGCTCCGCTTCGCGTAGTTCACGCTCGGTCATGTCCCGGGCCACCAGCGAAAAATAATACTGGCCGCCCGCCCCCCGGTGAGCCAGCAACACCAAAGACACCACAAAACCGGTTTTCGCGCCCAACGGCAACAACCGGGCTTCCGTTGCCCAGGCCCCCCGCTGGATCGCGCTGTGCCAACCTTGCTGGCGCAACCGGTGAAAATCTTCCGGATTGAGCAAATCGGCCAGCGACGGCAAGTCGCTATCTCCCCGGATCCCCAGCGCCCGACGGGCAGAAGGGTTGACCATGGTCAGTTGCCCTTGCGAATCAAGAAACAGTACCAGATCGGTATTGGCCCGGACCACTTCTGCAAGTCGCCGGTTCTCTTCTTCCGCCCGCACCCGGGCGGTAATATCCCGCGAGATACAGACAATCTCGACCACATCACCGGTATAGGTTTCGCGGATCCCACGACAAGCGGTTTCAAACCACAAATAGTGCCCATCGCGATGGCGGATCCGGTAAGTCAGGGTCAGGTAGCCATCCCGTGCCAGCGCTTCCGCCGCCTGAAACAGGGAGCGGCCCCGGTCGCGAGGATGAAGCAGCGACTGCGCCGACCGCCCCCGCAACGCTTCCGGCCAGTAGCCGAGCAGCGTCCAGGACGCCGGCGAAGCATCAAGAAACCGCCCGTCCGGGGTATGGCGGGAGATCAAATCCGTGGTGTTTTCGGTGATCAGCCGGTACAGACGCGAGGCCACCGCCGCCTCGCGCTTGCGGCGAATTTCCGTGGTCGCATCGCGGCAGCGCACCATCACCGCATCCAGCGACGGCTCCGGGATAAACTGCCACAGCAAGAACTTGCCGGCCCAGGTGGATTCCACTTCGCCAATCGCGCGGCTCTGGTTCAAACAAGCGGTGATCAGCTGGGCGTAGTTCACCGGCAACAGATCGGTTATCGCCGAGCCAGGATGGTGCGCCAGCAATTGCTGCATCGCTGCATTCATCGCGACAGGAGCGGCCAGTGTATTCATGCGAAGTCCGGGCAGGGGATCACATTGCAGCAGCATCACATCCGCCGGTTGCTCCGGCCGGTTGGCAAGCAGGGCTTGCAACAGTGTGGCCATCGCCGCTAAGGCAGCAGTGTGCTGCTCTGTCTCGGTCGCGACCACCAGCACCCCGGGGATCTTCGGCGTCAGGGCAATCAAAGATCCCTCGGCCAACCCGGCCCGGCGCAACCGCCCCGACAGCCATGTTTGCCCCTGGCGCACCTGAGCGAGCGGCAGGCAGGATTCACGGCTGAGTTGTTCAAACAACAGCGCATCACTGGCTTTCAGCGGATCGCCCTGACCCGGCGGCAGTGCCGGACCGCCGCCGTCATGGGCATAGATTTGCTCATGCGGTTGCCAGCTGAGCCAGTAGGCCTGGCTCACCCCGGGCCAGGACTGCGCGTAACGACACAGGGCCGCCGCCTGATCGGCCGCCGATCCCTGCTGGAGCAACCGCAACCACAGATCGAGGTAGAGCTGTCCTTGATGACTTGTCATGCTGTGCGATCCCTCACCATGTTTCGTAATTCTTAGCCGTGCCTGCGAGGTCCTGTCATGCCTTCAAGCGCCTTGAGCATCCTGAGATCCCTTGAAAAACCCCGACTCAACTCGCCTGGCACTGGCACTGGCACTGGCACTGGCACTGGCACTGGCACTGGCACTGGCACTGGCACTGGCACTGGCATCATTGCAACCATCGTTGCAACCACAATTAAAGACATATAGTAAAAACACTATAAGACTATAGGCTATTTCCATAATTCGTTCTGACTTGCTATAAATTACCACATGTTAATAAAACATTAAATTTACGATACATATCTGATCACGGAATAACAGACAGAAAGAGGGAAACTGCATGTCTATGTATGAGACGGATCTGACACCTTGTGACGTCAACCACATCGCACTCACGCCACTGAGCTTTCTTGAGCGCACAGCGGCAGTCTACCCGGACTATCCGGCGGTGATTCACGGCGCCATTCGCCGCAACTGGTCGGAAACGTATCAGCGCTGCCGCCAACTGGCGTCTGCGCTGGCCGGACGCGGGATCGGCAAAGGCGATACCGTCGCGGTCATGCTGCCCAATATCCCGGCCATGCTGGAAGCCCACTTCGGCGTACCGATGATCGGCGCAGTACTCAATACTCTGAACGTCCGCCTCGATGCCGAAGCGATTGCCTTCATGCTGGGCCACGGAGAAGCCAAGGTGCTGATCTGCGATCGCGAATTCCATGACGTGATCCGCGATGCGATTGCGATGCTGGACAACCCGCCGCTGGTCGTCGATGTCGATGATCCGGAATACGGCGAAGGTGAGGCCACCAGCGAACTCGACTACGAGGCTTTCCTGGCCGAAGGCGATCCCGACTTCGACTGGCAATGGCCGAGTGATGAATGGCAGGCCATTTCCCTCAACTACACCTCCGGCACCACGGGGAATCCGAAAGGCGTGGTGTATCACCATCGCGGTGCTTACCTCAACTCATTGGGCAACCAGATGACCTGGTCGATGGGCCAGCATCCGGTCTATTTATGGACCCTGCCGATGTTCCACTGTAACGGCTGGTGCTACCCGTGGACCGTCACCGCGCTGGCCGGGGTGCATGTGTTCCTGCGCCGGGTCGATCCGCAGAAAATCCTGACTCTGATCCGCGAACACCGGATCAGCCACCTGTGTGGTGCACCAATTGTCCTCAACGCACTCATCAACATGCCGGAAACCGCCAAAGCTGCAATTGATCACCCGGTCGAAGCCATGGTCGCCGGTGCCGCGCCACCGGCTCAGGTGATTGGCGATGTCGAGAAAATGGGGATCAAAGTCACCCATGTCTACGGCCTGACCGAAGTTTACGGCCCGGTGACCGTCTGTGCTTGGCACGAAGAATGGGACGAACTCAGCCTGGAAGAGCGCGCAACGCTCAAATCCCGCCAGGGTGTGCGCTACCCGACCCTGGAAGGGGTGATAGTCGCTGATATCCAGACCCTCAAACCGGTCGCTAAAGACGGCAAAACCATCGGTGAAATCTTCATGCGCGGCAACACCGTGATGAAAGGCTACCTGAAAAACCCGACTGCGACCGCGGAAGCCTTTGAGGGCGGCTGGTTCCATACCGGCGATCTCGGCGTATGCCATCCGAACGGCTATATCGAAATCAAAGATCGGCTGAAAGATATCATCATCTCCGGCGGCGAGAATATTTCCACCATCGAGCTGGAAGATGTGCTGTACAAGCACCCGGCCATTATGGAGGTGTCCGTGGTTGCCAAGCCGGATGAGAAGTGGGGCGAATCGCCTTGTGCTTTCGTCACGCTCAAGCAAAGCGAATACGCCACCGAGCAGGAAATCATCGATTACTGCCGCCAGCACCTCGCGGGCTTCAAGATTCCGAAGACCATCATCTTCACCAATCTCCCGAAAACCTCGACCGGCAAAGTTCAGAAATACGTCCTGCGCGACTGGGCAAAGAAGGCCTGAACCCCGGGCAGCGCAGGTAACCGCCTGCGTTGCCTGAGCAAACGCACCACCGGATTCGCAATACAACAATACAGTGATCCGTCGCAAACGCTTTTCAACCTATCCAATACGTAAACACACAGAACAAGGAAGATCGCATGCAGGTTTATCAACGACAGCAGGGGTCCGAGCAGCCGTACTGGCCGCTGGGTCCTTTTCAAGTCCGTATCCCCTTTATCCATTACCGCTGGGAGTTTGCGGAAATGCTCCAGGCCCTGATCATGTTTGTGGTCAGCCTGGCCATGATCCCGCTGCTGGAAAAATACCTCGGCCTCCCCTACGACATTGCGCTGGCCTATGTCGTGGTCTGCGGCGTCGGCTTTATGCTGCCCGCGCTGCTGGGGGTCCCGTTTGTTCCCGGCTGGATCACCCCCGGCATTCCGGTGGTGCTGCTGTTCCTCGGTGATTTTGAGCCGGGCCCGGCGGCAATTCAGGCGCTGTTTGCCCTGCAATTGCTGGTGTTCATCATCTTCCTTATTTTGGGGGTGACCCGCCTTGGCTCGACCATGGTCAAGCTGGTGCCGAACTCGCTCAAAGGCGGGATCATCATCGGCGCCGGGATCGCCGCCCTGATGGGGGAAATCTCCAGCGGTGGCCGCTTAGCAGCAACCCCGATCTCGCTGGTGATCGGTAGCCTGATCTGTCTCTACCTGATGTTCTCGGTCTCGTTCAAAGGACTGCTGGAGCGGGTGCCGATGGCAAGAAAAATCGTCAACTACGGCATGGTGCCGGGGATGGTCATTGCGATTGGGGTCGGGATCGCCGTGGGTGAATACCCGATGCCGGATGTCCGTTGGGGCATCACCGCACCGGACTTTACCGGCATGTGGCAGTACCTGCCGTTCAGTGTCGGTTTCCCGGGACTCGATGTATTCCTGATGGCGATCCCAACCGCCGTGATCGCTTATATCATTGCCTTTGGTGACATCATTGTCGGCCAATCGCTGATGCAGCGCGCCGATGAATTGCGTACCGACGAAGTGATCGAAAACAACATCGACCGGGTGCATCTGGTCACGGCGCTTCGCAATGCCCTGCATGCGTTCTTCGCGCCGTATCCCGGCCTCGCCGGTCCGCTCTGGACTGCCGTAGCCGCCACGATGGCCGAACGCTACAAGCACGGCCGCGAAGCGATGGATTCAATATACAGCGGTGCAGGCACCTTCTGGATCACCGGTTTCATTGCCCTGTTCGCGCTACCGCTGGTCAGCTTCTTCCAGCCGGTGTTGCCGATTGCGCTTTCGCTGACCCTGCTGTTGACCGGCTATATCTGCCTGATGGTAGGATTGGAGCAACTCACCACCAATACCGAGCGCGGGATTGCCGGCACCATGGGCGTTGTGCTAGCGGTGTATGGCGCGAGCTGGGGACTGGCCACCGGGGTGATCCTCTATATCCTGATTGAGCGCACTCATATTCTGCGCTTCCGGGTCAAAGAGAAAGACGAAGAAGCCCTGAACAACAGCTAACGATCACCCAAATTGCGTCAAGCCGCACCGGGACAGTTCCGCCTGTCCCGGTGCATTTTTGCTTCGACCCGACTTATAATGATGATCAAGGAAATAATATGCGTACCCTGACTACCTTAACCGGCAACAGCCAGAAACTCGATGGCGGAGCCATGTTCGGCAACGCCCCGAAAGCCCTGTGGAACCGCTGGATGGAAGCGGACGAGCACAACCGCATCCGCCTGGGTTGCCGCGCCCTGCTCGTTCAGGAGCCAAACCGCCACATCCTGATTGAAACCGGGATCGGCGCTTTCTTCTCGCCCGAGATGAAAACCCGCTTCGGCGTTCAGGAAGCACAGCATGTCCTGCTCGACAGCCTGGCCGAACACGGCCTGAGCCATGAAGACATCGATCTGGTGATCTTAACCCACCTGCATTTTGACCATGCCGGCGGCCTGCTCTCGGCCTGGCAACCAGACAGCCCGCCCGAATTGCTGTTTCCCAATGCGCAATTTATTACCGGCAAACGCCAATGGGCGCGCGCGATGAATCCGCACCCACGCGACAGAGCCTCGTATCTGGCTGATATTCTCGAACCGCTGGCCCTCAGCGGACGCGTGATCCTGGTCGACGATGACGGCAAGCTGCCGTTGCTGGGGCCAGACTGGCGTTTCCATTTCAGCGACGGCCACACGCCGGGACAAATGCTACCGGAGATCGCCATGCCCGACGGCCCGGTAGTGTTCACCGGCGATCTGATCCCCGGCGCGCCCTGGGTCCATTTGCCGATCACCATGGGCTACGACCGCTTCCCCGAAGGACTCATTGAAGAAAAAGAAGCCTTGCTGAACGATTTACTGAGCCGCAACGGACGCATCGTCCTGACCCACGACCCGGATATCGCTTTGGGCCGAGTCACCAAAGATGCAAAAGGGAAATTTACCTTGAGCGAAACAGCGGCACAGGTGGTTGGGTTAGCGGCTTAGGCCATGTAGCTAAGCAGCATGTCCGGGAACCCACCGGCAGCCATATCCGGTGGGTTCAGAACAGAGTCTGCACATCTGAGAAAAACTAAGATGCGCTGTATTTATCCCCGACTTGCGCCATCTCTGCCCAGCGAAGAAAGTCATCAGACCCAGCATCCTGCTCTGCCGGGGCCCAGTCCGCGAATGCAGTGACATCCGCAGGATCATACGGCCCCTGTTTGACTTCCAGAATCGCCGCATCCCCTTCTAACGGCAAAATGGTATGCCAGGTGCCGGGCGCCATCTCAATCCCACAGGTTTGATTGTTTGCAGAGAATACAATTCGCTCCGTCACGACACCTTGCGGGTCAAACATCAGCAGCAGCACGCTCCCCCGAACCAGAAACAGCATTTCCCATTTATTCATCTGCGGGTGCATGTGCGGCCTGACATAAGTTCCCGCCGCCAGACCAATTACCATCCGCTGCACCGGCGCTTCAAAATCAGCATGAAACGCCAAATGACTCCGTTTTCGGGGACTTTGATGGGCCTGAGCCAACAACTCATCCAATAGCGCTTGATCAACTACGCGGTACATACTCACCTACAGGTCTAAAAAATATGAACGATATGATTCGGCAATTTAAACAGCAAATGAGACGGGGGCCAAGTGAGGGATTCAATAGAGAATCGAGTTTCTACTGGGTTGTGCTGCACTGAGTGCCAGCACAACACTGGCGGAAAGGAAGGTTTTCTGGTTCATGTCTCTGCCCTAAAAACGGAAAAAGCCCCTGAGGGTAAACTCAGGGGCTCGGTCGCCATCAATGTGGGCAGAGTGTCAAAGGCTTGGAAGCGGTGGGAGGGTACCTAAAGATCCATCACTACACCGAGCTATCGGATGAATCATCATCGGCATCACCAGAATACTTACGGCCAGTAAGAAACGCGTAAGCAAGGCCAAGTAAAGATGCACCACCAAATATCGAGCCCGCCACTTCGTGACCTATAGAGATAAGGAAAGTACATGCGACAATCATAACCAGAGACACGATCAACGCATAATGTTGTCCGCGACTGTCCTTAGTAATTGCACCTCTGACACTTTCCTTTTCAACGGTATGCCTATGTTCCTGCTCTTTTTCTGCCATTGAAACAATTCGCTCAGCAAAACCAGGATGAACAGATTCATATTCATTAAGCATTTTAGGAGGAGGAATAGGACCAGAGTAGTGCTGCGCTACTCGTTGCACCACTTGTGAAAATACCTTACCTTCACGTTTCAGCTGACCATTTTGCTCTCTCTGCACCAGAGCGTTAACGAGCATTTCTTCAGGTAATCGTTTTAGTAACCCTTCAATCTCAGAACGTTCTGCATCTTCTGCTTCTGAAGAGACTTCATCGACGTCAACTTGTTCCTGCTCTCGCTCTGCATGCTGAAGTTCATGTTGACTAGCGCTTTCAACCGACTCTACGTCATCGACTTGTTGTTGCTGCATTCGAGTTCCTTTTTTTCCAGCTCCTGAGCATGTTTAAACCAACTCATCCACAGGAGATCTCCAACTTTGTTCCAATCTTCACTTAATGCATCATTCAATGACTTATTAATAGTCGTATATCGAAGATAGTCCTGAACTGTTGTCTTAGGATAAAGGTCAAGAGCTCGAAAATTACGCTCAGCAGCTCTCAAAATAGCATCTATTTCATGCTCCTTTCTCTTAAGCTTGCAACAATGGCTACTGTCTTCAAACTTCTCGATAGTCTCAAAGAGCTTTTGACTTTTTCGATCCTGGTTAAATTTCAACCAGTCCACACCAATTTCTTTACCAGTCTCTTGTAAGTTTTTTTCACTACGCTGATGAGATACGAACAAGTCGACTTTTTCCTTCAACTCATTGATATACTTGCGATAATCATTATTTTTCTTCGCAATATCTTGTAATGTTAGACTTAAGTTACTGTTTCTCATAGGTACTCCTACAAGCTCCAATTTATAACTATTGTAGCTTTCTATACCAATTTACAACAGTTATATACATTAAACAAACTGTGAAACCTGCCATAAAAGCTAAAGGTTTCATCATCTTTAGGCCATGAAAGCCTAGTGAAGTTCAATAAGACCCACTACCCCACAGGCACTTCCACCCACCGCTTACATCGGCACAGCGCGACACCCTCTGCGACTTTGACGCAGCGGGAGCGGATGACGCCCTGGTGGGTGAAGATGCAGTGGCCGCAGTCGCAGACGACGGCGGGGTATGGCCCCACCAATTCCTGATACATGGCTTCGAGTAATTTTGGTTCGAGTTCGGTGATGTTGGCCTGTTGCATCATTCCGCCTCCATCTTGGTGAGGGCGATATCCAGCTTGTCGCTGATGGGGGAGAGCAGGTAGGAGAGTTGGAATCTGGAAAATAAACACATAAAAAGCCGCACCGTTGCAGTGCGGCTTGGATTAAGTTTTATGAACACCTCAGTTGACCGTTTGGTACATCCGAGGCCGTTGTTACTTGAGGCTTCGCCACTCATTACGTTGAGTATGCCGAGTCCGATGCAGTCACTTCTTTAAATCGGACTTTAGTGTCATTTGACGAAGAAGTAATTTCACTTTTTGTCACTTAACCAAATTGTAAGTCACCAAGTCTCACGACTTAGCTTTCCGCTCTGCCAGCGTTGGCTCACGCCACCACCAACAGGAAACTTGCACCCTTGAGCCCTTTGAAATCAGCTGAATCCTCCAGGAGCTAAGCAAGAACGGCTCATTACAAGCTTCCTTATAAATATGGTATGCATTGCTGCGTTTGGCAAATCCATTTTTGATGAAAAGCTCCGCAAAACGTGACCGCCCGCACTGTTATCTCACTCGCAAAACTGCGCACGGCCCCACCGCTTTGGTGTAGAATCCAACGCTACATTAACATTTGAATGACATATGGAGCGATCAGACACTCATGGCGGGATTTAGAGGGACGCTGAGACAAGTACCCACGGCGCAAGCGGCACTGGCCCTGTCGACCACAGGGATCGGCCTGGCGTGGGCGCTGTTTATGCCCGGCAGCGGCGATGTGATCCGTGGCGTCTGCGCCGTGTTGGGGGCCGCCCTCCTGATGCCGGTCATTCTCAAGTATCTGCTGTTTCCGCGCAATTTCCTGCTGGATCTGCGCCACCCGCTGTACGGCAGCCTGATGGCGCCGATGACGATGACCATGCTGGTGCTGGCCGACTATCTCTCCTCAATTCACCTTCATGTGGCGCGCGTTCTCTGGTATCCGGCCATGGCCCTGCATTTCTTCATGCTGGTGTACTTCTTTTTCCATCAAATCAAAAACTTTCGATTGATCAATCTGTATCCCAGCTGGTTCCTGTACCCGGTGGGTGCCATCAGCGGCACGCTCGCCGGGCCGCAACTCGGACACACCGAGTTTGCTTTGCTGATGACCCACGTCTGTGTCGCGATCTACTTTATGATGTTGCCTGTGGTGCTTTACCGGCTCTGTTTTGCCGGTCGTCTGCCGCGACCAGCCCGACCGACGCTGGCGATTATGGCCGCGCCGGTCAATTTGTCGCTGGCCGCCTATCTGAGTAATGTGACGCAGCCTGATCCGGTCCTGACCGGGGCGCTGGCCGGGGTGGCCATCACCATGACGATTCTGGTCTACCTGTTCTACATCAACCTACTGAACCAACGGTTCCAGCCGCCACTGGCCGCCGTGACTTTCCCGTCGGTGATCAGCGCCGTGGCGATTGAGCGCCTGACCGACTGGCTGATGATCGACTATCCGCACTGGACCTGGCTCAAATCCCTTGCCCTGATCGAATTGATGGTCGCGACCACGCTGGTCTTTTGGGTCAGCTGGAAGTACATCGGATTTTACTGGCCGCAGACCCAGCGGTGTCATCCACACTCGACCTAGCCGACACTGTCCATCCCATCCGCCCCGATACTGAGCGCGCTGACAACGCGCTCAACCCATCATGATACTTCCGGTAATTAACTGAAAACCCTCATCATTATTTTGTCACAATCATCAGTTAGAGTGTGCTCGCGCTGCATTTGAATGGTCGTTATTTGGACGGCACCGGCCTGCTGAAGCATGACCTTCGACATGAAAAATGCGTTCAAGCTGATGTGCCTGGGGAAAGGGAGAACTGCTAACCGTGTCACCTAGCAACGACATCCCGAATTACCGTGACATTGCCCCTGCGAAGAGATGTGCTCATGGATTATCAGAAAGGGATTGTTTTGAGATTGTTCGCTTTTTTCTCCCCGGTCAAAGGAGAGTTGACCGCCACGTTGCTGATCATGTTATTTATTCTGCTGGTCACCACCCCGAAGAATTTTATCGACAATTACAAGCTACGCGCCCAGGCTGAAGATTTGGAACTGGTGGAGCTGGTTTACCTGCAACGGATTCAGACCATCGAAGCCGCGCTGGCGCTCATCGCGCAGCAAGCCGCCACCACCTTTGATGCCAACGAGGCCGCAGCCGCGTTACCCAAATCGCTGTCGAGCAATATCACCCGCATTGAAGTTTTGGACCCGTCCCACTACCGCACTTTCGTTGCCGACATGAAGCTCAATATCGGCGCCTGGGATCACTACGCCAGCGAAGAGCCGTTCAATATCGCCCTCGCGGATAACGGCAATAGTTATTTCATCCGCACATCAGCCGATCGCCAAATTCCGCTGTACTATGTGGCCACCGTGAACAGCGAGCTGTTCTGGACGGTACCGAACAACAACGTCATGGTGGTCAACACCGACAGCCAGGGCAACGTGCTGTTTTCACACCGTGAAAATCAGGGCAAACTCGACAAGTTGCTGCTCCACACACTCAAAACCAGCGAAGCATCGGAAGGTTACTATCTCTACCGCAACGAAAATATCTCATACCGAATTATGACTTCCGGAGGCCAGACCCTCTACATGCTGTTTATCGATCGCTTCCGTCTGGTGGATCGGATCTATTTTCTGATGATTATCATTGGATTTCTGGCGATGGTGCTGATGCTCAGCGTTTATCAGATCAATAACAAACGAAAACAGGCCCATTACCAGTCTTCAATTGATGAACTGTCGCAACTGTTTAACCGCAAACACCTGCACCGCAACAAACGTAAAATCGAAGCCCAGCCCGATCAGTTTGTTGCCCTACTGGATATCGACTACTTCAAAAGCGTCAATGACACCTTCGGCCATATCACCGGCGATAAAATCATTAAACAGATTTCCCAATTGCTGAAAGATAATGCCCGCAAGAAGGACATTGTATTCCGCTACGGCGGCGAAGAATTTCTGATGGTACTGAGCGCAGATTCCCTGAGCGAAGCGGAGAGAATCTTTAACCGGATCCGCCAGCGCATTGAATCAGCTCCGCTGGACCCGCGAGTGACCGTGTCAGTGGGCATCGCCAAACTCGACGGCAGCATCGATCGCGCGCTAGCCGAAGCCGATAAATATCTGTACGTCGCCAAGGAGTCCGGCCGAAACAGGGTGTGCAGCGCGTTGGATTAAAATCTTGGGAAAGCAGGCGGGCTCATTCGGTCAATTTGGTATTGATGATAAACTCCCTCAATCCAATCTCCCAACGAGAGAATCACAGATGCTTGAATCCATGACGTTCCAGACCGACCACTTACAGGCCGAGACGCTGGATCGAACCCGGCCGGGACTCCATGAGGAAATCATGGCCCTGTTTACCGACAAGGTCAGCCGTTTTTTGCCGCCGGATTGCGGCCAACTTCGAACCCAGGATGATGTCGAGCAGTGGCTGGATCGCCGGCTCAATCTCGGCAGCATCGTTCGATTGACTCGGGCTGGAGAACTGGCAGGGTACTTATTTGTGTTTCCGGAAGCAGCCGCGCAGTACCGGATCGGTTATGTGATTGCCGAACCCTACTGGGGGAAAGGACTGGCCACCGAAGCAATGCAGGGGCTGATCAAACACCTGACGCATTCTGCGCCGCAGGTACAGTTCATCGCCGGGATTGATCCCGTCAACGCCGCGTCTCGAAAGGTGTTGGAGAAGCTCGGGTTTGGCTATGACCACACGCAAGCTGAAATTGATTACTACGTGCTGGAAGCCAGCCAGTAAAGCAATTCAGGTCTCCCAAAGCAACTCGGGTCTCCCAAAAGCAACTCGGGCCTCCCGAAAGCAAGCCATGAAAAAACGGCCCAGAGCAGATGCCCTGGGCCGTTTTCCGTTCCGTTTAAACCCTGTGTTCCAAGCAGGGTTGCTGGCTCGCCAGCTCGCTGACGCTGCACTGTATTAACCATGAAGTGCATCGCCAGTAATGCAACCGCCTCCGTTACCTGGCCATTGCAATGTTCGGGGATTCGAGTTGCTCAAATCTGGGGCTAATTTATCACACATTTTGATAAGATCAAATATTTTTGAACCGTTATAGATATTTTTGATCAAAGGGCAAAAGTTAAACGCTCATTTTACCTGTCCGGCACGCAACACAATCCGCAGGAAACGTGACTTACGCAGTCTCTGAAAAGATTGCCAACTGACACAGAGAAAAAAATCCCATAAAAATACATTATTATCAACAATATAAATTAGAAACTATTGACTCGCCAACAATTGGTTTATCTCAAATATCAGGAAGCAGTACATTCTGGTGGCTGGAGCCATCACTCAACTTTATAAGAAACTATCAATAAAATTTGAAAAATTAGTTTCCAATATCAGACGATGTTACCGCTTTCCCCCAAAAGGCCGTCCGATCCTTAGTGCATAATGTTCAACTTTCATCAACCACATACCACAATGATCGGCATCGAAATTGACGCTGTGATCCAGTAACTTAGTGGGAACCTTCCAACTCATCCGGGCAATACAATGCATTTTCAGACCGAGAACCTGATGCAAAACTTAGTCGCACAGGCCCATCACTATGACCATGGCGACTGTGAGCCGCTGCATACGCATACCACCACCCAGCTTCTGCATACCATCAGTGGGGTGCTCAGAATTGATACCCCGTCCGGCAGTTGGGTGGTCCCACCGGGTCGCGGTTTATGGATCCCGGCCGGGATCGCACACAGCCTGCAAGCCACCGGGAGCGTCGAAGTGCGAACCCTGTTTCTGGATCCGCTGGCCCGGGCTGATTTACCCGGCGAATGCGGCGTCTTTTCGGTCAGCCCGTTGTTACGCGAACTCATCGTTGCGGCAGTAGATATTCCGCAACAAGTTGAACCCGGTAGCCGGGATGAGCGTTTAGTGGAGCTGATTTTAGACGAACTACGCGGACTTCCCCTGCTGGGATTTCATGTGCCGGTCGCCCGGGAAGAGGCGCTCAAGCAACTGTGCGACACCATCAACCAACGTATCGATCATCCCTGGTCGATCAGCGATGCCTCGCAGATCCTGAATGTGAGTGAGCGGACCGTTTCGCGAAAATTCCACCAGCAACTGGGATTAAACTTCGGCGAATGGCTGCGCCGCCAGCGGCTGCTCCGAAGCATGGAGCTCCTCGCCGCCGGGCACAGTGTGATTGAAGCCGCGCTGGCGGTGGGTTACGAAAGCCCCGGCGCTTTCAGCCAGGTCTTCAAAAGCCGGGTCGGCCTGTCACCCACCGAATACCTGCAGGCCCCGGCATCAGACTCCGGCCTTGGCCCCCTGGCGCCCGCTAGCTGAGCGGTTCCAGATCAACGTTCGGCTGCGCGGCAGATGCGTCCTCAATACAAGCGGCAGAAGCGGGCGCCTTCAGGGCATTGCTGATCGCATTCAGCGCCGCCTGCAGTGAAGCGCGGCTGGCGTCGGCTTCAATCGCGACGCCGAAGAACCGTTGCTGATCGGCAGTTTCACAACCGACGTAGGCTACCGCTTTACTTTGCGTTTTTTGACCCAGGGTATGCTCCGCATAATCCAGGATATTGACCGAAATTCCCCACTTCTGCCGCAAACCATCCATAAGCGCCGACAGCAGCCCGTTGCCTTCAGCCCGGATACTGACCGTTTTGCCCCGAAACGCAATCCGGGCACAGAGCCGCTGTCCGATTTCTCCCGGCTCGCAGCGATAATCCAGCAGAGCCAGGTCCGGAGTCGGCACCAAACCGTAGGACTGGCGGAACAGCAACCAAATTGGCGACAGGCCCATCTCCTGTCCGCTGATATCAGCCTGCTGTTTAACCCGCTGGCTGAAGTCAATCTGCAAGGCTCTGGGCAGCTTCAGGCCGTGATTTTGCTCAATCAACCAAGCCGCGCCGCTTTTGCCGGACTGGCTGTTGACCCGGATCACCGCTTCATAACTGCAACCGACATCCTGCGGATCGAGCGGCAAATATGGGATCGACCATGGCGCATTTGCACAGGCGGACTTTGCGGCGAACCCTTTTTTGATCGCATCCTGATGCGAGCCGGAGAAGGCCGTAAACACCAGCTCACCGGCATACGGATGGCGGGGATGCACCGGGATCTGATTGCAATACTCGATCAATTCGACGGTTTGCCGGATATCCGAAAAATCCAGTTGTGGATCGATCCCCTGGGTAAAGAGATTCATCGCCAGGGTCACCAGATCGACATTGCCGGTTCGCTCACCATTCCCGAACAAGCAGCCTTCGACCCGCAGCGCCCCGGCCAGCATCGCCAGCTCGGCCGAAGCCACCCCGGTACCGCGATCATTGTGCGGGTGAATACTGATCGTCACATGGCTGAGATCTGAAAACCAGCGGATAAAAGTTTCAATTTGATCGGCATAGACATTCGGGGTATTCACCTCGACCGTGGCTGGCAGATTGAGGATCAGCGGCCGCTCGGCACTCGGCTGCCAGGCCGCTTTCACCGCTTCGCACACCTCCAGGGCGAAATCCAACTCGGTGAAACAAAAGGTTTCCGGGGAATACTCCAGGATCCAGTCCGTTTCCGGCTGCTGCTCACACAATTTGCGGATTTGCACCACCCCGGCCACTGCCAGTGCCACCGTCTCAGCCTTACTCTTGCTAAACACCAGCTCCCGAAACACCGGCGCAGTGGCGTTATACAAATGCACAATCGCCCGGGGAGCGCCAGCCAGGGAGGCCATCGTTCTGTCGATTAAATCAGGCCGTGACTGGGTGATCACCTGAATCCAGACCTCTTCAGGGATTTTGTCCTGCTCAATCAAAGCGCGGACGAAGTCAAAATCGGTCTGGGACGCGGACGGGAACGCTACTTCGATCTCCTGAAACCCACAGCGGATCAGATGATCAAACAGCAGCACTTTTTTGTCCTGATCCATTGGATTCGCCAGGGCCTGATTGCCGTCACGTAAATCCGTCGAGCACCAGCGAGGCGCGGTGTTGAGCTGTTTGCCGGGCCAAGTCCGTTCGGCCAAATCGATCACCGGGGTCGGGGTATATTTTCCTGCGGGGTAAGTCATCGCTCATGCTCCTGTGATATGCGCTTGATATCGCTTTGGTTCAGTTGTGATCCTCAGTCTATGGCGCGGCGATCTGACCGTCTTACGCATTCGGGACAGTCACGGTTGCGCAGCGGACACACTGACTCACTCAGCGCTTATGCATCACTTGTCATTTCATGTTCAGGAGAACAACAAACCAATCGGCCCGGCAAAGATACCGGGCCGAGATATGCTTCAGCTCAGAGTTAGCTTCAGCGGCGGGAGAAAGCTTTTTCGCAGCCGATAATGTTTTCGTAGCAGACAGTGTTTTCACAGTAGATAGTTTTTTCGCAGCAGCAGAGAGAGCTGACGCAACGGACAACTCACGCTTAAGCCGTGGCTGAAACACTTTCAGTCGGTTCCGGTTCAGGTTTACAGGCCATCAGCCCGCAGTATCCCCACACCAGAGTGACGCCCAGCATCAGGGTCAGCGCCGAATCCCAGTTCTGGCTGATTTCGTACAGATAGCCGATGACCACCGGGCCGGTCGCTGCCAGCAAATAGCCGAGGCACTGCGCCATCCCGGACAGTGCAGTGGCCTGCTCCGGGCTTTCACTGCGCAAACTGATCATCGACAGGCCGAGAATAAACGCGCCGCCCTGCCCGACCCCGAGCAACAACGCCCAGAGCAGCGCCAGAGACGACACCATCAGCAAACCAAGCACGCCGGCCAGCGTCGCCACGATCATCACCCCGGCAATGGCACGCACGTTCTTCACTTTGGCCATCAGGGGCACCATCACCAACGCCGGCGCGGCCCCTGCCAATTGCATCAAGCCATGGTACACCCCGGCCTTTTCGGCGCTGAATCCCAGATCCAGTGCCATCACGGCGAACCAGCTGACAAAGACATAGTTGATAAAGGAGTTCAGTCCGAGAAACAGGGTGATCTGCCAGGCCACTTTTGAGCGCAGCAGATCCCCGATCCCCTGACCGGAACTCGGCTGCGGCGCAACCTGGCGGCTGACCCGCAGCCGGGGCAACCAGGCCAGAACGGCGCACAATGAGAGAGGCAGGCACCAGAGCAGCGCGACAGACCAACCCGGCACACTCGCCTCGGTCACCGACGTTGCCAGCCGGGCGAGCGGGATCACCACACTGGAGCCCAGGGCAGCTCCGACACTCATGATCAGCACATACAAGGCGGTCAGCGAGGCCGCATGACGGGCATGATCGCGTTTGAGCAATCCCGGCAGTAATACATTCGCAATCGCAATCCCGATCCCCAGCAGCAGGGTGCCGGAAAACAGCGCCGGAATCGCATGCAGCGAGCGCACCATCACGCCGGCCGCAATCGACACCAACCCCAGCATGATCGTCGCCTCCAGCCCCAGTCGCCGGGCCAGCACCGAAGCAAACGGCGAGAAGAACGCAAATGCAATCAACGGCAAAGTTGTCAGCAAGCCCGCCTGAGTCGCACTCAGAGACAGCGACTGGCTGATCTCATCCAGCAAGGGGGACAAGCTGGTAAACGGCGCCCGCATGTTCAGGGCGATAAACAGTAATGCCAGTAAAAACCAGAACGAGATGGGCGTAAGCGATTTATTTCGCATAATAATGACCAAATGAAGAATCCATGTCCGGCACTATAGACGGTTTACAGATTGCTGAATTAAGATAAATAGACATTTTATTGCTAAATTCGGACAAGATGACCGCCCAAACGCCCCTGTTCTCAGATGTCGACAACACTACGCACGCCGTCGACATCCTGTATACCCAGGCCGATGAACGGGTCGCTGAGTCGCCCTACCATCAACACCGCAAGGGACAGCTCGTGATGCCCACCAGCGGCGCGGTGACCAGCCGGATCAAAGATGCGATCTGGATTGTGCCGCCGTACTCCGCGGTCTGGATCCCGGGTAATATTCCCCACAGCAACCAGCTAACACCTGAAGGCAAAGGCTACATGTTGTTTATTGAACCCGATGCCGCCGACATGCCGGATCAGGTCTGTACCTTGTCCGTCAGCCCGCTGATCCGCGAAATCCTGATCACCCTTGCCGAGCGTCGTCAGGATTATCCGGCAGACAGCCCGACCGCGAGGCTGGTTCAGGTATTGCTCGATGAACTGCCCGCCATGCCGCGCGAACAGTTCGACTTCCCGATCCCGCAGGAGCCGCGGCTCAATCAAATTGCCACCGCGCTGCTGGCCGATCCGGCCGACCGACGCACCATGGCCCAATGGGCCAGCGCCTACGCGATGAGCGAGAAAACCCTTGCCCGACTCGTCAAACAACAGACCGGACTGACCTTCGGCAACTGGCGAAAACAGCTGCACATTGTGGTCGCGCTCCAGCAGCTGACCTCTGGAAAGCCAGTGCAGCAGGTTTCCGAGCAGCTGGGATATGAATCCGTCAGCGCCTTTATTACCTTCTTTAAGAAAACCCTGGGGCGACCGCCGAAGCAGTACATGACCGCACGCTGATTCGGTAAGCGCACCCTCAGGCCAGATCGAGAAGACTGGCTGAGAGCACGGACTGAGAACACAGATCGCCCGGAAACAGGTGAGGTTATTGCGACGGGATAAAGCTAAAGCCCAGCGGGTAAGCATGATAGCCATCAAAGTCCGCTTTGCTGACCGGCTCGCCCTGCAATTTGGCGATGGCATAAGCCATGCTGATATGGAAAAAGAAATTCGGCAGGATGTAGTGATGGATAAACTCGGGTTGCGGCAGGCTCACTTGGGCAAACCCGGCTGTGTCGGACAGCAATACATCCGGATCCAGTACCGTCACCTCAGGCTGTGCGTGTAAATAGTGCCGAGTCCGGGCAAGTTGCCGCGCCACTGCAACTCGGGTATTGTCCTGTTCCTGAAAAGAAATCACCGGGTTGCCCAGCAACGGGCAGTACCCACGCATGGCAAAATTCGCCGCAATTTTCACCTGCATTGCAAAAGGAAACATATCGTCGGTGAGCGATTGCTCAAAGACCTCATCACTGACTTTGGCCACCAGTTTTTCCAGTTGCTCCAAATAATGTATCAATACTGCTTTTACCGCCATACGCACAATTCCAACATCAGCCATTAATGACAAATAACATTATTAAATTAAATCACGAACGCACTGAAAGCCAGCGATTTGATGGGCTTACCACGCTCTCAGTTTTGTTCCCTTTATTTATTTTCTTGCACAAGCGGTGTGACCCTGATGAGAAAATTAATTATACCTTTGACGAATTCGGAGGGGATCACAGAAGCCATCATACCCATGCAAAATTACAAAGCATACAATTGATAGCCGGATACAAACGTATATAGTTTTTCATAAATCATCTGAGTAATTGTTCAGGGTGGAATAATGCGACACGATAGAGAAGTATCATTTGAGCCCAATGAGCTCATTGTGACGAAAACAAACCTGGAAGGTAAAATCACCTACGCAAACCGCACTTTCATGCGGGTTGCCAATTACTCAGAACTCGAGTTGCTTGGCAAAGATCACAATCTCATCCGGCACCCGGATATGCCCAAAGGCGTGTTTTACGGCATGTGGAAAACCCTGAAATCCGGCGAGGAGTTTTTCGGGTTTGTCAAAAACAGCACCGCAGACGGGAACTACTACTGGGTTTTCGCCAATATCACACCTGACCACTTGAATGGCCAGATGATCGGGTTTTATTCCGTCCGTCGATATGCTTCCAAAGCGGCCATCCAGGAAATCGAACGGATCTATCAGAAAATGCGGGAAATCGAACAATCCGCCGGAAACAAACAGGCCGGAGAAACCTCCTGGCAATGGCTGGCTGATCAGATTCAGCGTGAACACCAGATGGGGTATGAGGAATATGTGCTCAGCCTTTATGAAAAACATCAATAAGGGGGACATCACATGAAAACCAGCCAGGTCAGTAAAAATATTCTGCTGTTACAACAGAAATTCCTCGTGATGTGTGTGGTGTTTATTTCGGTCACCTTCGCGCTGTCTGTCGTCAACATGTACCAGCACGGTTTGAATACCTTAAATATCGTCTCTCCGATCTTTGCCCTATTTTTTGCCGTCTATGCCTACCGGGATCAACGTCGACCCATTATGGTGCTTGATCGGATTCGCGAAGCCCTGGATTCCGCCAAAGACGGTAACCTGCACGTGCGAATTACCCGCACCAAAGGATTGGGGGAAGTCGGTCACGTCGCTTGGGCGCTCAATGATTTTCTCGATATCATGGAAACCAATTTCAAAGAATTGGCCAACAGTTTCAACCGCGCCGGTAAAAAAGAATTTCACCGCAAGGGGCTCACGGCCGGATTGCCAAACGAATTTGCCAAAGCCATGAGCAATGTCAATACCTCCATTCATGCTATCCATGAAGCGCACATCTATTCCCGGCAGAACAGGTTAAAAAGTGAATTGCACCAAATTAATACCTCGAACCTGCTGATCAACCTGAAAAATAACCAGCAGGAACTCGTGACGTTATCCAACAAAATGGATGATGTATTGTCGATTGCCAGTGAAAGCCGTGACGGCGCGGAGCACAGCCGGGAAGTCGTCGGCGATATTCGCAACGCTCTGGATGATATGAATGCCCGGATGGCGACGATGGAAAGCACCGCGCAGGTCCTCGGACAGGAAAGTGTGCGTATCGCCGATACCATCAAGATCATTACCGATATCGCCGAGCAGACCAATTTGCTGGCCCTGAATGCGGCGATCGAAGCCGCGCGCGCCGGCGAAGTCGGTCGCGGCTTTGCCGTGGTTGCTGATGAAGTCCGTCAGCTGGCGGATCGCACCCGCTCCTCCACCTCGGAAATCAGCAGCATCATCAGTTCACTGACCACCCAGATTGAAGACATGGTATCCCAGACCATGACCGTGGGCGAACAAACGAAAAACGTCAGCAGTGAAGTGAATAACTTCCATACCAACTTCGACAAAGTCGCCAACTCATCCCAGGCGACCATTCAGCTGATGAACCAGGCGAAAGACCTTTCCTTCGCCTCTCTGGTCAAACTGGATCACGTCATCTATATGCAAAATGGTTACATCGGATTAGAAAAATGCGGAAAAGGTACCGAAGCTGAGGCTGTCCAGGTCGATCACTTCCACTGCCGTCTGGGTAAATGGTATTACGAAGGGGAAGGCTATGCGAGCTTCCGTCAATTGCCTTCCTACCGCCGCTTAGAAAGCCATCATGAGGCCGTCCACCAGAAGGTCCACACCGCGATGGATATCGTCCAGCAAGACTGGCTCAATGATGACAATATTCTTGAGCACCTCATCGAGACGATTGAGCAAGCCGAAGCATCCAGCAACGGGGTCATCGACAGCATCTCGGATATGGTACACGAGAAGCACCGCAAAGCGGGTTGATCTTTCGCGGGCCATCGACCGGCAAGCAAAGCTATGCAAAACTAAGCAAACTTCAGCCCCAACACCGCAAGAGCAGCCAACCGGCTGCTCTTTTTTTTGTGCCGATTTTAACCGAAGCCCCGCCATACGCGGTGTCGAATCAACGAACCTGGGCAACCCGCGTCCCTTGCATTTTGCTGAACCTGAGGGAAGTGCTTCGATTCAAACCGCTTGGTCAACGAAAATGAGAGCAGAGGACGGTTTTAGAGATAAATTTCATTGCTTTAACAACAAGTTTGATAATATCAACACAAAGAAGTGTGATACTGCTTCCATCTGTTAGGGACGCATGATAATGAATAATCAAGACAACTATCTCAAATCTGAACTCTACCAACTGCTGAATGAAGAGGCCGGGATCTTCGAATTCCTTCAGGATGGTTCACTGGATGGCCTGTGGTACTGGGATTTGGAAAATCCGGAACACGAATGGATGAACGAGCGGTTCTGGACGTTGCTTGGCTATGACCCCAGTGAGAAGAAACACCTAGCCTCTGAATGGCAAGACCTGATCTTTCCTGAAGATCTCGAAGCCGCGATGGAAAACTTCCGCAAACACAGCCTGGATCCAACCCATCCATACGATCAGATTGTCCGCTACAAGCACAAAAACGGCTCGACCGTCTGGGTGCGCTGCCGGGGCGTCGCCATTCGTGACCAATCCGGCAAGCCGGTACGGATGCTGGGCTCACACAACGATCTCACGGCCTATAAGCAAGTCGAAGAAGAGTTAAAACAGAAGAATCGTGAGCTGGAAAAACTGGCCTGCCGGGATCCGCTGACGTCGCTGTACAATCGCCGTATCTTTCACGAAATGCTGGACAAAGAGCTGGCCAAAAGTGCCCGCTATCAAACCCCACTGTCCATTGCGATTATCGATATTGACAACTTTAAGGCCATCAATGACAACTGGGGACACCAGGAAGGTGACCATGCCCTGTGTACCGTCAGCACAACCTTAACGAATACAGCCAGGCACAGCGATGTCGTCGCGCGTCTGGCTGGCGACGAGTTCATTATTCTGATGTACCAAACGGATGAAGCCGAAAGCAAAGCGGCAGGCGAGCGTTACCGCGCCAGTGTTGAGCACGGCCGGGTCACGGTCAGTATCGGCCTGACAACGTTTGTGGCACCTGCCGAGTTGGAAAAAAGCAGTATCCACGAGCTCTCCAAATGCCTGATCGCCCAGGCAGACAAAGCGCTTTACCAGGCCAAGGCCAACGGACGGAACTGCGCCCACCACTTTGCAGACTGCCACGACACCGCACCAGTTTCCTGAGCATCCGGGACGGGTTCGGCGCAGTGCTCCGCCTGCAATTCCAGGCGCTGAGCGCAACCCGATGCCCATCCCAACCGCGTGGTCACCGGTGCAGGTTTTCACCATACAATGTCCTCGCAGCTTTAAAACATGACCTGTTGCTTGAGATAATCGATCAACCTGGCTGCCCGGGTACTCAGCAGCTGACGCCTGTACCACACCGCATAAACATTCCGGTTCTCTCCGCGCCACTCCGGCAACACCTGGACCAATTGCTGATGACTCAGCTCCCGGACGACCTCCGTTTTGGGCACTAAGGTGATGCCCAGACCATCCACGGCAAACTGCTTCGCGACCTGAATGTCATTGACCAGCACCCGTCGCTGCCGGGGCTTCAGTTGAACCTGCTGCTTGGGATCTGCGCGCCCGAAAAGCTCCCAATGGGCGAGCGAGCGACTGATGATTAAGTCCCTATCTTCCAGTTGATGGGGTTGTTCCACAGCACCATGTGAGGCAAGGTATGCCGGACTCGCGACGAGTAATGTCTCAATCTGGCCCAATCTGAGTTGAGTCAGATCAGAGTCGGGTTGCTTGCCGACCCGGATCGCGAAGTCGGCATTTTCTGAATAGAAATGTTTGAGTGAATTGCTGAGTTCAAGTTCTAACTCAATGGCCGGATATTGTTTCAGATAACGGGAGAAGTACGGTTGCAGGCAAGTCACGACCAGATTCGTCGGCGCCAGCACTTTAATATGCCCCTTATCGCCGGAAATATCACTGTGGAGCTCATCGGTGATCGCTTCCATTGCATTGACATGAAAGCTGGCTTTTTCAAACAGCTGGCTCCCTTCCCGGGTCAACTCAAAATAATGGCTGTTTCGACTCAGTAATTTACAACCAAATTCATCTTCAAGCGCCTTAATCCGCCGACTAACTGTCGAAGACGGGATCTGCAAGCTTTCACTGGCCGCCTTCAGGCTGCCGACCTGGACGACCGCAACAAATAAAGAAATATTATCCAGCACCTTTTAATCCCATTTATGGGTTTTATAAGCCCATTAAGTTCCGTGGATGTCATATTTGGCACACGTTATAGTCTTTTGCGGACTCCTTCAACCAATTCGAGGCCTCACTATGAAGCAGCGCATTATCTTTACCGTGATTATGTCCTTTTTTCTGTCATCGCTGATGACGCTCTGGGTCACTTATCTCAACCTGGGAAATACCCCCCACTTTATCAATATGTGGGGGCATGCATTTATCATGGCCTGGCCGGCCGCCGGGGTGATTTCATTTTTCACCTCTCCCCTCGCGCAGCGTATTACTATGAACATTCTGAAATAACCCGCACCACCGCAGTCACCCATAAATTGATATTGTTCTAAACACCAAATGCTGCGCTCTACGCATGGGAGAACACTCCTCTCCCATGCCACTTTCTCTATTTCAACAAGCGATAATGAATCAGTTCATCCTCCGCCTGTGCCGCTTCGATACCCCTCTCAGACAACTGTCATTCCAATCAGACCATACAGCCCAGCTTCACTTCCCCGGCAGTTTGTTTCCTCGCAGTTACCCTCAACTTCCATCTCTTTCGGACCATGCGAGACTGTCCCCTAAATACACTGACCGAAAAACAAGCAAAATCACTGACGCAAATTACAACTCTTGAAACAATTTAGGCAACAAGCTAAAAGCTGAATTAGTTGCAATTAACTACTTCGTCAATTAGGATTCCACCCCGAAAATAAAGCATTTACTCTAAACCAACATCGTCACCGATAGTAGAAAGAGCTTTTGGCACCTAGCCAATTTATCCAATAAGAATTTACACGATTCAGGATTCTTATTGATTTTTACATTTCTCATATATCATGCAATTTCAAGGTTCACTTGTGAAAAAAACAGCTGTAGCTTCACTCATCGCTTCTGTATTTACACTCCCTGCCATGGCAGGGCACTACAATGGATTTACGGATGATAACCGCGGATGGGAAGACGTGAACACCTCTGGGGGTAATTATGAAGGAGAAGCAAACACCGCCTTTATTTATACGCCGGATGAAGTGAAGAACTACTCTTCAGACACACAGATCAGCTTGCTCACCGGCGGTGTCGGCATGGCACAATCAAAAGCCAAGGAAAACCAAAATAGAATTTCCTCTCTAAGCACCACTGTTAACCAGACACAAATATCGGTAATTCAGAATAAGAGCGCCATTTACTCTGCAACCAACACGATTAACGCCAACATCGATAGTATCGGCACCAACGCTGATGCAATTACGGCAGCAAACACTGCGATCAGTGCTAACACCGACAATATCAGCACCAACGCCGATGCCATTACGACAGCAAACACTGCGATCAGTGCTAACACCGACAATATCAGCACCAACGCTGATGCAATTACGGCTGCAAACACTGCGATCAGTGCTAACACCGACAATATCAGCACCAACGCCGATGCCATTACGGCAGCAAACACTGCGATCAGTGCTAACACCGACAATATCAGCACCAACGCCGATGCCATTACGGCAGCAAACACTGCGATCAGTGCTAACACCGATAATATCAGCACCAACGCCGATGCCATCTCGAAAGTAAACACGACAATCAGCGCCAACACCGATGCCATCACAACGGCAACTAACGCGGTCACCACAAATAGCACGGCGATAAAAACAGAAAGCGACGCGCGTAAAACAGCAGATCGTCAGTTAGCGCAACAAATGACCACCGTCTCGACAGAAGTTGAACAAAACACAACCAGTATTAAAGCGCTATATGACACGACGGCAGATCACGATGCACGTATCAGCGATAACACCAAGCGTATCCGGAAAATTGAATTTCAGGTTCAGGACCTCTACAGTGAAGTCAAACGCTTAGATGGCGCCATTGCTGCATCGACTGCAGTCGGCTCAATGATCACACCGCGCTATCAAGGTGATACCGTGATCTCCGTCGGCATGGGGCACTATAACGGTTCGTCTGCGCTTGCCATTGGGACAACCCATAATATGAGCGAAAGTGTGGCGCTTCGGGCTACAATCGCAGGTTCCGATGCCGACGATTGGGCAAAACCAATTTTCGGGGCTTCTGCAAACTGGGCCTTTTAAGTCATTTTGATGATGGACATACCGAAGCTCGGTGCGGCATAAACCCGTAGATCAAAAAGGGAGGCATAGCCTGTCTCTTGATCATATCTCTCCAGAGATAAAGGGTTGGGCCATAAGGTATCCTTCTTGAATGGCTGCTAATTTATACCAGCCTCGCCACAGGGCGGCCCAACCGGCCGCCCTGTTCGTAGTAACTGATTATTTCTTGGGCTTGAGCTGTCGTTGTTACTGGCTCTGAGGTCAGTAAGTGCCACTCCAGTTTCTCGTTGCTATCACCTTGCTCTTTACAACCAACGTAATACAGAGAAAGCGACTTACCACATTTATTGGCTGGAACCTTAATCGTAATAGGGGCAAAGCGTACATCTAATATTGCCTTACGCGCTTTGCGGCCACCTTGCTGAGCAATATGGATAGTTCGCTGCCCCGCTGGGTTGAGTTCTTTTGCATAGTTATGAAGCTTATAGCCACTCTCATCAATGCAACGGCTATAGGTCGAGCGCACAACAAAACGCTGCTGGCTGGTAAGCTTGTACTGCAAGTATTCGTAGATATCCGACTCCCTATCACACACTGAGATGACTCGGGCTTGGAGCTTACCTAAACGTTCAGACATTGCGATTGATGCCTGTTGCCACTTGAAGGTTTCTTTCTCTTCATACGGTCGCTTGGCGTATGTAGTGGTCAAGTAATAAACCATGCTCCCCAGCGACACTGGCTGTTGCCGAAAAACCGGCTTCAGCTATCGCATTGGCTTCAACATCAGGGTTACGAATGAGGCGATAAGCCCCCTCAACAGAGGCAGGATTAGGGCAGGCTTGCACAATAGACACTCCAACATTAGATGCCATATCACTGGCTAATTGGACGAGTCGTTGCGTACGTCTAGAGTCGCCGAGCTTGGCATGCGAAAAGGTTTGTTGAGCCCATTCTAAAGTGGAATTCCCTATCATGACGATGACCTTTACTCATATTGTGTTTGATCAGATCGAAATAAAGATAAAGAGTTCAAAAAAATCCCCCGCCTCATGGCGGGGGATTTGTGAATAAGAGACAGGGCATAGCCTCCCTTTCGTTATCATTCTTGATGCGAACCGTTCTCCGAAGAAAAAGTTATTACACCCCTGGCCAGTGAAATTCGACCCGGATCCCGCTCGGTTCATAACACATCATGTGCATTGCCGGGCCTTCCCGGATCAACTCCGGGGCAAACTCAATGTCAACACCGGAAGCCGCGAGTTTCTCATAGATGGCGAACAACGTGTCTTTGCTGCCGACCGTCAGTGCCAGATGATGTAGCCCCACGTTCTCTTTGCGGTCAAAGTGGACCGGGATATCCGTTTTCGCCGCCCAAAGGGTCAACATAATCGCCCCGTCACTGACGAAAATGGCCGGGTAATCCTCCCGTCGTTTGACTTCCTTCCATCCCAGCAAGGATGTAAAAAATTGCGCGCTCTCCTCAAGTCTGGAGACGGTCAAGCCCACATGGTGGACACCTTGCGTTACTGGTGATTGCATTGTTTTCTCTCCCTGAGTTATTCAACAATAGATTCACAAATTTCCCAGCAGACGATATGCCATAGGCGATATTTTCTGCACACATGATGATCGGGCAAGCTCCTCTCAGAGGTTCCCAAAAGCCAGTGCCCGGGCGCCCTGCCGATAAACGATTTCCTGCCCGGAGATATCGCCAAACTCAGCCCTGACAATCATGCCTTCCAAGAATGTCATCAAAGACTCGGCTCTCACCGCTGTCTCCGTTTCGCCCGCCTCGAATACCGTCAGAACCAAGGATTTCAACCAGGCCTTATGCGACAGCGCCTGGTCCGCCAACGCCTGATCATGGCCTTTAAATTCCGCCAGCGCATGCATGAACATACAGCCTTTAAAATGAGAGGCTTTAAACCAGTCGAAATGCCAGTCAAGAATGGCATCCAGCCGACCCAAGCTGTCATTCGCAGCAGCCACTTGCCCCTTCAGTGCTTCCTCAAAACGCTGATGCCGACGCATCAATACGGCTTCAATCAAATTATGTTTGGAACCGAAATGCCGGTACATCGAGGTTTTCGAGACCTCAGCCCGGTCCCGGATCAAATCGACCCCAACCGCCGTGTAGCCCAATTCATTAAACAGTTGCTCGGCAACGTCCAGAATATGCGTTTTCTTGCTCATACCCACTCCTTCTTATCCGCATGCTTTCATAAATTAGGTGTTGTCACAATGTGTACAGATCTGTATTATTAAATTCCAGATGTGTACAGATCTGTACACAACTTTCGCACACAGGCCAAGCAGTCGCCTGTTAAACATATGGAGATACGACAATGCAGAAGCTAAAAGGCGGCGGCGCGCTGCCCCCAAAACCTAAAATGATTCACATGATGAAAGGACTTGTCGGCGGATTTCTGGGGATCCTGACCCTCAGCTACCTCGGCCAGTCAACCGGCATGCCCTGGTTGATGGCCCCGTTCGGCGCAACATGCGTGATCCTGTTTGCCGCACCGGCTTCTCCCCTGGCCCAGCCACGCAATGTCATTGTGGGTCATATGCTCACCTCGGCGGTCGGGCTGGTATTCCTGTACGGGTTCGGCGACTCAATCATCGTGATGTCTCTGGCCGTCGGGGTCGCCATTATGCTGATGCAATTTTTCCGTGCGGTACACCCACCGGCGGGCGCCAACCCGGTTGCTATCATTCTGGCCGGCCAAGGGGTTATTGGATTTGATTATCTGATTACGCCGGTTCTGATCGGCAGTGTGACCTTGGTTGTGATTGCCTCGGTCATTAATAACTACGGTGAAGAAGGCAATTGGCCTATTTACTGGCACGGACTCAGCCGTCAAAAAGAAGGGTCCTAACGCAATCAGGCTGCCCTTCCCTCATGTTTCATTGAGCCGACATGAGCGGAAGGGGCCTGCACTTTCAGAGTTGAAGCAATGTAAGGCCACCCAACAAAAACCACCCTGCGCTTCTTGCCTTACTTACCATCAGAGATGTCCCGCCAGCGCCTCGAGAGTGGATCTCCTGTATGGAACGCCTGCCCGGATCACCCGCATAAGTCACGATATCCACTACAGGCAACCTTCAGGAAAACATCCGCCGTACTAGTCCCCGGATACCGACCGACCGCCGGACTGTGCAAAAAGCACGGTCATCAGAATCAGTCCCACCAGTACCGCAATGGACGCCATTCCTAATATCGGTTCAAGTGTTTCTGCCGCCACAAACTTCCCGTAGAGCAAAAACAACCCGATAAACAGCACGATAGCGGCCACATGATGAATCCAGAACTGCACCTTGGCTAATGGCTTGTTGCCATTGGTCAGCCAGAGCTTATGGCACAATCCATAAATAAACGAGACAACAAAACCGACCAGCATCATGTGCGCATGAGTGACCAGCTGGCCGTGGTTGTTCGACATCGCCATATAGATCCCCAGCATCAATCCGAGAATGGCATAACAGAAACTACTCAAAATATATCGTCTGTCCATCTTCGCTCCTCAGCAAAACATCATGCAATGCACCATGTGCTTGTACTTGTGCTTAAGAAACTATGGATCAAATTTTGAGATTTTGGATTCGCCGGTTATGGTTTGTATAGCATTCACCAACAACAGCAACACTCGTGTCGCTACTGCCAGCTCATCACGCCGTCATAGACCGAACAATCCATCACCGCATTGGCCGCATCGACCAGATAAACCTGCTGCTTCTCGGACGCAGGATAGGTCAGGTACGCCGAGCATTTTGCACTTTGCCCATTCCCGACCACGACTTTCGTGCCGGGTTTCAGCGTGCAGCTCACGAGTTTATCCAGCGGTGACCACTGATAGCAGATTTCATAATCCGAGCGATAGGCCGCGATTTTTCCTGACGGTTGATGGAACGCCCACCACTGGCCAAACTGGCTGTTCGGATTAGTGCTGTTCCAGGCCCGAAAGAGCACCACCTTGGCATCTGACTTGCTCTGATACACCTGCCCCTGACAGAGCTTGCCCTGCTCCGGCTCCCCCAATGCGCTGCTGAGCAGCGCCGGATCATCGGTCGGTTCAAAATGGGCCGCGATTCCCTGAGGTAATGACACGTCTCCCTGACATGCCTGTGCCTGTGCCTGTGCCGCTGCAACTGCTGCTGTTGTTCCTGCTGTTGCTGTTGTAGTTGTGGATGTTGCTTCGACGGCGGATTGAGATTCTTGCTGTGCCGTCATTTGGGTACAGCCGCTCAACACCAACACGCCGAAAGTGAGTCCTAACTTTTTCATCATGAATCCCTTACTCCATTGTTGTCCCCATCCATCCCTGAAGGACTCTGGCGATAATGATCCACCGCGAAACTAAACATCACTTTCATCATGAAGAAGATGCTGGTCACCAAAAACCATCCCGGTAAAGCCAGACTTAAAATCAGTAACAATCCAAAACACAACAGGCTGGCCGCGATAAACACCTGCATAGGATGCCCGAGGAGGCGATTCACAATCAGCGCACTGGCAATGGTGTAGAGCCATATCCAGAAGGCGGCCAACATCGGGGCTGACAGCAACCAGGCAATCGCCAGCAAGTGAACATGGATGGCGATAAAGAGCAGGCGTCCTTTCGGGCGTTGCGCGTAATACTGGTTCGTGCCGCGGGTGAAATTAGCAACGCATCCCGCCAGAACATCAGCAATCAAAACAACGCCCAAGACGGTCCGCCAAAGAGTTGGCTGCGGATCGGGGAAGTCAAAACGGAAAAAAATCAGGGACGTGCCAATCACGGCAAATAAAGCGGTACATACCACTTCAATCACTGACTGCTTTTCACCAAACACTTCATGCAACGCCTTCGGTACAAGAAAACTGTTCATTTATCCTCCATGGTCCGAATCAGTTGCGACAAGATTAGCAGCAATCAGGTGCATTTGATGTCAGCTCGTCAACCAGAATGCGATGCCTGCCCCACAATAAATTATTGATAAGTCCCTTTATATTCAAAGAAAAAGCCCCTGACTCAGGTCAGGGGCTTTCGCATTCATCTCTCACACCGTTACAGAACAATCCTCAGTGTGAGACTTTAAAAGAACCCACATGGCGGTCCAGGGCCCTGGCTAAATCGTCCAGGTGCTGCGACGTTTGCTCCAGTTTATGGCTGGCGTCCAGTCCGGCTTTGACCGAATTGTTGACGGTATCCATATTCTGGTTGATTTCATTCGCCACGCTGGACTGCTCTTCGGTTGCCGTCGCCACCTGAGTGTTCATATCCAGAATCATCCGAACCTGCTCTGTAATCGCTTCCAAAGCTGCAAACGCCTGCTCGGTCGCCTCGGTTCCGGCTGCGGTCAGCGCCTTACTGCTATCCATCGCACTCACCGCTTTTCCGGCTTCCAGCTGCAACTGATCGATCATGGTTTGGATCTCATCAGTTGACGATGCCGTTTTGGTCGCCAGGTTCCGCACTTCATCGGCAACCACCGAGAAACCACGACCAGCCTCTCCGGCCCGCGCTGCTTCAATAGCCGCATTCAGCGCCAGCAGGTTGGTCTGATCGGAAATACCGCGGATCACTTCCAGAATCGAACCAATCGACTGGGTCCGTTGGGCCAGATTGGTCACCACGCCGGACATCTGGTCCATTTCTCCCGCCAGATCCGTCATGGTATGCGTCGCGCCCTGCAAGGTTATGCGACCGGCCTGGGTCTCGTCATTGGCATGGCCTGCTGATTCTGCCGCGCCCGCCGCATTCTGAGAGATTTCATTAATCGTGGCGATCATTTCATTCATCGAGGTCACCACCAACAGGGTTTGCTCGCTTTGATCTTGTCCGCGCGACAATGCCTGTACCGATTGATGGCGCAGCTCAGCGGCAGAATGGCCGAGATCCTGACCGGTTTTCACCACCTGGCTGACAATCCCGTCAATCTTAGCGACAAAAATGTTGAACGACTCGGAGATCTGGGCAATTTCATCTTTCCCGTCCACCGGCAGCCTGACGGTCAAATCGCCGTCCCCGCGGGAAATATCAACCAGGGCATGCTGCAAGCCGACCAAAGGTTTGAACAACCGGCCCAGTACCCATACCAGGACAGCGGCACACAACAGGAAAATTGCGACAATCGCCGACAGCTGCGCCACCACGATCTCTTCCGCGGCATCACTCACCTCGGTAATCGGGATCCCGACATCAAAGGAGCCATACAGCGCCCCGTTGACATACACCGGGGTCATAATGTCATACACCCACACCTGCTGGACATCGGCATACCATTTCAGGTGTTGCGCTTTCCCACTCCCGGCACCGGCAACGGTATAGCTGTCGTCATACACTTTATTCAGCTTCTGCGTATCACTGTGGGCGATTGCCTGAATATTTTTATCAATCACCACCGCATAACTGATGTCTCCCCGCTGTTTCAGCGATTGAACCAGCGCCTGAAGATCAGCCTGGGGCTGCGCGGATGTCTCCAGTACATACTCCACATGTTTGGCCAGCAATTCGGCCTGGGCCTGAGAGCGCTTGAGGATGATATTGTCGATTTCATGATGGGAGATATAGGAGGTCGAAGTAATGCTGGCGATTGCTGCTATCGCAAACATCGCACTGACAACAAGTAATATAATTTTTTTCACTGTGAATAACCTTATAGCCACGCTGAGACGCGTTGTGTTCTTTTTTGATTCAAGCCATTCCCGGTCACCCGAGACCTTGGGGGAACGCAAACAGCCGGAATCAGATCGGCATCTGTTACGAGAAAGTTGGTCAGACGACTGGTCCGATAACTGATGGAACGCTCATCATAAAGCCGTTACAAATATGCAACAACCCACTCAGTGTGGGGTTTATCCCATTTCTTATACGCAGACAGTATCTTTTATCGGCCGAAATGCCGGAAAGTTAAACCGGATCAGCAAATCATGCAGGTCACTTCAAAAGATCGCCGGCAAACTCGGGCGAGTTGCCAGCGATCCCGGGCTGGGGTCATCAAGAAAGGTCAGCAGTCGCTCTGGCTGCCAGCATCTTACTGAGCAGTGCAATCAACTGATCGCGCTCAGCTTCCGAAAGTGCGGACAGAAATTCGTGGTTACAGGCCTTAGCTAACGCCGTGGCTTCCGCTTCCAGCGCGCGTCCCTGCTCAGTGAGAAAAATCTGGTAAGCCCGTCGGCTGGTCGGATGCTTTCGCCGCTCCACCAGCGCCAGTTTTTCCAGCGTATCGAGTACCCGGGTGGTAGTGTAGTTCGCCGTCTGGCAACGTGCCGCCAGTTCAGACTGAGTCAATCCTTCCTCTTCCCACAGCACAAACAGGGTCGGCCAGAGCCCGATATGCAGCCCCAGTGCTTTCAGTCGCTGATCCAGGGAATCGGCCATTTGGCCCCCCAACACGGCCACTAACCACCCTAAACTTTCCTGCCGGGGAAGCAGAGCCTCTTTTTTTTTCTCAACCACGATATCTCTCAAACATCAAATCATCAGTAATACAACCGGCGCCAGAACAAGCCCACAACTGGCCACAAATACCAGCGCAGCTTTGCGATGGCTTTCCAACTTCGGCTGCCGGTTTCCTTTCGCCCGACCCGTGATCATCGCCAGCAGCAAGCCTTTTCCGAACAGGCGGTAACCGGCAATCGCCACAAGATGCAGCATCACGAACGCGATAATCCCCTCAGCGGCCACCGCATGAATTTGCTCAGCCTGGCGGACCGCACTGCGACCGAACATCCCTACCCCGTCTATCAGTTCACTGTTCATCAAGCCGGTGACCGATTGCACCAGCAATAAGGCAATCATGGCAACAACCATCAGCCCGCCCAGCGGATTGTGACCGACAAACGGCGTCCCCTGCCCTTTGAGGTAGGCCAGGATCGGACCAATGGGGCGGACAAAATTGGCAAAACGCGATGTCTCGCTCCCGGCCAATCCCCAACCCACACGCCAGATCAGCAGCAGTAAGATCATTAAACCCAATATCTGATGAACCAGTGACGAACCCCCGCCGTTGAGCCCGGTTCCCAGTAATCCGGCCACCAACAGTGCCTGGAGCCAGTGATAGATCCGAGTCGGTAGGTCCCATACTTTTATCATTGCAACACTCCCAAATACAACAATTGCATTTGCAACATTAGCAGTTGCGATTTATATTGTCACCACTTTCATCACCAACAGGACATGAATCATGAAACGGAACCTATGCATCGGATTAATCACCTTAACCCTCAGCAGTCTGGCAATCGCCGACCACCCGGCCGTGGAGCAGCGTCAGGCCCTGTTCGAACAAATCGATGAAGAAACCGAGATGCTGGAAGCATTCGTCGACGAGGAAAACTGGCCAGCCACGGCGGTTTTAGCCCAAAAACTGGAGCAGTACGTCGCGACATTGCAGACCCAATTTCCACCCGCATCAAAAGGTGAAGGCCGAAGCGACGACGACGTGTGGGAACAGTGGGGAGAGTTCTCAGGCAAGCTCACTCAATTAGAAACGAGTTATCAGACCGTTCACCGTGCGGCATCGTCCGGCAACCTGACGCTACTCGCCGAAGCACTCGAAGCAGCCACCTCCTCATGCCGAAGCTGTCACATGTCCTATCGCTCTCTCTGGTAAGGAGATTGACTCATGAAAAAAGCCATTCGTTATCTTCACCGCACAGCGGGAGTTGCTGCTTTCCTGATGATCCTGACTTTTTTCACCAGCACACTGGTGGTGGAACTTTGGGGGGATCAGGCCGGGATCTTGGCCGTAAAAAACGCGATCGCCATGGGGGTTTGGGTATTAGTTCCATTGATGATCGCTGCGGGTGGCACTGGCTTCAAAATGGTCCCCAACGCCCGCAAAGGGCCGTTGGGAAACAAGAAAAAGCGCATGCATTTCATTGCCTTAAACGGCTTGCTTGTCTTGCTGCCGTCGGCGCTGTATCTGGACTATCAGGCCGGGGCCGGCCGCTTTGAGACTCAGTTCTACCTCATCCAGGGCACCGAACTGATTGCAGGATTGATCAACCTCACCCTGATGGGACTCAATATCAGAGACGGGATCCGCCTGACCCGAGCCCATAATGCCTCATCAAACCTTCAGGCGGGCTAGACGCATATTTTCCTGCTGTTGCAACAATGATCCCACCGTGCCACCTCCCTGCGCATCGTGCACTGGCTTTACCAGCTATGTGCCGAGCCGGGGAGCACCCCAACGGGTGAATCACTGTTCTATCAGTACATCAATGCAATATAACCATGCCCTCCCATATACAAGCCGACGGCACTAATTAATACACCAGACAGGTAAGGCGCTCGGCGTGCAAGATCATTGAGACCCCGCCATTTGCTGGTTGCCTGTTGCACCCCGACGGCAGCGACCACCCCGACAGCCACTAAAGTGAGCGCTAAACCAATACTGAACGACACCACCAAGGTTGCGCCCAGGGTCATCGCCTTCAATTGAAGACAAATCAATAACACCGTGACAGCAGCAGGACACGGGATCAGGCCACCGGTTAACCCAAAGAGCAGGATTTGCCCGTTAGTCACATCGCGATTCCCAAAACGTTTTTGGATATCTAAAGCATGCGATCGCTCGTGAGCATCCTGATACTCTGGGTTTACAGCCCGGTCATGGTCATGGTCATGGTCATGAAAGTGAACCGCAAAATCATGAGTATGATCATGATGGCCAATCACCAAGGTCACAGAGAGGTTTTCCGTGTTTTCAATACAGGAAGCAGTCTCCAGATAGCCATCTCGGGCAACAAAATGATACGTGTCCGATGGCTTACCCGAATGTTTTGCGATGGAGAGCTGAACTTCATCGGCTTTCAATGGCTTGCCATTGATCATTTTCAGCTGAAAGCGATGGTGCAAACCCTCTTTAACAATGGAAAGGGACAGGTGTCCATGTCCGGTGTCCACAACTTGCGTTGTCCAGTCATGCGCATGACCGTTAGCTCGATGCCATGCACGTTCACCATGCCACGTTCTCCAGAACATCCAGATCCCTGTCGCCAGGATAATCACCCCAGAGATAAGCTGCATCCAGGGCTCTACCGCTTGGGCGGTAAACTTCTGACTGACATACATGCCGCCCACCGCGATCAACCAAACGATGGCTGTATGGGAAAGTGTCGCCGCTAAACCGAGCATCACCGCCTGCCTGACGGTCCCTTTTACCGCAACAATGAACGCAGCCATCATGGTTTTGGAATGCCCAGGCTCTAAACCGTGCAAAGCCCCTAACAGAATAGCGCTCGGGATGAAAAACCAACCATTTCCCTGCTGTAGTAATGCTACGAAGTCCATTGCCCGCCCTCTTTTTTGTGATTTGTTAAGTGCAAACTATACTCCCCCCCAGTACCTAATACTACCCCCCAGTATCAATACAATGATACATTATCGGCTAGAATCCGTGTTTTCATTACGCAGAGAGATGTCATGTCTCATACCACCCGAGATCAAAAGAAACTCAAGGCTCGTGTCAGCAAAATACAGGGACAGGTGAATGGTCTTAAAAAAATGCTGGAAGTAGAGCATGAGTGCCAGGATGTACTTCAACAAATTGCGGCCATTCGCGGTGCCGTGAATGGGCTCATGCGAGAAGTGATTAAAGGCCATTTGATTGAGCATATTGTGCTCGAAGAAGATCTCGAGAAGCGCGAGGCCGATCTGGACGTGGTGCTCAAAGTTCTGGATTCCTACATCAAATAAATGATCAGCGGCTGCAAGTCCTGAACGCAGCACTGCAACAAGCATGATCCGGGCACAAAGCGATTGCCTGGCCCGGACCGTCCTCAAGCGAGATACGCTACTTCTAACCTACCTGCTACCAGTCACAGCATTGATCCGAATCCCACCTGTGCCAATAAGCCCATAACATGAAAAATTGCTTGTCGCCGACTAAGCTCTCCCTAGGGATCCTCAGGTTATGTGGCTTCGTGTTCTCCCTGAAACGGATCCTACTTTCTACAACATTTCGAAGTAGGCCGATGTGTTATGTGCCACCTGATACTGTTCCTTCCCTTTCTCGCACTGCCGATATTCTGGTGGACGTCATTATCGTTCGCCATCCCGCTTTATGGCTTTATTGTGCTCATTTCTCTGGCCATTTACTGGCTGGCATATCGGGCAATGCACTTACCGGTCCAAACAGGCGCCGAAGCCCTGTATCACCAGGTCGGTAAAGTGATCGGCTGGAAAGACGGCTTTTATCAAATCTCTCTCAACCATGAGTCCTGGAACGCCCTTTCAGATGAAACGCTGCAACCGGGAGAGCGGGTTGAGGTGAGCTCAGTGCACGGGGTTACGCTCAACGTCAAACGTATCTCGGATTGAGTCGCTCATCACCCGTGAGACGGACAGTGTCATCCTTCAGATCAGGAATCGCTGGATATGCCAAGACGATTGACCAAGCAGCAGTTCGGGTGGTTATTGACGACCATCGCTTTAGGTGGCTGTGATGTTTCTTTCAATCACATGTACACCGCGGTCGATAAAAATCGCACCTACCCGACCAATGGCGAGCAAATATATTTCACCGGCAGGAGCCTGTCCGGCAGCCCGATTACTTATCAAGGCGGTCATATGCATGCCCGGATGCATCTCGCCGCTTGTGCGGACTGCCATGGTGTGCAGCAGGAAGGCGGCCAGCGCATGTATCCGATTTTTTGGCTGACGGCGCCCCCGCTTACCCGCGAAGCCTTATTCAGCGCTCACGAGGATGAACACGAGGAGAAAAATGAACATGGTGATCATCAAGCTTATACCCGAGTCAGCCTGAAAAAAGCGATCACTGCGGGGGTCGACCCGTCCGGAGAGCCATTGGATTCAGCGATGCCCCGTTGGCAAATGAGCGAATCGGACCTCGAAGATCTGGTTGATTACCTGGCCGCCGGGACTTTGGATGCAACAGAGCATGCACGGGGGAAATAGCTGTGACTGGTACCGGAAATTCTCATGAACATCCGATAACACAATCATTCATCATCGATGGTGCAAGCTGCGCCAGTTGTGTTCGTACGATTGAACAAGCTTTATTGGCAGTAGATGGTGTAGATGAAGCATCGATGAATTTAGCGCAACGCACCGTGACGGTGACGGGCATAGCTTCACCCGAGGTGTTAATCAAAGCTGTCGAACAAGCGGGATATCACGCCAGTCGGTGCGATGAAACGAGCGATGAGACGGCGCTTGATGAGAAAGAGAAAGCCGATAAGGCTTACTATCAGCGCCTGATGCGTGAAATGACCATCGCCTTATCGCTGGGTATTCCGTTGATGCTTTATAGCATCGCTATCGGGGAGATGAGCGTCACCACCACAGCGGAGCGCATCGTCTGGTTTATTGTTGGCGTACTGACCTTCGCTGTCTTGTATTTCTCGGGCCGGCATTTCTTCGTCGGGGCTTGGCAGTCATTGCTCAATCATAGCGCCAATATGGATACACTCATCGCACTCGGGACCGGGACGGCGTGGCTTTATTCCATGGTGGTGGTGTTTTTCCCGGCTCTCGTTCCGGCCATGGCACGCCATGTCTATTTTGAAGCCTCGGCTATGATCATTGGTCTGATTAATCTGGGCCTGGCCCTGGAAGTCAAAGCACGGGGCCGAACCTCAGAAGCCATTCAGCGATTAATCGGCTTACAGGCCAGAACGGCCCGGGTGATCCGGGACGGTAAAGAAGTCGATATTGCAATTGACCAAGTGCTATCCGGGGATCGCGTCCGGGTTCGGCCCGGTGAAAAAATTCCAGTCGATGGGGAGGTGACGGAAGGCCATACCGCGATTGACGAATCCATGCTGACCGGTGAACCCATGCCGGTTGAAAAGCACCGTGGCGATGAAGTGGTGGCCGGGACGTTGAACAAAAGCGGATCCATCGTTTTTGAAGCCACCCGAGTGGGTAAAGAGACCGCGCTGGCCCGGATTATCAGCATGGTGAAACGGGCGCAAAACTCAAAGCCACCGATTGGCCGCCTCGCTGACGTGATTTCCGCTTACTTTGTCCCCGTGGTGATGATCATTGCGATTCTCAGCGCCCTGATGTGGCTGAACTTTGGCCCCGCCCCGACAGTCGCGTTTGCAATGGTCTCAGCAACGTCGGTATTAATTATTGCCTGCCCTTGTGCGCTGGGGTTAGCAACGCCTATGTCAGTCATGGTGGGTGTCGGTAAGGCTGCCGAAGCCGGGGTCCTGATCCGAAATGGTGAAGCATTGCAGGCATCATCGAAAATTACCACCATGATCCTCGATAAAACCGGCACGATCACCTTGGGGGCCCCGCAAGTGACCCGCATCCACCGGGTGGGAGCCACCGACGATAACGAAGTCTTACAGCTGGCAGCCGGCCTGGAGGCCGGCTCAGAGCATCCACTGGCCCTGGCCATTGTTGAGTCTGCCAAAAAGCAGGCGGTGGTGCTTGAGCAAGCCGACAAGTTTCAGGCGATAGCCGGGCATGGCGTTGAAGGTATCGTGCGTGGACACGCCCTATTGCTGGGGAATGAGAAGTTGATGCGGGATCAATCGATTGAAATCGAACCCCATATCGACATCGCACAGGCGATGGCCGAAGAAGCGCAGACACCGATGTACCTAGCCGTGGATGGTCAGCTGGCTGCGATCATTGCCGTCGCAGATCCTATCAAAGACGATGCCATCAGCGCGATTCAGCGATTACAAAAGCAGGGGATTCGTGTGGTCATGCTCACGGGAGATAACCGTGCGACAGCCAAAGCTGTCGCGGACAAGGTGGGGATCCGGGAATTTTTTGCTGAAGTCCTGCCCGAGGACAAATCAGATAAGGTCGCGGAGCTGCAAAGCAAAGGAGAAATAGTCGGTATGACCGGTGACGGCATCAACGATGCCCCAGCTTTAGCTCTGGCCAATGTCGGCTTTGCGATTGGTACGGGCACCGATGTCGCCATTGAAAGTGCCGATATTACTTTGATGCGAGGCTCCTTACACGGACTGGCGGATGCCATCGCCGTGAGCAAAGCGACGTTACGCAACATCAAGCAAAACCTCTTTGGAGCGTTTATCTACAACCTGGCCGGTGTGCCGTTTGCTGCCGGACTGTTTTATCCGTTGTTCGGGGTCCTGTTAAGCCCCGTGATCGCCGGGGCTGCCATGGCATTTTCATCGCTGACGGTGGTCAGCAATGCCAACCGGTTACGGCTATTCAAAGCGCAAGAGCATTAAAGAGGGGCTTATGATCATCATCAACCTGCTGGGGCTGCTGCTCATCGGCTTCATTGTCTGGTGGTTCTGGTTGTATCAACCACAAGAAGTGACAGCTGACGAAGGCGTGATCACGATCATCGTTGAAAACGGCACCTATCAGCCCTCACGCATTCGCTTACAGGCAGGTGAGCCCGCAACATTACGCTTTCTCCGCAAAGATGCATCGCCCTGCGCTGCCATGGTGGTCTTTGCTGATTTTGACATCAGCGAAGAATTACCAATCAATCAAGCCAAAGATGTCTACATTCCCCCAAAAGAGCCAGGTGAATATCACTTCACCTGCCAGATGCAAATGTATCGCGGGACATTAGTGGTCACGGCCCAGAATCAGCAGTGACTACACAAGCTTACGGCATGGCGGCTGATCTCTGAATCAAGCCGTCAACCCCATATCTCACGCTCCCAAGTCACCCAACCAACGGTGCAGACGTGCCAAACCTGAGTCACATACAAAACGAATTAACCACTATCCTTGTAAGGGATTATCACCCGTTGGCAGATCCGATAAACATCCGGTATCTGCCATAGGGCGCTGAACCGAGCTCAACCTGACACACATCCATTGATTGCTGAAAATAAAAGGAGGCTAAGGATGAGAACGCACATCATGATCGTCCCACTGGTGGCGCTACTGAGTTCAATGGCTACCCATGACGCCGCCGCCCAGCAAGGCATGACCTGGCATGGCAGCGGTGGTTGGGGGCATCACTCTCCTTACGGGATGATGTATGACAACCAGACCCTGGAGGAAATCAGCGGCGAAGTAGTGTCCGTGGATAAGATCCCAATGATGCATCAGATGCATGAAGGCGCTCACCTGGTCGTCAAAACCAATCAGGAAACCATTTCCGTACATCTGGGGCCGGCGTGGTACCTTGAAAGACAGGATGTGAACATCATGCCCGGCGATAAAGTGAGCATTAAAGGGTCCCGGATCACCTTTGACGATGCGCCGGCACTGATTGCCTCCGAAATTCGCAAGGGAAACAAGGTCTTAGTGCTCCGGGATGCCGACGGTTATCCGGTCTGGAGCGGCTGGAGAAAACAGCAGTAAAACATCACCGGGAACGCGGGGGGACGGTTGCCAGAAGAGTCCAGACCCATTTGCACACTGCGAAGCGCACCCCGGTGGGGGCACATCTCGCATGGCACCGACGGCCCATCCCGCGATTTCGGGCTTGAGACAGCAGAATTTGCGCTCAGTCAACCAACCATGATTTAGACTGGCAGTGACATTGAGCGACACTATAATTTGAATATTTATTCTCATCACACGGAAGGGAAAGGGACCATGTTCGCCAAACGCCGCGCCTATATCCTCGCCAACAAAACACATCCGAAAGCACAGGTTACCGTCAATCCCACCGGAACCCTTCACATCGATGTCAAAGATGAGAAGAAAGCACTGGATGGCGATTTTGAAGATTTATCCTTTCAAAAAGATGGCAAAATCACCATCCTGTTTTGCCAGAAACACGGCCAACAGAAACAGCACTGCTGGCGCGTAGAGCTCTCGGGTGAAGATGCGAAAGACCTCGTCCGGCTGATTCATGAAGCCGAGGATGAATTTGAGATCCTGATGCGCGATCTGTGATCCGGTGAAACCGAGGGCAAACATCTACATCATTTGCATAAAAAGACAATCACACATCCAGATGGCTTTGCCGCAACAGCACAGCGAACAGATATCCAACGCAGGAGCGGCGAGTGAAACCATCGACACTCATCAAACCGATATCAACTTGCTTGATAGCGCATCCACCATCGGTTTGTTGTTACGTGACAATGATCTCCGTCTCTCATTGCAACAGCGTTCCTGAGTCAGTCCACCCCACTGAACGACCAGTTCCCCCTATCTTTGTTCAACAAGCAACGATACACGACACGGGTTTATGCTTAAAAACAATCAGGGCGTGATCACCACGTATTCACCGGATTCGGGAGGCACCATCGTGTCCATTATCGCGACATTGCAACCGCTGATACTCCTGTTTGTCAGCTCTTTGATCCTCATGATGGGACATGGGCTGAGTGGTATTTTGCTGCCGGTTCGGCTCGCAACCGACAATATCAGCCTGCCGGTCTCCGGTTTTATCCTGTCCATGTACTCCTTCGGATTCCTGCTCGGAGCCAATATTGCCAAGCGTATCCTAAACCAGATCGGCCAGGTCCGGACGTTTGCCATGTGCGGTAGCCTGACAGCCACTGCGATTCTGCTGATGGGATTGCGTGATGACATCTTCATCTGGGCATCCATGCGTGGCCTGATGGGGTTCTGCATTGCCTGCGCCTGCGTCACCCTCGACTCCTGGTTCGGCAGTGTCTCAAACGAGCAAAACCGGGGACGGATTCTGGGGATCAACCAGTTAGTTATCTTGACAGCGCTCACCCTGGGCCAGTTTGCCCTGCTCATCGCGCCGCCAAGCGGAAGCACCCTGTTTGTCCTGTGCGGCATCCTGTTTAGTTTATCAATTACCCCGTTGGTCTTTGTTTCTCATTACGAGCCGAGTATCGAGCAGACGCCCCTGCTCCCGCTGCGACAACTGTTTGCCCTGTCTCCTCAGGGCGTCGTCACCGGCTTTCTATGCGGCATGCTCTATTCGGCCATGGTCAACTTACTGCCCCTGTATGCGGGCAGTGAACACATCACCGGGCTCAGGCTGTCCTTGTTCATGGGTGCCGCGATGGTGGGCGGCATTGTGCTTCAACTGCCCATCGGCTACTTGTCTGACCGCTTCGAGCGCAAAAAAGTCATTCTGGGCTGCTGTCTGCTCCTGTCCCTGACCACCCTGGCTTTGCCGGCCACCGTCGCGGCAGGGCTTTTTGATGCTGCGTTGCTCTGTAGTGCCATCACCATGGGGATCATCGCCTGCTTGTACCCGCTCAGTATCTCAGAAGCCTTCGACCAGGCCCGGCAAGAGCAGCTGGTTCCGGTACTGGCCGGCTTGCTCAGTGTGTATGCCACCGGCGCGATGATCGCGCCCTATAGCGCGACCGTCGTGATGCAGCACCAGGGAGAAGTGGCGGTATTCGGGTTCATGCTGGCCGTCGAACTACTGCTGATTGCCTTTACCCTGTACCGCATGAAGGTCGCAGCCCCCATCACGGTGGAAGCACAGGAAACCTTTGTGATGCATAACCCCAACACCATCCATGAAGAGCTGGATCCGCGAACGGCATACCGGGAAACATCCGAAGACTTCGAACAAGCCATGAATGAACTCGAGCGACTGGCCGCCGAACATCCGAATAATGCGATTGCCTTTATCCGCGCGATGTCGGCCGCCCGGCCGGACTGGGCGGCTACGCTGACTGAAAAAGCCGCTCAGTTCCCGGAAGTCGATACTGTGCTGCTGTTTCGGGCGCTGACGATGCTCAACTCAGAGCTGGCGGTTGATATTGCCAACCGCCTGGCCCAGGGGACTCCGGAACAGGTTGAAGCGCTGGTCACCTGGTTACTCGACAAGGAGCCGGAAAACGCCTTAACCCTGCTGGCCAACATTGCCTTCGTCGCGCAAGCACAGCAGGCCAGTGTTGTGGACACCCTGGCCCAAACCAACCCGGAACAAATACAGGCGTTTAGCCAGGAATATGTCGACGCCATGGCTGAAAATGTCGCCAGTCTGCGAGCCCCGGACCGGGAGAAAATCAATATTGAACACTGCGTGACCGGGCTGCTGGATTCGGTAACCGCCGCTGCGCCCGAGCAGCTCAAACAGGTCGAAGCAATCGTCGATGAGCATATGAGCGAATTAGAAGAAGAAAAAGAACCGCCGGAGCACCCACCGAACACCGATGAATCCTTGCAAAAGTAATGGTTGGGTATGAAGAACTGGGATCTGGGCGAAGAGGTAAATCACCGCTGGTTGCAGAGCGATACCGCAAGGCGCATGACGATCGTCATGAGGAATACCTGAGTCTAAGAGACGTCGCCGAAGTGACCGGCGACAGCCGAACGCAGGTGTGCCGGATATTGGCGAAGGGGGGGTGAGATGAGGGTTCCCCCTTTCTTCATCGCCGTTCTGCATGTTGACGCTTCAGATATTTCTCAAACTCGACTGCCCAGAGTACCAGCGAAGACAAGGCCAGGCAGATCAGCAGATCAAACAAAGGTAACGGCTGGGTATGGAAGATTGGGTTCAGGGCGGGGAAATAAATCACCGCCAGTTGCAAGGCCAGGCCCAGCAGGACGGCGCCCAACATTGGCTTGTTGCTGGTGATGCCGATGGTGAACAGGGAATCTGTTTCGGCACGTACAGCAAGGGAGTGAAACAGTTGAGAGATGGTCAGTACGGTAAAGACCACGGTCTGCCAGTAATCTCGATGATTGTGGATGGCCCAGGCCTGAGAGGCGAGCGAGAGTGCACCGACAAACAGCCCGACCCAGATGATATGCTGCCACATGCCGTGGGCAAAAATATTCTCATTCGGGGGGCGCGGCGGGCGTAGCATGATGCCACGCTCAGCCGGCTCGGCGGTAAATGCCAGCCCTGGTAAACCATCGGTGACCAGGTTAATCCACAGAATATGGATGGGTAGGAGCGGGATCGGCAGGCCGAAAAAAGGCGCCAGAAACAAGGTCCAGATTTCCCCGGAGTTCGAACTCATGGTGTCTTTCACGAACTTGCGGATATTATCAAAGATACGGCGCCCGGCCCGTACTGCCCGGACAATTGTGGCAAAGTTGTCATCCAGCAGCACAATATCCGCTGCTTCTCGCGCCACATCGGTCCCTTTCTTCCCCATCGCGACCCCAATCCCGGCACGCTTCAGGGCCGGGGCATCGTTGACACCGTCGCCGGTCATCGCCACAAACTCACCATGTGCTTGCAGGGCTTTAACAATGCGTAGCTTTTGCGCCGGACTGACCCGGGCGTAAACCCTGTACTCGGTGATCCGGGCGGCAAAGGTGGGTTCATCCATCGCGGCGAGTATTTCTCCGGTCATAATGCTGCCCTGGTGATCGATAAATCCAAGTCGTCTGGCAATGGCTGCGGCGGTTCCCGGATGATCGCCGGTGATCATGACCGGTGTGATCCCCGCGGTTCGACACTCGGCGACGGCCTGAGCGGCTTCCGGGCGCGGCGGATCAATCAGGGCAACCAGACCGACAAAGGTGAGCTGTTGCTCCAGTTCTGCATTGAGCTCGGGTGGCGGGCGCTGAAACATCCGGCAGGCCAAGGCCAGTACCCGGTATCCCTGCCGGGCAAGATCATCTGCTGCGGTGAGGATTGCCTGGGTATCACAAGGGGTGGTGCCAGAATCTCCCAGCGCATCCCGGCACCGGGGCAGGAGGATCTCCGGCGCGCCTTTGGTAAAGGCGATTGCGCCGTCGTCATGGCTGTGAAGCGTGGTCATTCGCTTGCGATCGCTGTCAAACGGGAGCACGCCGATGCGGGGAAAATCAGCGCTCAGAGACGCCTTGTCAAACCCGGCGGCCTGAGCGGCATCGAACAGGGCCAACTCAGTCGGCTCGCCGATCGGTTGGGTGCCATTGAACTCAACGTCGTTACTCAGGGCCAGACCTTGCCCGAGTGTCCGCCAGGGCTGCATTTCCGCAGACAAGCACTGGCGCTGCTCCCCTGCGGCAACGAAGTGCTCTGCATGCATTCGGTTTTCGGTCAGGGTGCCGGTTTTATCACTGCAGATGTAGGTTACCGATCCCAGGGTTTCGACCGAAGGCAGATTACGGGCCAGTGCATGGTGGCGGATCAGATTACGCGCGCCCAGTGCGAGGGCGATGGTGACCACAGCCGGTAATGCCTCGGGAATGGCGGCGACAGCCAGGCTGACGGCGGTCAGAAACATCAGTAACAGCGGCTGCCCCTGCAACAGACCGGCCGCAAAAACAATGACACAGATAACCAGTACCGCCAGGGCCAGATACCGGCCGAAACGGGTTAAGCGAACTTGTAGCGGCGTCTGGGCGCGAGTCTCACTGCCCAGCAGATCAGCGATCTGGCCGATCTCGGTTGCCAGGCCTGTGGCAATCACCACGCCCTGCCCCTGGCCGCGGGTGATCAGCGCGCCTTTGAAAACACAGTTGCTGCGATCGCCCGGCGAGAGTTCCGCTTCACCAAGGGCCTCGGATTGTTTCTCGACGGGCTGGGACTCACCGGTCAGCGCAGACTCGTCCGCCTGGAGTTGCGTCGTGGTGAGCAGGCGCAGGTCGGCTGGTACCCGGTTGCCGGCTTCCAGCTGAACAATGTCTCCCGGCACCAATGTGGTTGCCGGGAGAAGCTGGCGGCGACCGTCGCGCAGCGCCAGAGCCTCCGGCGCAGACATTTGTTTGAGCGCGGCCAGGGCGCGCTCGGCCCGGAATTCCTGCATGGTGCCAATCACAGCGTTAAACAGCACGATCACCAGAATGGCGAGGGTGTCTCGCGGCTCACCGATCAGACCAGAGACCAGTGCCGCTGCCAACAGGACGCCGATCATGAAGTCGGCAAATTGGGCCAGAAACATCCCCCAGAGTGAGCGCCGGCGCGCTTCCGGCAACGCATTGGGGCCATGGGTTGCCAGTCGTTGCCGGGCTTCGGCCGAACTCAACCCTTGGGATGTCGTCGAGAGTTGCTTCAGGGCCTCGTTGGCGGTCAGGGTATGCCAGCAGGGGTCACCCATCTCCCCCTCCGACAAACCAGAAAATCAACCCGGCGGTCGCCACGGCGAGCAGCAGCGTCTGGATCCCACTGCGCAACCAGGACACGCCGGCAATATGCCCCAGGTAGACTCCGAGCAGAAAAACAAGGAGCAGTGCGATCCCGGCTGCGCTGGTCAGCGGCGGCAGGGGAAGGGGCAAGCCAGCATCTGCCAACCAGAGCGGGAACAGGATCAGCAGGGACATCAGGACGGGAGCGGCACCGTTGACCAGGGCCGTGAACAGGGGCACCCAGCGTGCGGCGCGGCCGTGGGCACTGTCAGACAGATCGGCGATCATGGCTCCCTCAAGTTGTTTGAGCGCACGTTTGCGCTCCGCAGACTCACTCACGTAGGCACTGCTAATCCCACTCATTCCGAGGGCGATGGCCGCGCCCAGACAAACACCGATCACCACTGAGAGCTGGGTGGGCGGGCTGACCATAAACCCGATGAGCAACCCGAGCATCGTCAGGGCGCCATCAAAGCCGTTGACCACAAAATAGCGCCGCAAAATGTCCTGGGAGTGGGTAATACGCAGCAGAAAGACAGGATGGAACCACATCGCTAAGGTGTATCGGCCAGAATTGTGTTAGTGCGCAGCATTACCACCCTCCACTTCAACTTCATCGATACTATGCAGGGCACCGCCCATCCGTGAAATCGCCTCCTCAACCGCGGTAAAATCAATCGCATCTGCGAAGACTTCCAGCCGAATGGTTTGGGTTTCTTCATCCACTTCGTTGACTTTGAGGTTCACGCGATAATCGGCCCCAATGTCCGCAACCGCCTGTGCCAGCTCCAGACTATTCGGGGTGTGCGGTTTCAGGACATCCAGTAGCAAGCGCTTCACACAAGCCATCCACTCCGCCTCCAAGTTGCACCGCCGCTGACGGCAGCAGTTGATATTTCAGGGAAAACTTCCAGAAGTATAGCGTTTGAATCTAAACAAGGGAGATCGTTGTCGATGACTTGAGGAGGCCGACGCCGGTGAAGCCGTGTCCCTCTCTTGCATGGTTGTACTACACTGGAATTTACATTCGCGATATCGTTCAAGGCCTCAGGAGTACCGCGTGCAACAAAAGTACCCAGCCCTGACGGAGGCGCAGCTTTACCATGTCTGCGACCTCGGACTGCTGAATTTTGAGACCACCGATGAACTGGCCCCGTTGGCTGTACCGCTGGGACAGGACCGGGCGATGGAAGCCCTGAATTTCGGGCTCGACATGCCTCATGCCGGATACAATATTTTTGTCACCGGCTCAACCGGTCTGGGCAAGCATACCCTCATCGACCGGCTGCTACTGCGGCGCTCTAGGGATTATCCGCCGACTGATGACTGGTGTTATGTCAATAACTTTGCTCACCCGCAGCAACCGGTCGCGCTACAGCTCCGTGCAGGAGACGGACGACGGCTGCGACAGGGCGTGCAACAACTGGTGGAGTATCTGGTGCAGGCGATCCCGGAAACGCTGCAGAGTGATGAACTTCAGGCCCGAACACAAGCGATCCAGGCGGACTACACCGAACGTTGTCGCCGGGCTTTTGCGACGGCTGAATCCCATGCGCAGGCGCGTCATATTATCCTGAAGAAAACACCGACCGGTTACACCTTGCTGCCTGAACGAGACGAAAAAGTCTTAAGCCAAGAGGCATTTCGTCAGCTGCCTGAGGCACAGCGAGATCAGATTGAATCCGATCTCAGTGCACTGCGCGAGGAGCTAAAGCAGATCAGCCGGGACATGCCACTCTGGCACCACCAAAGCCAACAGGCCATCAAAGAATTACAGCGCGATACCGTCGCCAACACCATCAGCCAACTGTTTCTGGAGCTGGAGCAAAAGTTCGGCGCGTACCAGCCGGTAATTGATTATCTTCAGAGCCTCAAGCAAGACCTAATCGACAATATTGACCGTTTTCAACAAATTCTGAGCAGCCTGGCGGAAGAGCATAACAGTGAGCAAGTGGCGGAGTATTTCACGGAATATCAAGTGAACTTGCTGGTTGATAACAGTGATGTTGAAGGGCTACCGGTGATTTACGAAGATAACCCGACGGTGTCGAACCTGGTCGGTCGGGTGGAACACCTCAGCCATGCCGGCACCCTGTATACCAATTTTATGTTGATTAAACCCGGTGCGCTGCATCGTGCCAATGGTGGCTATCTGGTGCTGGATGCGGCCCGTTTGGTTGACCGTCCCTTGCTGTGGGATTCGCTCAAGCGCGCACTGCGCTCCGGCCAAATCCGGATCCAATCCCTGGAACAAATGCTGAGCCTGGCCACCACCACCACAATCGAGCCGCAGGTGGTTCCGCTGGATTTGAAAGTGGTGCTTTGCGGTAACCGGCTGCTGTACTACCTGCTCAAACATTATGACCCGGAATTCAGCTTACTGTTTAAGGTTCAGGCCGATTTTGCAGAGGAGCTGCCCCGGGATGAAGCTTCGACACATCTTTATGCCCGACTGATTAAGACAGTGCAGTGCCGGGAAAAGTTGCTTCCTTTGTCGCGGGAAGCGGTTGCCCGGGTGATCGAATACAGTAGCCGAATGATGGCCGATCGGGAGAAGCTGTCCCTGCATATGAATTCGCTGATGGATTTGTTGCGGGATACGAATTACTGGTCGAGACAGGGTGAAGAGAAAGTGATCACCGCGGAGGCGGTCGAAGCCGCGGTGGATGCGCAGCGCCGTCGGGTAAGCTATCTCAAAGATCGCCATCAGGAAAGTGTATTACGGGGGATCCGAAAAATTGATACCGAAGGATTCGTGGTGGGCCAGATCAACGCACTATCGGTTGTGGCCGTTGGCGATCACCCCTTTGGGTTGCCCTCACGGATCACCGCGACCATTCGTCTGGGCGACGGGAAGATCCTCGACATTGAGCGGGAAGTCGACCTGGGCGGCTCGATTCATTCCAAAGGGGTAATGATCCTGAGTGGGTTCCTGGGTGAGCGCTATGGACAGAGCCAGCCGTTGTCACTGAATGCCTCGCTGGCCTTTGAGCAATCCTATGGCGGGGTTGAGGGAGACAGCGCTTCCGCCGCCGAGTTATGTACCTTGTTATCGGCCATTGGTCAAATCCCGCTTAAACAATCGTTGGCCATCACCGGAGCTATTAATCAGCATGGTCTGATTGAGGCGGTTGGCGGCGTCAATGAGAAAATCGAAGGCTTTTTCGAGATCTGCCAGGCGCGGGGGCTCAAGGGCGAGCATGGCGTGATCATTCCCTCGGCAAATATTCCTCACCTGATGTTACGGGCAGATGTCCGCAGGGCTGTCCGGGAGCACCAGTTCCATATATGGGCGATCGACCATGTTGATCAGGCGTTGGCGCTACTCACGAATTTACCCATCGGGGAACCGGTCAACGGAAAGTACCCGGCCATGAGCGTCAACGGTATGGTAGATAAGCGGCTGCGTGAGCTGACTCAACTGCGCCAGCAGTTCAACGCTCACAGTACCGGGAACGACGATCGCCACCGATGAGTGCGTGGTGACGAAAACCGTACGGTAACTGAATGAAAGTGCGGTGTAGTACACAGGGGCGGCGTATAAAAAAGGCGGATAATGCAATCCGCCTTGGCATGAACGAGAGGTAACTACCTTACCTCAATCCGGCTCGTTTCAGGTTGTGAAGGCTCCACTTTCGGAACCTCGATCTTCAAAACACCATCGGTGAAAGATGCGCTGATATCCTCTTGCTTGACGTTTTCACCAAGGTAGAAGCTGCGCATAAACTTACCTTCATACCTTTCTTTGCGGATCACTTTGCCTTCTTCTTTTTCTTCTTTGCTTTCCGAACGGCTGGCCTCAATCGAAAGACGGCCGCCAGTGAGCTGCAGTGAGATATCTTCTTTTTTCACCCCAGGCAGATCGGCACTAATTTGATAACCGGTGTCTGTTTCAACGACATCGATTCGCGGAGATAACGATTCCATATCCGTGCGACGAAGTGACGGAAATAAAGTGTTATCAAACATACGACCGAAATCAAACAAAGAATCCCAGTGATCTCGTGGTACTAAACCTTTCATTTTTCCCTCCCGATGACTATAGAGACAGTGCCCAGTAAGTGTAGCTAGTTCCGGACAAAGATTGAGGACAGGGAATAAAAATTCCCTGAAAGTCTCGACACTGATACGCCCAGGAAAATAGTTCAACAATAACAGCATGATAGCGGCCATTTAACCTGACCTTCCTCAACCTTCCCTATCACAACAAAACACACAGAAACGCCCGTCACGGGAGAACAGGAAACAAACCGCAAAAGGCCCGGAAAACCGGGCTTTTTTCATCGAGATGCTATGTGTTCGTCACAGCTTTCAGCCGAGCGGCTGACTCCGCCAGGTGCCTGACCAGTGTCTCTCCGATCACCTCGGATGAACGTCAGTGTTCTGGCTGGGATAACCGCTGATGGATCTGATAGGCTGCCAGCACAGTGGCGGTCTGCACGTCATGCCCGGCAATGAAATCTTCGCCGTAGATCGTTTCATCCGGGTACTCGGTGATAATTTGCAGCGGCACATCGCACTGGGTAACGGCGGAAATCAGGCACGGAAAATCATTGATGATTTGAAACCCGGTTTCTCCGGCGTGTTGCTGATACAGCGCCGTCTGCGCCCGATTCAGCGCCAGCACATCCGACAGATGGCCCAGCGCGAGTGTCAGCTCGTGAATAAAACGTTCGGCATACTCCGCCCATTCCGGGGTGTCCCGGTGGCGGACGATTAAGAAAAAGCCTTTTGGGATGGTCCACATTTCAAAACCGGCCGGGACATACCCGGACAGGGGCCGCGTCCACTCATGCGACGGGTAACCGTGCAGGTTCAGGTGTAACCCGGCACCACTGTGCTCTACGGCCCGATGCCGAATGGTCTTTTCGTACAACGCCTCCCCGGTGCGGTATTCGAGATCATCCCCCAGCGCCGTATAGCGGGCAGCATGGTGCATGTGATGCGGATTATCCTGGATCAGCATCTGATGCAGCGCATAGCCATCGGGATTCTCCAGCGGCGAAATCACGAAATGCGCCTCTGCTTGCTGCGCCAACACTGTCGCCGCGCGCAAAGCGCCCACCACCCCGGTGGTTTCGTTGGCATGCTGACCACCGCTGATCATCACCGCCTTGTCCGCACCCGGATGATACTTCGCCCGTACTGTCCGGCCGGAGTAGGCGCTGACTTCAATGATCTGTCCCGGAATGTCCGCCAGGGCTTGACCAACCAGTGCCACCGGCAGGGGTGCGCCGACCGTATCCAACGCCAGCGTCGGCGCGTCATATTCGGCGTCCCGTATCAGCCCCTCACTATGGTGCCCCAACCGGATTTCAATGGCGTAATCCGGCCCTTCCGCGGCATCGATCAACGGAATAATTTGTCCGGGCTGACTGTTCCGGGCGTTCAGATCTTTGCCTTCGCGAAACTTAAACCACTCCTGGACCGAAAAATACAGATCCTCATGCAGCGCTTCTTTCAGGCTGATCACTTCATGCCCGTAGCCAATCGGCTCATCATAAACCGGCGCGGCCACATGGATCTTCAATTGCTCGAAATACGGGCCCTGCGCCAGCCAGTCATGACGCTGGATCTGCGTCATCACCGAGGCAAACGCCTTTTCATAGTCGGTGGTAAAACGCTCATCGTGGACCCGATTCCCCGCGCGATCATCAACCCGCAACCAGCCCGTCGGCGACAAGTAAGTCGTCTCGCAAGCGGAAACATGAACATGGTTAGGCGCAAACACCGAAAAGCGACGTACCTCGCCCGACACCCAATGCGCGGTCACGGTGTAATGGTCCTGCTCTCCGTCACCCGGGGTAAACGTCAGGTTATCGCAGCGGATCAGCGCCGCCAGCGGGTACGCTTCCAGCAGGAACCGCTTGGGATCGGCGTGCTCGCGAACCGGATAGGTGATCTCGATCGCTTCCAGCGAATCGGCCGATTCACTTGGCACTATCGGCTCAAGCAACCCGTCTTGCGGCACATCTTCGAGGAAAAAATGCAGCAGCGGCTTATAGGCGCTGTGGATCCGGGCCTGAACCCCCATCGCCCGCAGCGACGCTTCTGCCGCCTGACGGGAAGCGCGATCACTGAACACCCAGGCCTCGACCGTGCAGCCGTGATACCGGGTATCCCCCAGTTGCTCGACCAGGGCCACCAGCGAGGAGGCAATCGTCGTGGTAAAAATCTGACTCATCGTGATGTTCTCCCGGTCGGATCCAGGCTATCGCGGAGCCAATCCCCGAGCAGATTCAGCCCCAGCACCGTGAGCAGAATCGCCAGTCCCGGGAACACACTGACCCACCACGCCGTCTGGATATAGGTCCGGCCATCGGCCAGCATCCCGCCCCAGCTCGGAGTCAGCGGATCGACGCCCAGCCCCAGAAACGTCAGGCTACTTTCGAGCAGAATGTTGTTCGCTACATTGAGCGTCATCAGCACAATCACCGGGCCGATCAGGTTCGGCAACAGATGACGGAACAGGATACTGAAATGGCTGACCCCAATCGCTTTGGCGGACTGGATGAACTCCCGATCCCGCAGGGACAGCACCGAGCCGCGCACCAGGCGGGCATATTGCACCCATTGCGAGACAATCAGCAAAATGATCATGTTGGTCAGGCCGCCGCCGACAATGGCAATGAAGGTGATCGCCAGCAGAATAAACGGCATCGCCAGTTGGATGTCCGCGCAGCGCATCACGATGGCATCCCAGATCCCGCGATAGTAACCGGACACTAACCCCATGATGACGCCGAAGATCACCGCCCCCAGCACCGACAAAAAGCCGACCTGAAGCGAGACCGTACCCCCGGCCACAACGCGGGCCAGCACATCCCGGCCCAGCGGATCGGTGCCGAAGAAATGCCCGGCATCGGTGAAGGGCGCAATCAGCCGGGCCGATAAGTTAATCTGGCTCGCGGCATCCTGAAAAATCACATCCGACAGCAGCACCAGTAAAATAATGCCGCCCGTCAGCGTGGCGCCGAGGATAAACTCCAGGTTTTTCAGCCCGGCAAATCGTGTAGAAGAAATTGCAGTAGACATCGGCCTTACTCCGTTCTGATGCGTGGATCAATGAGGCCGTAAGCAATATCGACCAGAAGGTTTACCCCGACGATGAGCATCGACAGCACGGTGATCACCGCCTGCAACACCGGGTAATCCCGCGACCCGACCGCTTCAAAGGCCAGCGTGCCGAGCCCCGGCCAGTTGAAGACTTTTTCAATCACCACAATCCCGCCGAGCAGGCCGCCAAATTGCAGGCCGAAATAGGTGATCAGCGGGATCGCGCAGTTGCGCAGCGCATGCTTGTAGAGCACCGCCGTTTCACTGACGCCCTTGGCGCGGGCCACCATGATGTACTGAGATTGCAGGGTTTCCAGCATCGCGGTTCTGACCAGCCGCACATTGGTGGCGGTGAGAATAATCGCCATGGTCAGCGACGGCATCACAAAGCTGGCGAAGCCGTCCATGCCGCTCGGCGGCAGCCATTGCAGGGTGATGGAAAACACCAGCACCATCATCAGCGCCAGCCAGAAGTTGGGGAATGACAAGCCAATCAGCGAGCAGATCCGGATCAGCTGATCGGCCCATTTGCCGCGCGCCGTCGCGGCTTTGATCCCGAGCGGGATCGAAATCGCAATCGACACCAGCATCACCGAGATCGCCAGCATAAAGGTGGCCGGCAGAGACATTTCGATGAGCTGAGACACCGGAGTCCCCCCCATAAAGCTGTTGCCGAAATCGCCGACAAACAGCCCGGTGATAAACTCACCATACTGGGTCAGAAACGGTTTATTGAGCCCCAGCGCTTCGCGGATCAGTACCAGATCGGCTTCGGTAACACTGCCTGCGCCCTGCGTCAGCATCAGCGCCGGATCGCCCGTCATTCGGATCGCGTAGGCGACCACCAGGGTGATCGCAAACAGCACAAACACCGCCTGCAACAAGCGTTTTAAAATAAAGTTAGTCATGAGAATTCCTTGAAACGGCAATCCGTGCCCTTCACTCCTGAAGGGCACGTAGTCCTGCTTAGTCGACGGTGACGTCCGTAAAGCGCAAGCGGCTGTCCGGCACCGGCGTAAAGTTTTTCACCCGGTTCGACACGCCGTAAATGGCGTTAAGGCTGTATAGCGGCATTTCCAGCGCACGATTGGCGGTATAGCGGGCAATCGACTGCAGAATGGCTTCCCGTTGCTCGGGATCCAGCAGGGTACGCTGCGATTCAAGCTGCTGATCGAGATCAGGATCGCTGTCATACGGATTCCACTTCTCGCCGGTGTGATACATAAAGTACGCCGTGTTGTCGTAATCTAAGGTCCAACCGCCCCAGGACTGCTGGAACATCGCCCCGGTTTTCCCCGCCGGGATAATATCGTTCAGCAGCACATTGGTTTCGTACGGCTTGATGGTGGCATTCAGCCCGATGATTTGCAGGTAGCTGGCCACCGCCTGCGTCACTTCGTTAAAGGTGGCGTCGTTGCCGCGAATATCAATCTGCACCTTGGTGCCGGGTTTCACCCCTGCCTGTTTCAGCAGCTGCATGGCTTTAGACGGATCGTACGGCAGCGGCTGCATCGCCGGATCGTTACCGAACGAGATCGAGCTCTGGAAACTGGCGATCTGCTCGGCCTGACCGCCCAGGATCGAGTCGATAATCGCCTTGCGATCCACGCCGTAAATCATCGCCTTACGCACTCGCTCATCTTGGGTGATCCCGCTTTCTGAGTTAAAGCGCAGCGCGTATACGGTCGGGCTTGGTGTGGCCACGACCGACAGTTTCGGGTTGGCCTCAATGGTCGGGATCATCGCAATCGGAATGGTTGGCGGGATCACCAGATCCACTCGTCCGGCCTGCAACTCAGCGACTGCGGTCGACGGCTCGGAAATAAAGCGGTAGTTCAGCTCCGAGATGTTCGGCGCGCTGCCCCAGTGATTGCCGTAGGCTTTCAGTTCAATGCCGACTTTCGGCTCATAGTTCACAAACTGAAACGGCCCGGTGCCGACAGGATGGGTGTTGAAATACTGCTCGCCTTTCTCGGCAATATATTTCGGTGGCACAATCATCGCGCCGTAGCCCGCCAGCTTGGTCAGCAGCACCGGATCAGGTTTGTTGAGGAAGAAGTCCACCGTGTAGTCATCGACGATGTCCACGCGCTCAATCGCGGTATAGTTCGAGCGTTGCGGGCCTTTTTTCCCTTCCTCGCCCAACAGGCGATCAAAGGTAAACTTTACCGCGTTGGCGTTAAACGCTTCGCCATTATGGAAAGTCACGTTCTGACGCAGCGTAAAGCGGATCCGCCGCCCGTCATCGAGCAGCTCCCAGTTGGTCGCCAGACCCGGCTGGAGTTTCAGATCCGGACCGCGATAGGTCAGACCGTCATAAATATTGGTGGCGACCGAGGCCCAGTTGACCAAAAAAGTGTCCACCGGGTCCCAGCTGCCCGGGTCCTGCGGCGACGCGACGGTCAGCGTTCCGCCCGCCATCGCCAGGGATGAAAAGGTCAGTCCGGCCGTGAGCGACAGGGTCTTAAGCCAGCGTTGAGGGTTGTGCTTCATCATTGAAATATTCTCCGTCAAAGGTAGGTTGGAGTGCCCCTTCCTGTGGGGCTTGCGCGACAAAGTGGCCGGGGGCGACTTCGAGATACGCCAGGGTGCTCGGCTCATCGCCGACTGCCCGAATCGGGCTGGGAATGTCTCCGGTCAAACGAACGCTGGTGCGGACATGGTTCGGGTCCGCCACGGGCACCGCACTCAGCAAGCGTTGGGTATACGGGTGTTGCGGCGTCTCCAGAACTTGTCGGCGCGAGCCGATTTCTGCGATTTGTCCCAGATAGAGCACCGCGACCCGGTGACTCATTTTTTCGACCACCGCCATATCGTGGCTGATAAACAGGTACGCAATGCCGTACTCCGCCTGCAGCGCCATAAACAGGTTAATGATTTGCGCCTGAATGGAGACATCGAGCGCAGACAGTGCTTCATCGGCAATGATTAATTTCGGGTTCGAGGCCAGGGCCCGGGCGATACAGATCCGCTGGCGCTGGCCGCCGGAAAACTCATGGGGATAGCGCGAGGCGTGTTCCGGACTCAGCCCGACCCGTTCCAGCAGCTCGGCCACCCGCCGACGAATGTTCTGCTCGCCCTGGATCAGGCGGTGGGTTTTGATCGGCTCGGCAATGGAGAAGCCGATGGTTTTTCTCGGATCCAGCGAGGCATACGGATCCTGAAAGATATACTGGATTTCCTGTTTCAACCGGCGCTGCTCGGCCTTACTGCGCGCCATTAACGGCTGACCTTCAAAGCTGATGGTGCCGCTGGTTGCCGCCTGCAATCGCTGAATGGTGCGGCCGATGGTGGATTTGCCGGAACCGGACTCCCCGACCAACGCCAGGGTTTCACCAGGGTAGATGTCAAAGTTCACCTGCTCGACCGCATGAATGCGGTGGGTGACCCGGCCCCAGAAGCCTTTGCGGGCATCAAAACGGGTCACCAGATCACGAACACTGAGCAGCGGCGGCTGGTTGTAATCGGCGGTGTCCTGCACCTGCTCTTCGCCCACCAAGGTCGGCATCCCGCCTTCCATCACCGTGACCGGGAAACGCTTGGGCAAAGGCTCGCCCGCCATGCTCCCGAGGCGAGGCACCGACGCCAGCAGCGCCTGGGTATACGGGTGCTGCGGCCGGGCGAAGATGTCCTGCACCGTGCCCTGCTCCACTTTCTTGCCTTGCCACATCACCACCACATCATCGGCAATTTCAGCCACCACGCCCATGTCGTGAGTGATGAAAATCACTGCCATATTCAGCTCTTTTTGCAAATCCGCCATAATCGCCAGGATCTGCGCCTGAATGGTCACATCGAGCGCAGTCGTCGGCTCATCGGCGATCAGGATTTTCGGTTTACATGCCAGCGCCATCGCAATCATCACCCGCTGGCGCATGCCGCCCGAGAGCTGATGCGGATAGCGACCGAGCATCTCCCTGGCATCCGGCAAGCGCACCATTTCAAGTAAGTGCTGACTTTCAGCCATCGCTTCGGATTTGGAGAGATTTTCATGCAGTAGCAAAGCTTCACAAAGCTGATCGCCGATAGTGAACACCGGGTTGAGCGAGGTCATCGGCTCCTGGAAAATCATCGCGATCTCTTTGCCCCGCACCTGCCGCATCTGGGGCTGGGTCAGCGTCAACAAATCGACCGGTTGCGCTGACCCGCGATACTGGATCCGACCGGAAACATACCGGGCGCCGCTCATATCGGCCAGCCGCATGATCGACTGCGACGTCACCGATTTCCCGGAGCCGGATTCACCGACAATCGCCAGGGTCCGGCCGGGCACGACGGAAAAGCTCAGGTTCTCAATCACCTGATTTGGGCCAAAAGCCACCGATAAGTTTTCGACGGAAAGAATTTGAGATGTAGACGGATCGGTCACGTGTTCATCCTTGTGCTGACAGTACATTGGGCTGCAAGTTGGCTCCTTCACACCTCCATGCATGACAGGAAACCACGACTGAAACTCAGGGAACGATGTCTCCTGAGCATTGTGTAACTAAGTCCATCATGTAAACTAAATGTAATACCATCCACTTATATTCAGGCATGGTCGATAAACAAATGTTATGGATGAACATTTGGGATGGATAAGCACTTGTTGTGAATAAACACTTGTTACGGCCAAGCACTTGTTATGGACAACCCATGAAATTTCGACAGATTGAAGCCTTCCGCTACATCATGTTACGCGGGACCACCGCCGCCGCCGCTGTGGAAATGCATGTCACCCAACCCGCGGTCAGCCGACTCATCAGTGATCTGGAACACTCGCTCGGTTTCTTGCTGTTTGAACGGCGCAAGGGACGCCTGCACCCGACCCACGAAGCAGCCGAGTTTTTTCGCTCGGTGGAGGAGAGCTTTTTAGGGCTGGAAAAGCTGCAATCGGTAGCGGCCCATATCCGGACCCGGGCACCCAAAGAGCTCAAAATTGCCAGCACCTCGGCCATTGCCAGTACCCTGCTCCCGCTGGCGCTCAGCGAGCACAAGAAGTATTTTCCAAACGAGCGGATCGTGGTGCACACCGACGGCATGGCGGAAATCGTCATGAAGCTGCAAACCAACTCGGTCGATCTGGCCGTGGGGCTGCAACTGCCGCAGTTAAGCGGCATTGAGCAGGAATTTATCGGCAATGCGCGTTTTGTTTTCGCCGCCCGGCATGACCACCCGCTGACCCGAAAAAGCGTCATCACGGCCGAAGATCTGGTCGGTGAGTCGGTGCTCACTGTCCTCGATTCCAACCCGACCTACTGGAGCAAACTGGGCCAGGCGCTGGAGCCGGTTGAAGCCGAAGTCAGCAAGCAGCTGTTTATCGACACCTCGCACACCGGCTATTCAATGATCGCCGCCGGGCTGGCCGTTGGTGTTCTGGAGCCGTTCGCCGCCCGGGTATGGGCCGCCAACGGTGTGGTCACCCGTCCGTTTGAACCGGCGATTTACTACCCCTACAACCTCGCCTACCCGACCAACACCCGGCATCATAAATCGCTCCACAGCTTTACCGAGTCGATCAAAAACGCCGCCAAATCCATGCCGGAAATTTTTGAAGCGCAGCTTCAGGGCTGAAGTGTTTGCACCGGCTCAACCGTCACATCCCCAGCGTTTGCGCAAAGCCGGCGCTGTGATGGAAACCATGTACCTTGATACGCCGCCATTCGCCCTCAAGCGCCACGATTCTCGCCAAATGTGCCTAAGCCTTGTGCCTTAAGGCATATTTCGATCCAAGAACATCCACGATGATGAAAAGTTAGTCCTTCCCAGCATATTTGTATGCACACTCACCGTTGTTTCATTCAATTGAGCTGATCCAGATTGCAAATCCTTATTTTGTACATTGTGAATAAGCCATCAACGCCTAAAGTGAAATCGGTTTCACTTTTGCAACTGGATGGCGGTTTTATGTTTGATCTCAGTATCATCTCGCAATATTTCGGGTCCTTTACCGACGGGTTTATCATCACCGCAACGGTCAGCTCCCTGGCGATTCTCGGCAGCTTTGGGGTCGGCCTGGCCGTCATGTTTGCCTGTGTCAGCCGCCATCCGTGGCAGAGCCGACTCGGCAACGGATACATCAACTGTTTCCGCAATATTCCGTTTATCGTTCAGGTCTTTTTCATTTTCTACGGCTTGCCTGAACTCGGTATTTTCATCGACCCCTACACCACCGGCGTAATTGCCCTGTCACTCGCCGTCGGGGCCTACTGCGCCGATGTACTGCGGGCCAGTGTGCTGCAGGTAGATAAAGACGTGATTGAAGCCGCCCAGTCGTTTGGCCTCAAGCGCCGGGTGATCTACCAGAAAGTGATCTTACCCATCGCGCTGCGCAACGCCATTCGCCCGCTGGGGTCGATTTTTATCAACCTGATCCTGACGACTTCCATTCTCTCGACGGTCACGCTGAATGAACTCACCGGCACCGCCAAGATCATTGCCGCAGAAACCTTCCGGCCCTTTGAAGTGTATTTCTTGCTACTGCTGTTTTACTGCGTGCTGACCTACATCCTGTCGCTGGCCATTTCACGCCTGCACGCCCGTTTGAACAAACAATTTGTCCTGGAGGATTAACCGTGTCGAATAACGCATTCGTACCTTACGACTTCATCGTCTTGCTCAGCGGCATCGGCGTGTCCCTGCAGGTGTTTCTGATCTCCAGCCTGATCGGCGCAGTGCTGGGAACGCTGCTCGCGCTCACCCGCCATTATCAGGTGCCTGGGCTGGGACATGCCGCGACCTTTACCAGCGAGTTTCTGAAAAACTCCCCGGTGTTGGTGCAGCTGTTCTTGATCTACTTCGGCCTGCCCATTTTGCTGGGGGTCGATATGACCGCGACGGAAGCAGCGGTGATCACCCTGTCCGGCAATACCGCGGCCTTCATCTCCGTCATTGTGGTTTCCGCCCTGGCCTCCATCGACAAGGGGCAAGTGGAAGCGGCGCGCTCATTCGGCCTGAGCGAGTGGAAAGTCCTCACCAAGATCATTACCCCGCAAGCCTTGCTGGTGGCGATTGCACCTTTGGTCGGGCTGGCGGTGAACCAGCTTCAGGTCACCTCGCTCATCTCGGTGATTGGCGTCATGGACATCACCAAAGTCGGGCAGATCCTGAATCAGCGCACCTGGCAGCCGTTTATCGTCTGGCCGGTGATCGGCGCGACCTATTTCATGTTGTCCTGGCTGCTCGCCAAGCTCGGCCGGACGTTAGAAACCCACCTCAAGAAGCATCAGGACTGGGCCAGCCTGTAAGGATTGATCATGATTCAGATAGACAATGTCGAAAAGCGTTTCGGAAACGCCACCATTCTCAACGGGGTTTCGCTCCACATCCGCCGGGGCGATGTGGTTTCGATCCTCGGTGCCAGCGGCTCCGGGAAGTCCACCCTGATTCGCTGTATCAACGGCTTGGAAAAGCTCAATGGCGGCGACATCAGGGTCGGCGGGCTCACCGTCACCAACGCCAATGAACTGGCGGAAATCCGAAAAAACGTCGCAACGGTCTTCCAGCACTTCAACCTGTATCCGCATTTGAAAGTCATCGACAACATTACCCTGGCCCCGGTGGAAGTGCTCGGGATCCCCAAAGCCCAGGCCCGGCAGAAAGCGCAGGAACTGCTGGATTTGGTCGGGCTGGCCGACAAACAGGATGCCTACCCGGACCAGCTCTCCGGCGGCCAGAAACAACGGGTCGGCATTTGCCGGGCGCTGGCGATGGATCCGTCGTGCTTGCTGCTCGACGAAGTCACCAGTGCCCTGGACCCGGAAATGACCTCGGAAGTATTGGATGTGCTGGCCGATCTGGCGAGCAATACCGGCACCACCCTGATTTTCGTCACCCACGAAATCGCCTTCGCGCGCAAGATTTCCAACCGGATCGTCTTTCTGGACGAAGGCCGGGTGCGCGTCGACATGGACAAAGATCAGTTCTTCTCCGAGCAGGGCGGCAAACAGGATCCCCGCATTAAACGATTCTTAGACAAAATGGATAGCAAATAATGATTGTTCTTTCGAATTCAGAAGCTTGGCCGGGCATTGAGGAAACCGCCGACATGCTGGACCACGGCGAGAACGGCCTGGACGCCATTCTCTGCGGTATTGAACGGGTCGAGGCCGAGCCGAAAGTCCGCAGCGTCGGCTACGGCGGCTGGCCGAACCTCCTCGGCGAGATGGAGTTTGACGGGGCGGTGATGGACGGGGACACCCTGCGTACCGGTGCCGTCGGCGCGGTCAAAAACCATTTCCATGTCACCCGCGTCGCCCGCAAAGTGATGGAAGAGCTCAACCACGAGATCTTGGTCGGCGAAGGCGCAACCCGCTTTGCTGACGAAATGGGATTTCAGTGCAGCAACCCGCTGATGGAAAACTCCAAAGAAGTCTGGTTCAAAAAGCTGCAGGAGATCACCGGCGAGTCAAACCCGGACATGTCGAAGCGACCGCTGGCCAAGCTCAATACCTTGATCACTGATCCGGAAAAAGTGCGCGATACCACCGTGTTTCTCACCAAAGATCGCAACCAGAGTATTTATACCGCCACCAGCACCTCCGGCTGGGCCTGGAAGTATCCCGGCCGCCTGGGCGACTCCCCGATTGTCGGGGCGGGGTTCTACGCCGACAGCCGGTTCGGGGCCGCCGCCTGTACCCACACCGGCGAAATGACCATTCGGGCCAACACGTCCCACGCCATCGTCATGGCCATGAAACTCGGCTATTCCCTGCATCAGGCGGTGGATATGGCCATCGAAGATTTGAAATCACTGCGCGGGGGATTTCTCGCCGGCGTGGTGATTCATGCTATCGACAAAGACGACAACTACCGCGTGGTCAATGTCGGTTGTGAGGGAGACATCAAGTACTGGGTTTACACATCAGCCATGGAAAAGCCGCAGCAGTTCATCGCGGAAAAATGTTAACGAGGGAGCAAGGCAATGAAACTAAAAACGTTAATGGCAACATTACTGAGCGGCGTGATTGCGCTGAGCTCAACCGCCGCGCTGGCGGGCAAGATGGAAGAGATCCGCGAGCGCGGGTTTATCAAAATCGGCGTCTCGCTCGGCGGCGAGCCTATCGGATTTCGTGATACCAAGAACCAACCGGCAGGCTACGACGTGGATCTGGCCTACCGCCTGGCCGAAAAACTGGGGGTTGAGCCCCGCTTTACCGATGTTCACGGCGACGCGCGGGTGTCCATGCTATTCTCGGACCAGCTTGATGCCGTGATCGGCAACATGTCGGCCACACTGACCCGGGCAAAATCCGTCAACTTCACGCTCCCGTACGCCCGTGCCGGTCTGCGGGTGGTGTATCAGAAAGATCAGAAGATCCAATCCCTTGCCGATCTGGACGGGAAGAAAGTTGTCGTCGGCCGGGGCTCCACCGGGGAAGCCTTCCTGAAACGGGCAGTACCGGGTGCCAAGCTGGTGTATACCGATAACTTCGCGCCGGACGGGATTTTGCTGCTGCGCCAGGGACGGGTCGATGCAGGGATTGAAGACAGCTCGCTGATTGATTACCTCGCCACCCAAAACCAGCGGCTGGCGACGCTGCCGGGACTACACTCCAATGATCCGATTGCCATCGGGATCCGCAAAGGCGACCCGGAGTTTTTGCGTTGGATGGATATGTTCGTCTCTGATTACATCAACTCCGGCGATTACGAGAAGTCTTACCATAAATGGTGGGGTGATGATGCCAATCCACCAGCGCTGATTGGCGTCTGGTAAACTCGACATCAGCGATTGAAACGGCCCTTTCGTCTCGACAGCGTCTCTGTTCCGACACATGTACGACACTGAGGCGAAAGGGCGCTCATCATCACCCAACAGCAGTGAAAAACAAATGCATCACATAAACGTAGAAGTCTGCGTCGATAACATCGAATCACTTCAAACCGCGATCGCCGCAGGCGCAGATCGAATCGAGCTGTGCAGCGCCCTCTCACTCGGCGGCCTCACGCCCACGCCCGGGCTGACCCGGTATGCGGTTCAGCATGCGCCGATCCCGGTGTATGCCATGATCCGCCCCCGCAGCGGCGACTTCCTGTTTTCGCCCGACGAAGTGGCGATGATAAGCGATGAAATTGCGTATTTCCGGGACGCCGGTGTGGATGGCATCGTCATCGGCGCCCTGACCGCCGACCGGCAAGTCGACCAGCACACCGTCAGGCAATGGGTTGCCCAGGCAGCCGGACTGGGGATCACCTTTCACCGCGCATTTGACCTGGTCGCAGACCCGGCCATCGCCCTGGCGCAGGTGATCGATCTCGGTTGCGAGCGCATTCTGACCTCGGGACTGCAAGCCAGCGCCGAGCAGGGGGCTTTGTGTATTCGGGAGCTGATCAAACAGGCAGGCAACCGGCTCTCCATCATGCCGGGATGTGGGGTCAACCGGGACAATGCAAAGCAAATTATTGATATCACCGGTGCCACTGAGATACATTTATCAGGTAAAAAACAAAGACCTAGCAAAATGAACCGGCCTGCTGACGCCGCCGTCATGGGCAACAATTCGGCGAATGATAACTTTATCGATGTCACGGACGCTCAGATCATTCATCATGTAGTGAAACAGCTCAATGACCAGTAAACCTTCTCTTCCGACCTTGGATGATGTGGCAGCATTGGCCGGTGTCTCGAAAGCCGTCGCGTCCCGGGCGCTGTCCGGAAAGAACCGCCCGATCTCGGCGGATAAAAAACAGCGGGTGCTAGATGCCGCCGAAGCCTTAGGCTATGTCGCGAACCCGTTCGCCCAGAGCCTGAGCAACACGTCGACCGGCCTGATTGCCATTGTCGTCAACCATATTGCCGACATCAGTGACCTGACCCTGTTTGACTCGCTGATCCAGGCCATTCAGGCCCTCGGCAAACAAACCCTGTTTATCCGTCTGCGATCGCAGCAGGATATTGCCGAAATCAAGCGCAATCCCTTTGTCCACCGCGTCGACGCGGCGCTGATTTTCTCCGACCTCATCGAACCCGACGAAGCCCCCAACCTGTTCTATACCAATCAGGTCATCATGCTGAACGGCAGGAAAGACGAGCAAGGCCTGTCGGTGACCATCAACGAATCGCTTGGCATTGAACAGGCCATTGCCGAGGCGCAGCGCAAACAGATCCGCCAGGCCATCTTGCTGTGCGGCCGTGAAACATCTCAGGTCGAGTTGCAGCGGGTGGAAAGTTACCGCCAGGCCATGCACCAGCACGGGATCACGCTCGTCCAGCTCGGCTACTGTGATTACGCCTATGAAACGGCGCTGGACTATTTACAGTCCCACCCGATCGCGCAAACCGACGGACTCGGCGTCTTCTGCACCTCTGATTCCATGGCGATGGCGGCAATGGATTTCTTCCGCGCCACCAGCCCGGCGATGATCGATCGACAAGCAATCTTCGGGTTTGATAACACACCGTTTTCCCAGCTGGGCAGCTACCGGTTCTCCACCATCGGCTATTGTAAAGACGAGTTTGTCAGCGCCATTATCCGGTTGCTGAGCGAGGACAACCTCAACACAGCGCCACAGAAGCACCTGATCGTCGCGACCCGGTTTTACGCCCGTTGACAGACACAGCTCCCCCTCACGACGCACTGACCCAAATGTCGGTCAGTGCGTCTTTTCTACTGGCAGACGGCGAATATCAGGTGCTTTTCATGCCTACTTCTATGTCACATGTCCGCTATCCCATCCGAACCTGATGCCATTTTATGATCACTCGACGCAGTCGCCGGGGCGGCAATGAGAACAATCAGAAGCGCCCCCATTGCTGTTGCCGTGGCTGCGATAAAAAAGATCTGTGAGAGCTCGGCCAACGTCAGGACGAAAGCGCCGATCACTGCACCCAGACCAATCGAGAGATTAAAGATCGCCACGTAAATCGCTGAGGCTGGCAAAGCATCCACACCCGCTTCTTTGAGAATCCAGGTCTGGAAGCTCACCATCACAACGGCGATTGCCCCACCCCACAGGATCAGCATCAGTGTCGTCCCCGAAAGCCCAAGCATATTTGCCGACGAGGACAACAGCCACAGCGCGCCCGAAGCGACAGAAAGCGAGATCATGAGTACCTGTTTGAGCCTGCGATCGATGAGGCCGCCGGTCACAACGTTCGCGGCCAGCCCTGCACCACCAAACGCGAGGAGCAACGGCGCAATGAATGAAGGCTTGATCGCGCTTTGTGCATGTAGGTAAGGCTCGATATAGGTGAACGCCATGAAATGCGCGGTGATCGCCAGCACCGCCGCAGCGAAAATGCGCAAGAAACGTGGGTTCGACAACACCCGGCCCATATCAGAAAAAACGACACTTTGGCTCCCGGGCAGCTTCGGCAGCGTCATGCCGCAGATGAGTGCCACCGCGAAAGACAAAGCGGAGACCGCGGCAAAGGCAGTACGCCACCCTTCGTCAGTACCGATCAGACTCGCCAGCGGCACCCCCAGCACACTGGCAGCCGAAACGCCTCCGAAGATAATCGACGTCGCCAGGCCAACCCGGTGAGGCGGGACTAACTGGGTACTCACAATACCGATAGAGACCCAAAAAGCACCGTGGGAAAGCGCGCCAATCACCCGTGCGCCCATCAACCCAGGAAAAGACTCGGCCATCGCGGCAGCACCACTGGACACCGCCAAGATCAGCATCAGGGCGATCAACAGCGGTCGTCGCGGCACCCGAGACAACACCATCGCCGAGAACAACGCAGCAGCAGCCGCGATCCAGGCATAGAGTGTCACGATCAGCCCGGCTTGTGAGGTGGATATCCCGAGATCATGACCGATGCCGGAAAGCAACCCAATCGGTGCCAGTTCAGAGGTCACAATGGTGAAGCTGCCAATGCCGAGTGCCGTCACGGCAACCCAGTTCCGCCAGGTCGTCTTTTGAGTAGCCATCTCAGATGCCGGTTGCCCCGCATGGCTTGCGGAAAACTCGCCGCTCATGCATTCACCCCCTTCATGCCTTCCGGGGTATAGCGCTCCCCCATCACCGGCAGGCGTTCGGTCGCGGTTTCAAGCTGGCGCTGCTCCGCGGCACTGAGCATCACTTGTGCCGCCGCTGCATTTTCATCGATATAGCGCAGTTTCTTGGTCCCCGGGATCGGCACAATATCGGGCCCCTTGGACAACAGCCAGGCCAGCGACAGCTGCGCCGGGGTGCAGCCCTTCTCTACTGCCATGCCGGCAATCACGTCCGCGATCCGGCGGTTGCTGTCCATGGCCTCTTCGGCAAAGCGCGGCAGATGCGCACGGAAATCCCCTTCCTCGAACGCCGCCGTGTCCTGGAACCGGCCGGTCAGGAATCCGCGGCCGAGCGGAGAATAGGGCACGAATCCCACCCCGAGCTCGCGGCACGTCGGCAAAATGTCCTGCTCCACATCCCGGGTCCAGAGCGAATATTCGGTCTGGAGCGCGGTGATCGGATGAACCGCATGCGCCCTGCGCAAAGTGTCGGCACTGACCTCGCACAAACCGATGTGCGCGATCTTCCCTTCTTTGACCAGAGCCGACAGCCCGTCGATTGTCTCTTCGATCGGCTCTTCGGGATTGATGCGATGCACGTAATACAAATCAATCTGCTCCGCACCAAGCCGTTTCAACGATGCCTCACAGGACCGGCGCGCATATGCCGCACTATTGTTCAGACTGCGCCGATACTCACCGGGGCGGCGCACAATGCCGAACTTAGTCGCGATCCGAACCGGTTGCTGTTGTTGCGCCAGAAAGCGCCCCAGCAGTTCCTCGTTGTGATGCGGTCCGTACATGTCTGCCGTATCAAAAAAGTCGATCCCAAGCTCGACGGCACGCGCGAGAACCCGCAGCGATTCGCGATCTTCCCGCGGGCCGTAAAACTCACTCATGCCCATGCAGCCCAGGCCAATGGCCGAAACCGATAAATTGGTGCCCAGCGTACGCTTTTCCATCTTCGTTCTCCTTGTCGTTCTTCTTACCGTTTTTCTTGAATCGTGAAGTAACATCGTGGCACCATCCGGGAATGAAAAAAATGAACGATTTAGGTAACCCGATTTCCAATTTTGAAAAACAGATGCCGCGAACCTGGGTCTGGGACGACACCCGCGCGTTTCTTGCCGTCGCCCGCCACGGCACGCTGAGCGGCGCGGCCTCCGAGCTCAACCTCGGTATTGCCACCCTGTCCCGACGCATCGAGCGACTGGAAGCGGCGTTCAACCTGCCGCTGTTCGTGCGCCAGCAGTCAGGCTATCAGTTGACGGAGGAAGGCGCGGGGTTGCTTGAGAAAGCGGAAGCATTGGAAGCGGCCGCCGCGGCATTCACCTCCGGGGTCGCCACCTACGCGCAAATGACGGGGAAAGTACGGCTGGCCACTGCCGAGAACCTGGCAACGGAGCTCATCCTCCCGGCCCTGCCTGAGTTCCACCAACAGTATCCCGGCATTACGATTGAACTGGTGACGGATATCGCGACAGTCAGCCTGCATCGACGCGATGCCGATCTGGCGCTGCGGATGGTGAAACCGGAACGGGGCAACGTCACCCTCCGCCGTTTGGGCTCGCTGGGCTACGGGCTGTACGGCCACCCGAGCTATCTGACGCAGCGCAACATCCATCCCGATTCAGGCAACTTTGATCAGGACGCCTTCATTACCTGGAGCGAAATGCAGTCCCACCTGCCTGCCGCACAATGGGTCGAGCGCGTCCTGCAAGGGCGTGAGCCGGTGCTGACCACCACCTCAGTCGCAACGCAGGTCGCCGCAGCCCAAGCCGGGCTCGGACTGGCGGTGTTACCCCACTTCCTTGCCGTGAAGGCCGGGTTGGTGTGTGTGGCATCAGATCTCGGGGTCGATCAGCCGATTTATCTGGCCATCCAGTCGGATCTGGCGCAGTCGCGCCGCACGCGGGCGGTGGCTGACTTTCTGGTCGATCTGGTCAGCCGCAACCGCGTGCAACTCAGCGGTGAATAATAGATAACACCCAGCAGCTCACCGGTGTTTTATTTTCCCCCGAGCACCGGCGAGCGAAACGCATCGGGTTTGAGGGTGAGCACGGAGCAGGTAAGTTTATCAAGCATGGACTCTGCGGTATTACCCATCAAAAAACCGGCGATCCCGGTCCGGGACAGCGAGCCCATAATCACCATGTCGATCGCCTGCTCCGTCACAAAGCGCGGGATCACCACTTTGGCTTCCCCTTCAAGCAGTTGCATTTGCTGTTTTACCGGCGAATGGGTATGCGGTGCCAGTAGCGATTTCATCCGTTCGGCACGGTCGGTGCGCATGTCTCTCGCGATTAAATCGACATCCAGCTCGCGGTAACTCCCCCACTTGCGGAAAAACCCCTCAAGCTCCATGCGCCAGGCATGCACCAGAATCAACTCCGCCCCGGTCAGGGCGCAAACCTCTAAAGCCAATGACAATATTTTCTCATTGAAGGAAGACTGCTCCGGAGAGGACACATCGACCGCCACGGCAATCCGGCGGATCGAGGCATCACGCATGCTACTGGACCAAATCGGCAGCACCGATTTTCGCATTAAATGACGGGTGGTACTCCCCCGCTGGCAGGCTTGCGTTTTATCCTGGCGATGCGTATCAATGACGATCATGCTGGCCTCAAATTCATCAGCCGCCTTGATGATTTCAATGAACGGGATCCCCAACCGGACAAACGCCGAGAACTGGATATTCGGGTATTTGCCTTTCAAAACCTGGACGTTCTTTTCCAGGGCCTGATGCGATGATTTCGTCGCCTCATCCAAAAGGCCTAAAGCCGTGCAGGAGTACTTGGCTATTTCTTTCAGCTCATCAAGCTTTTCAATAACCGTGACCAAAGTGACCTTGGCCGACAGGGTATCGGCAATTTTCAACACTTCCTGGAAGGCATCCCCCAGCGGTTGATCAGGGGCAACAGGAAGCAGCAGGTGACGAAAGCTCATAAAAAACCTCCAAGGGTGTGGCATCAGCCGGGCACGTTGCCGCAGTGACTCAGCGAAACTGATAAAAATGGTCGCTTCAAAAGCATAGACAAGTATGAAAGAGAGGGGGACTACGCATACGCAGGTATCCTATTCTTGAATACGGGACCCGACAAAATCAAAGGGGGGAATGTGACTCAACTGAAGTCGACTACGCAAGCCGTGATCCTCAATTCCGGTGATGTTCACGATACGCTCCGGGAGAGAGGCCGGATCCACGGAGACGGGTGTGAAGGAGCTGGAAAATGGCAATCTATGAGAGCCCGCTGTTAACGGATCTTTACCAGCTGACAATGGTTCAGAGCTATCTCGATCATGGGATGGCTGAGAAGGCGGTCTTCGAATTTTTCGTACGCAAGCTGCCGCCCAAACGCAACTTTTTAGTGGCCGCGGGGTTAGAACAGTTACTGGATTTTCTGACACAGGCGCGCTTTCGCGATGATGAGCTGGAGTATTTAGCCTGCTGTGGTTATTTCCGACGTAATCTGATTGATTACCTCAGTAAATTTCGGTTTACCGGGCAAGTTGATGCCATACCGGAAGGAACCTTGTTTTTTGCCAATGAACCGGTGGTTCGGATCACTGCATCGTTGCCGGAAGCGCAGTTGATCGAGACACGGCTCATTAATCTGTTGCAGTTCCCCATCCTGGTCGCCACCAAAGCTGCCCGTTGTCGGCTTGCCGCGGCCGACAAGCGATTGATCGATTTTGGCCTGCGTCGCGCCCATGGCGCAGAGGCCGGGATGCTGGCTGCGCGGGCCAGCTATCTTGCCGGCTTTGACGGCACGTCAAATGTCCTTGCCGGTCAACAATATGGTATTCCGATTTATGGCACGATGGCGCATGCCTATATTCAGGCCCATGACTCGGAAGCCGAAGCATTTCAAAACTTTGCCGTCAGCCAGCCGGATAATCTGGTGTTACTCATCGACACCTACGATTGTCACCACGGTGCCGAACGGGTGATTGAACTGGCGGAGCAGTTAAAACCCGAAGGGAAATCGATCAAGGCGGTACGGATCGACAGCGGCGTTCTGGGGGAGGAAGCCGTCAAGGTCAGGGCGCTGCTTGACCGCTCACGACATCCGGAAATCGGGATCATTGTCAGCAGCAGTGTCGATGAGTATTTGATCGAACAGTTACGCCGGCAACAGGCCCCGGTTGATGGGTATGGCATTGGGACCAGTCTGACGACCTCAGAAGATGCCCCTTTCCTGAACTGTGCCTATAAGCTCCAGGAATACGCGGGCATCGCACGACGTAAACGCTCCCAAGGCAAAGCGACCTGGCCTGGCTGCAAGCAGGTTTATCGCCATCTGAAAGACAATGGGCAACTGGACTATGATCAGCTTTGCTTAGCCACAGAAATATCGGAGCAAGGACAGCCCTTGCTACAGCCGGTCATACGGAACGGGAAACGGCTTGCCGCACCAGAACCGCTCGAGATTTTACGTCAGCGGGTGAAACAGCAGTTATCTATAATGACGCCGGCATTGGCGGATCTGTCAAAACCGGCCAACTTCGAGCTGAACATTTCGCCTGCCCTGCAACGGCTGACGCGCAACACCGACCAACGGTTTCATGGCTAAGGGGGCGGCTCACATTGAGTCCATTGACAAAGAAACTCGCCCAAAATCGAACGGCAGGATGCGCTTAGCCATGGTTTTGTTGTGACATCAACAACAAGGTGCTCACCTCCTCGTCACTGACCTGATCAAAGTCGCGGTACCAACAACTGATGGCATAAAACGGCTCGGGCGTGGCCAGGCACACCAGCCGATCAGCCTCCTGGCGCAGCAGATCAGCGGTATCGACAGGCGCAACCGGTACTGCAACCAGGATCATTTTGGGTTGCTGCTGCCGGGCAGCGGCGATGGCGACCCGCATGGTCGCGCCGGTGGCCACCCCGTCATCAACCAGGATCAGGCAGCGGTCATGCAGTTCAGGCAGCGGTTTATCCCCCCGGTATGCCCGCAGGCGCCGCGCCAGCTCATGCCTTTCTTGTTGCTCCACCAGGTCTATGGCCGCATCCGGGATCGACAGGCTGTGAATCAGCTCCTGATTCAGCAGTCTGAAACCGCCAATGGCGATAGCGCCCATGGCCAGTTCTGCGTGGCCCGGCACCCCCAGCTTGCGGACCAGCATCAGATCCAGCGGTGCCCGGAGGACTTGGGCAATCTCATAAGCCACAGGCACCCCACCCCTGGGCAGGGCCAGGACCAGCGGGTCACTGCACTCCGGCAAAGATTGCAGGGCTGTGGCCAGGGCCAGGCCAGCTCGCCGTCTGTCTTTCATCGGTAACTGCATCATTCACTCCAGGAAGCACGAAGGCACCGGGCTCACCTCGGCTCAATGACATGGTTCTTTCAATGTAGAAGCAAAACGACGGGAAGAAAAATGGGAAACTTTCTCAGCAGCAGCTTTCCTGTCAGCAGACAGACAGCTTGCAGCCCTGCCCCGCCTCCAACACATTTGGGCGCACCAGGTTGGGCCGATAAACCGTGACGCCCTTCAGTCCCAGCTGAAAAGCCTGCCGGTAGATATCCCGGAACCGGGCAAAGGGCAGATCGGCTCGGACATTGATGGTCTTGGCAATTGCATTGTCCACCAGGGGCTGCAGGCAGGCCTGCATTTCAAGATGGGCCCTCGGCGGCAGGTCACCGGCCGCCACCATCGTCGCGGGCAACGCTTGTCCGGGCTTGAAGTGGCGCCACAAACGCACGCCGTATGGCTCCAGCCAGAGGCTCTCCTTTTGACCGGCGAAACTGATATGGCGCCAGTACCCCGGGCTGAACATGGGCTCAATGCCACTGCAGACATTGTTGGCCAGCAGACTGATGCTGCCGGCAGGTGCTATGGCCAGCAAGTGACTGTTACGGATGCCCTGTCGCCCGATGGCTTGTTGCAGGGCAGCCGGTAACGAGCGGATATAAGCACTCTGTAAATAGGCTTTTTTGTCGAAACCGGGAAAACAGCCCTTTTCACCGGCAAGATCGACAGAAGCAGCGTAGGCAGCGTCGCGTATCCGGGTCATCAGCTCGGTTGCAAACTGCCTGGCCTCAGGGCTGTCGTATGCCATGCCCAACATCTGCAGGCAGTCGGCCAGGCCGGTAATGCCCAACCCGAGCCGTCGGCTCTGCAAGGCACAGCAGCGCTGTTGGCGCAGGGGAAAGTGGGAGATTTCCAGCACATTATCTAGCATGCGGACCGCCGTGGTGCAGATCGGTTCCAACCGTTGCCACTGAAAGGCGCTCGCCTCGCTGAAGGGCCGGGACACCAGCCGGCTCAGGTTGATGGACCCCAGGTCGCAGGCGCCGAAAGGGGGAAGCGGTACTTCACCGCAAGGATTCGTGGTGGTCAGGTGCTCGCAGTAGGCCAGGTTATTGGCCCTGTTGATGCTGTCCACAAACAGGACCCCGGGCTCTCCGCCTTCATAGGCCGACTGCAAGATCAGCTCCCACAGATCCCTGGCCCTGATTATCGGGCCTGTTGCTGTCCCGGACGGAAAACACAACGGCCAGTCCGTATCCTCGGCCACCGCCCGCATGAAGTCGTCGCTTATCTGCACAGAAAGATTGAAGTGGGTCAGCCTTGCCGCCTGGCGCTTGGCCCGGACAAAAGCTTCGATGTCCGGATGATCGCATCGAAGGCTCGCCAGCATCGCGCCGCGCCGGGAGCCCTCCGCCACCAGCGCAGCGCACAGTCCGTCCCAGACCTGCAACAAGGCGACCGGCCCCTGATGGAGCGGGCTGCTGCCGGCCGGTTGCAGACTGGAGAAATCCAGGCCAATGCCGCCCCCCTGTTGCAGGGTAATTGCCGATTGTCGCAGGGAGCGGCTGATCCCCGGCACCGAGTCCCGGATCGCCCCCATGACGAAGCAGTTGAGCAAAGTAATGCGATGATTCTCGACGCCGGCCCCCGCCAGGATCCGCCCGGCCGGCAGAAAGCTCCAATCGGACAGGACTTGCAGGAACTGCCTGCGCCAATGGGCTTGTTGTTTTTCAGGCCCGGCCAGAGCACTGGCCACCCGCTGCCAGCTTTGTTCGATGGTCGTTTCCCTGATCGGGTCGTTGAACAATCGATACTTGGATTCCCAGACCCTGATGGAAATCGGCGATAACTGGTCAGGATCAAACGCGTCTATAGTCATGGCACTGTGGCAGCATCTGGATGAACGGCCGGTTCAACCGGCATAGCAATCTCCACCAATCATTGCCCAAGATCCGCCATGTCGCCAGCAAGGAAGTGGCCGCTATGGCCGGCTACAGCCGACGCAGCTATGCCAGATGTGCGCAAGGGTCAGAATCGGGGAAGCATGGGAATCCCCCCAAAGCCACTGAATATGGGACACCACTGAGAGGCTTGCATCCGAATCGGATTATTTTGCAGACTTGATTATCAGGGCTGTCGTCACACCCCAGACCCAATTAAAAAATATCACAAACATTGGCGTGAAGAGTCCGAGCTCCATACCGGCAATGCCCTTATGCGCCTTAAACGGGAAGACAACAAACAACTGAACGGCAGTGGGAAACAAACTTAAAATTGCCCCCTTCACAAGCAACTTTGATTGCATCAGCGGCAAAACGAATAAAAGTCCCCAAATCCCTCCCCAGACAAGTCTGGGATATAGCCATGCCGGCGTTAACGTCGGTGCGATGGACACACCCAAAGAGGCCGTGATCCCCAATTGGCCGAACAACCAAACGGTCACGCTGTTGACCAATGCCCCCACACAACCTGCTGCGAAAAAAAATAATAGTTTGTTCACCGTCTTTCTCCCCTCACGATTGCCTGGCCAACAGAGCATTTATAGCACTGGATTCATCTCTTGCGCTTCGCATCCTGCCGAATTGCTTTTCATTAAAACGCTCGTTGGTATCTCACCAATATAATTCAAAACGATGACAAAGCTGGTCTGTGACCTGCGGCAAAGAGACGCCGCCGATCACTCTTGCGCGCCTGAATCGACCGCTCGGCAATCAACCGCTCGCGGCAACTTCATCCACAGGAAAAAGACATTCACACCGTATCACAGGCAGATCGCGCTAGCTGGGAGGATAGCGCGGCAACAGGAACTCGCGACACATGAACCCCTTGGTATTAATGTCCTTTCTATGACAGCTGATCATGTATAAACAGCCTGATTAATTTACAATTGAGGATCAAACTATTCGGTGAGAGCATGAGCAAAATAGCAATGAAGCATCGGGCACTCTTTTCACAAGTTCTCTGTTACAGTCATACGGCATGTGTGGTAGCTGTATTGTTATCAATTCTCATTTTTTCTTCGTACCCGCTTGATATACCTTGGCTCTATCGACCCCTTACCGGCGGCGCAGCGACGCATCCGATGACGGCTTTTATTTTCCTGCTTCTGTCGGGCGCATGTGTTCTGCGAAAAAGAGCAACTCAGGCAGCATTCGTCCTGGTCAGTGTTGCTTGTGGCTTCTTGGCGATTCGCCTGCAACAACAAGTGACAGGAATCAACTTCATCGACCCGATTCTGAGTAATTTCAGCTTTTTTGACATCCCACTTCACGGAACATACCCCATCAAAATGGGGCTGAATACGTCGGCGATGCAACTCTGTAGCGCAATCGCAATTTTTGCACTGTTAAAGAAACGTCATTGGTACTTAGTACAGCTTTTTGCCATTATTGCGATTTTCCTGCCATTCGTTTCTGCTGTTGGTTACGCTTACGGTTCAGACTCATTTTACGGTCAGATGTCGCCTGTCACGACGATACTGGGCTGCTTTTTAACCGTTTCAATATTTGGTCTCACGGCGCATCGTGGTGCCCTGAAGGCGCTGTTGTTACCAACGGTGGGTGCCAAAATAGTGCGCATACAGTTAATTTGTGGCTTGCTATTTTGCCTTATCGGCGGCTTTATCACGACCAAGCTCCATGATGATGAAACCAACGGGTTTGCCATTTATGTGGTGGTGGTGTGTTCCTACCTTATTTTCACCATGCTTATCAGTAGTATTACCTATGAGCAGTTTGATAAGCGTCGACGTTTCCTTGAAAAGAAACTCCATCAATCAGCTGTGACAGACAACCTGACAGGGGTGTGCAACCGGACGAAGTTTGACCAAAAAATTTACGAAGTGTTTGAGCGACAAAACCGTCACAGCGAAGCCAATTGTTTATTAATATTAGATATTGATTTCTTTAAAAACTTCAATGATACATACGGGCACTTAACCGGCGATAAGGTGCTCAAGACCGTGGCTCGTGTTTTGAAGAACAACATTCGTTTATCTGACATGGTTTGTCGTTATGGTGGTGAGGAATTTACGATTCTGCTCCCTCAGACCGATATTGAGACTGCTGGTCAAATCGCGGAGAAGTTAAGGCAGTTGGTAAGCCAGCAAGATCTCAGTGATCTTTTAGGCCGTGGCTCCGAACAACAAATCACGATCTCAATCGGGTGCGCCAGTCTCACACAATCTGATACGGTCAAAGGGGTGATTAAGTTAGCGGATACAGCCTTGTATGAAGCCAAACGACTGGGTCGGAATCGAGTCTGTCTCGCTCGAGATAATGACGACATTGAATCATATAGAAACACGGTCGAACGCTCCCGAGAAAACGCAATATAGGCTCGTTGGCGATGTCTTGATGAATCGATGAGCCGTGACCCAATAATGAGTGACAGCACTTTCAGGATGATACCGAGGGACAAACGGCCGTTGCTGTCCCGCCTCAATCAGTGCACCTTTTCCATGAAATTTTCAGTTTCAGCAACTTGTCTTTCCCGCCAAAGCCCATACTCTCCACAATAAACGCGCCTTTTACGTCAATCGGATCACCATCTATTACAGCCGTTTTATGCCAGAACAAAACACAAACCAATAACTCGGAAAATGGGATGAGCAGACTCCGCTTATCATAGGACAGTTTGCACTGATAGCTTTGTCCATGAATGACCATATGGCTTGTAAAAAAGTCCATCTCGCACCCTAACTATCCAGTCATAATCAGCGCCGTAAAGCACACCACTCGAGCATATGACTTTTGATTGATATATCAGTGTTTACCCCTAAAGAATTAGGGGTTATCGGCTGATATACAACTTTTCTCTCGCGTTTTAAATATACCTAAATGCAATAAGATAGATCACATCGCTATGAACAACAGAGCTCCAAGCTCAAGCCACAGCAACGTCCGGACTCACAGTCATCGATGAGAAACCGCGGCTTGCGGACGGACATGATCGCAACCGAGCAGCCGCTACCTGTGCATTTTCCATGCTTAAGTTAAAGCTTATCTGGCGATGGGTGGCAGGCCATCAAGGCAGGCACGTGACAAAGCAACGCGCTATGAACGACGATCAGCCATCGCAAGCGAGTATGACTTGGGGTTGAAGTTTATACAGATCAGCGAAGTCAGGCAGATCAGCACCAGATGCATTATCCAACCATCAGTGTATTCCCCCGTCACTTGTACCCACAGCGAAAACAGAAAGGGAAACAGCGAAGCCAGCATAAAGCCGCCACCTTGCATCAGGGCGGTTAAGGCGTTGGCTTTGTGCACATGACTAAAATGCTCAAGCGCGATAATGATCGAGAGCGCGAAGGCACCGCCTAATCCAACCCCGCAGGCGCCGGCCCAAAGGTGAGGAAACGTCTCCGGCACATAAATGAAGCCGAAAAAGCCAAGCGCCAGCAACGCCAACATCAGCAGCATCCAGGGCCGTCGATCGTGCTGGGGCTTCATGCACATTGGCACAAACAAAGCAGACACGGCCTGGCAGGCAGCTAACGTCACGATCAACTGACTGCTTTTCTCTGTGCTCCACCCCATCAGTTGATAATAGGACGCCAGCCAGGTAACGAGTGATGCATATGCGCCATTCACCATCCCAAATGACGCCATCAGCTCCCAGGTTCTGCGCTTAGCCATCAACGGTAAAAACTGAACCTGTTCAGAGGCGCGGGCCGAACGTTTGGGCAAAAACAGCGCCGTTGCGATCCCCGCGACGAAACAGGGTAATGCCAACCAGGCCAATGCCTGCTGCCAGTCAAAATGTTGTGCTATCAATACCGGGATCGCATGCGCCCCGAGCGCTCCGCCCAACATGAGCGATGCTGAGTAACAGCCGACGACCCGTGCCGTATTGTGTTGAAAGGACTGCTTGATCAAGCCAGGCATGATCGATTGAATCAGTGCAACGGCTAAGCCGCTCACAAATGCCGACAGGAGTAAAATCGTGCCGTTTCCAGCCAACAACCGGAGCAGATTACCCAAAGCCAAGACCATTAATGCAACCAACAAGGCGTGCTGTTTTGCGATCAGCGCGGGACGAGAAGCAACCACAAGCGCACCAATGCCCATCAGGGCCATGGGTACCAGCGTCAACAGCGAGGCGGACTCATAGCTGATCCCGGTCCCGGCCACCACTTGTTCCATCACCGGTCCGACCGCGACTAAAAAAGGACGCAGGTTCAGGCCAATCAAAATGACCAACAGCAACACTTTGGCCTGCTCGCCCTCCAGTTTTGCCGCAATCTTCATGCGCGGTGATCTGCCGGTTTGGCCTGAGCTTGCAGACGGTTTACGGCCTGGGCGATGACTTGATGGTTTCGGACCACCACAGCAGAAAACGGCCGCTCCCCCTGAGCAACGTTTTCTTTCGCTAAAGTGAATGCCATTTTTAGAAAGTGAGTTTGATTTTCCAAGGGATTACACGCCTGATGCATCATGACTTCGGAACAGTACATTCTATGTTCTGGTATCGCCCGAAAAAAATTAAATTTCCCAATACTCATTATTCACAGTTCGAATACTGTTTCTCTTGTAAATAAAATGGCATTACTCTTAAGTTCAGAACTTTTTCCTGGTTACGAGCAAGCGCCGCTGCGGTGATCGATGCTTCTGAGCCGACGGTCCTGCTGGATTTGAAATGATGTTGATGAGAGTTTTATGATGTTTGAACCTCGGCTATTACGCGCATTTGTGATCCTTGCAGAAACCGGCAACTTCACCCTGGCCGCGGAGCAGCTCCACCTGTCGCAATCGACCGTCAGCCAACAAATCAACCGGTTGGAAGAAATGGTCGGCCAAGCCCTTGTTGATCGCACCCAGAGACCGATCCAGCTGACCAACGGCGGCGAAAAGCTGCTGAGCTATGCGCGTAAAATTTTGTCCTTACAACTTGAAGCACAGGCCCAGCTCTCTCACTCCGCCGGACGCTCCTCGCTCAAAATTGGCATCCCGGATGATATCGCCAGTGCCGAGATGATCGCGACCTTTGCGCAATTTGCCAAGCAACACCAGGAGCTCCGTCTCGATGTCACCACCGGGCTGAGCCAGGATCTGAGCCAGCGCTTTCGCCATGGCGAGTTCGACATTGTTGTAGTCAAAGAGCCTCAGCCCGCGAATGATCACTACTTAACCCTTTCCGAGCCGCTTTGTTGGTATCACGCCTCAAAACACGCCGATGACTGGGACGAACCGCTGCCCCTCATCACCTTTCCACCCGGCGGGCTATATCGCGATACCATGTTCGAAAGAGTCAACCAGGAAGGCAAACATTGGTACGTCGCCTTTTCCAGCGGCAGTCTCAATAATGTCTTGGCGGCGACGGAAGCCGGGCTGGGATTAACCCTGTTACCCGTGGGAGCGGTGATCGGCCGAGACGTCAAACCCTACCCCTCATTCGGCAATGAGCGCGCCATGGCGCTCTCCATGTACTGTGCTCAGCAAAGCCCAGTACTGCAAACACTGGCCGACATCATGGGCTCACAATTACGCCGTCGATACGACACCACGCAGCGGGCCTTAGATTTACCGATAGACAGTCGGGAGCATTAGCGATATCCCACCTCCAGTCCATAAGGATTGCTCTTATGAAATTGATCCATCCACAGCTGTTATTAACCTATATCGCAGTGTGTGAAACCGGCAGTTTTACGCGTGCTGCGGAGCGTATTCATAATTCACAATCGACCATTAGCCAGCAGATCAACCGGCTGGAATCGATTCTGGGCAGCACGCTACTCATACGAACATCGCAAAAAGTCGCCCTGACCGAGTACGGGGAGCTGGTACTGCGCTATGCACACCGAATTATCGATCTCAATAATTCCATGGTGGACAGCTTTAACGCCAAAAACGAGCAGGCGATCATCAAAATCGGGGTGCCCGATGATCTTGCTGTGGATGTGACCAAGGCGATCATGAAGTTTCAGCAGAACTACAATATCTTGTTTGAGTTCACTTCCGGGTTGAGCAATGACCTATACCAATCCTACCTGGCGGGGCAATACGACGTGATCCTGGTGAAGCAGCCCATTATGGGGAATGCCTATGCCTATCGCCGCGAGCCGTTACTCTGGCTCGACAGCGCCTCGTCCCCGACATTTCATCAATCCACCATTCCTTTGGTGTTATTTCCAACCGGGGCACTCTACCGGGACCACATCTTAAGTTCGATGGATGAGCTGGGGTACAGCACGAAAATCAACTATTGCAGCAGTAATCTTGCCGCCATTATGACCGCATCTTCCGTGGGTTTTGGGGTGACTCTGCTGCCGGAAAAATGTAAAACCGCAGATCATGTGGTGATAGAGGAGCTACAGTCTCTGGCGCCAGCACACGATTTCTACCTGGCCCTCTACATCAACGATGTTCACAATATGATCTTGAGTAAAATTGCCAATGAACTGGTCGCGTTGTTTCAGTTGCAAAACAACCGAACATTTCACCTGATCTGAACATGAAGGTTATTCAGGTTGCAGAGCCCATACTGGCCTTACTGCGCATACACTCCCCGCTCAGTACTGAGGTGCACTCGGTTTTTACTTCCGCGTGCAATCTGGCCAGCCCATATGGGCTGATTTCCGTACTCGCCCCGACCAAACGGATGAATCCAAGGGGCATTCTGATCGATGATCCGGCGTGGTTCCGCACGCTGCAACCGGGCGCGACGGTATCACTCTCGCTCTCCCCTGAGCCGACCATTGCACAATCAGCCCGCTCTCCGGGCCTGTCCATACACGGACCCGCAACAACGGTGTTTTCCCCCAAGCTGCCGGAGACCACCGCGATCCCCGCGGCGCTCATCTCCGAGCTGCCGCAGTACTTGGCCGAGCACCAGACGGCCATGGGGATCTACACGCTGCTCAACCACTGCGTGCCGCTGCAGCTATGTGCCAGCGACACCCCCTATTACTCGCCGATGATGGCAGATTTCTTTATGCCGAGGCTGCGCGCCTTGGTGCAGGCGCTGCATCAACAGCGCCGTCCGCTCGACCTGAGTGCAATCATCGGCTTCGGGGCCGGGTTAACCCCGTCTGCAGATGATCTGCTGGTGGGGTTGCTTTCCCTGCTCGACTTTATCAACCACCCCTATTTTTCAGTGATCGCCCAGGCGTGTCGGCTCAGTCTGGCGCAAACTACCGATGTCAGCGCGACGATGCTGTCACTGGCCACCGAACATCAGTACAACGAAGAGATAATTGCGTTGTATGCGGTGTTGAGTGAGCCCGATCAGTTGCCCGGAGCTTTGGACAACATGCTTGCGTACGGCCACTCTTCCGGGCATGACACCCTGTGTGGCATTTTTGTGGGGATCCACCTGTTTGCAGCGGCAGATAGTAGCGGCAGGTAAGCGACAGCTTGATTGAGCCTGAAGCCTGCATGATTTCAAAGGTAAAGTCGGGGAGGTGCTTGCAGCCGTGTGGGGGGATCGCCTTCGGCCGTTCAATTGGCGTAATGGCAGGCAGGCTCGTTTTGTTCGGTGTGGTGAAGGCGCCAGGGGAAGCCCCTGGCGCCGCGGCTCGCTCGTGGATCAGACATCGGCCTCGATATGATTCAGCCGCCGGAACTCCGCCCAGATCTCGGCGCAGTCCTCACGACCTTCCTCAATGTGGGTCATGTCCAGCGTCGAAGTGTCGGTGCCGTCGAGATAGTCGCGTAGGTGCTGATCCGAAAATCCGTGCGCTGCCGCATCTACATGGGTTGATGCGTAGTAGCAGGTTTTGATACCGGCCCACATCATCACGGAAACACACATCGGGCAAGGCTCGCACGTGGCATACATCACGCAATCAGAAAGGTCCAGGGTGTTGAGCTTCTGACAGGCTTCGCGCACCGCAACCATCTCAGCGTGGCCAGAGATATCGGTATCCTTGAGCACGGTGTTGCCCACGGCGCAAACGACTTCACCGTTTCGCACCAGTGTCGCGCCGAATGGTCCGCCAGTGCCTTCGCGCATCCCAGCCATCGTGGCATCACAGGCGAGGTGAAAGTAGTTTTCCATATTGTTCTTGTGGTTCATGATCTTCTCCGTTTGTTCAATGAGATTCGTCAGGTGTGATCAAGCTTTTTTACGGGCACCGACCAGAAGGTAGCCAATAAAACCAATCGTCAGGCCGCTGAAGAACGCCCAGCTATTGATGGTTGCCAGTACGGGGACATTTGGAAACACTTTCCCTACCATCGTGATGATGAAGCTGCCCACGAGTACACCCACTGCGCGTCGGTTGACACCACCCGGGTGACCGCCATCCGCGCCAGGCTCCGGGTAGATGGTATCGAGATCGAGTTTTTGACGGCGCTCAAAGTAATAACTCGCAAGCATAATACCGGCGATAGGACCGAACATAGAGCCGATGAAGCTGTAGAACAGGAATAACATGGTTGTGTTTTCAACGAATTTCCAGGGCAGGATCAGCGTGCCAACGACCGCTGCAACCAGACCACCGGTTTTCACATTAAATAATTGAGGAAACTGTGCGGTCAGCTGCAGGCCGGAGGGCAGCATATTCCCAAACACCACGAAAGCCGTCGCGCCGACGTTCATGGCGAGGATTAGCAGGATCACAATGAATGGGTTGTCGATAGCGTTGATTGCGTCGACGAAAATGGTTGGTTTGGTGACATCGACTGCACCGTCTGTGACAGCAGACAGTGACGCCATGAAGCTGATGGTCACAGCCGCAAACAGGACGTACGAGATCAGCATGCCAATAGGAAAACCTTTCGCCGGCGCTGATATCGTTTTTGCGTTGCGTGTGAAGTCACCGGTATTGACGATTGGCCCTGCCCAGTTCGACACCAGCATTGATACACAGGTGATAAAGCCGACGACAGTGACCTCGGTGCCTGGCGCTGGATGGTAACGCATGACTGCACCAATCCCTCCGGCATTGCCCACGGCAATGAACAGGCCGATAACCATCAATATCCAGACCACTGGCGAAGCCCAGGCAGAAAATTTGTCGATCAGTGACTGGCCTGCAATATACAGAATGACGGTGAGCGCGGTCATGACGGCATATGAAATCGCCGTTGGGATCGCAAGGCCAGCGATGGTTGCGCCGCCGCCGATCTCAGCAAAGCCAGGGAATAAACGAAGAAGCACGATATCCAGAGCCTGTGCAGATGCGATAGTGGTCAGGCCAAAGAACACAAAACCAGCGACCAGACCACGGATCATCGCCGGGAAAACGGCCCCCTTCATACCGAAGGTGTCGCGGATCTGCATTGCAAACGGAATGCCGTACTTTGCTGCAGCGCGACCATTATAGACATAGCCAGCAGAAACGATACACGCCGCAACAAGGATCGCAGCAACCACCTGCATCGCGTTAAGCCCCAGAGCGAAGAATCCAACGACGGTAAAGTAACTGAGAATATTGTGGATTGGCCCCATCCACACCGTGATATAGTTTTTAGTCCCCCAAGTACGCTCATCAGGTCCGAGAGGCAGCACCTCTTCTGCGTGGCCGCGGGCCGCAAGGCGCTCCCGGTCGTGGCGCGTAAAAGCGGACATGTTCGATACGTCCTTTTTATTTCCCAGGCTATTACTTATATCCATAGTGATGTCCTATTGCTCTTCAATCATGAAGTTGGGTGAGTGAACGAACTGATGAAAAATTAACAAAATGGCAGTCAAACCCTAAATGATGAAATTGAATAGCAGGTATTGAGATTGGTGATGCAGCAGAGAGATAGAACAACAAGTGAGAAACCTGATCACACCCCGGCAACAATAAAAAAACAAACCGGAAAATATTCGCCATGGTAGCGTGATCATCTTCACTTTTTAATGCTAGACATACCATCTGAATTATTGTGGTTGTTCATGATTATGGTCACAGTCACCGCTGCCATCCCATCGAACACCGGTACAGCGAAGGGAGGATTACGTTTGATGCGGCATTGAGTGAGCCGGGGCGTTTTATGAAGTGCCTGGAACAAGATGCTGGAGCAGGACCACGGCACCGGGCATAACACCCGGCGCGACATTGACGTTAGGGGACGCTGGTGTGTTGCAGCAGGAAAATCGCCCTCCCGAGAAGAAGGAGATCAAAGGGAAACAAGCGTGGTGAGCCGCCCGAAGCCGTCTCCGGGCGATAGGGTCGGCTATTTTTTGGCTGCGAGGTCTTTCACAACCACAGAGCCGGAGCCGACATTGTCGGAAAGCGCCTTTGCCGGATCAAAATAGACCACGGACCCAAGCTGTGAGCCCGCTTCTGCCATTGGGGTTTGTACCACTTGAATCACCAGGCCATCGGCAGGGCTGTGATACTCTTTGGCGATCTCACCAAAGGCGTCATACTGAACAAACATCAGATCACCTTTCTTGACCTGGTCTAAAACGTCCACCTTAGGCACGACAAACCCGCCTCGCTCTGCGGTCACGTCCAGCCAAACGTTCGTATCAACAATATCGGGATAACGCTTTGCCTCGCCGTCAACCACTTTGGCGAACTTCAACAGATTCATTGCGCCATCAAGTGCTTGGTTGATCCACTGCGGTTCGTACACTTCGCGTGAGCCGATCTCAAGCGTGAAGGCAGGAACACCAATGTGATTGTAGGCACCGGCGACGGAGGTACGACTTGAGCTGTTGATCGTCACATCAAGCGGGAAAAGGCGGGTCAGCTCTTTGACGGCCGGAATACTGAGATCGGAATACGCGGCTAACGGAAATGTGGTCGGGTTCGCCGTATGTAAATCCAACGCATAATCAGCATTGTCCTTTAACAAATGATTCCAGAGCGAATAGGAATATCTTTGACTGCTACTTTTCGTTGAAGATAATGCCACCTCCCGGTTTAGGTTGCTGTTCACTTTAACCGGGCCGGACGGGACATATTCCCGAACGTTCGCCACTAAGCCCGGAATATTATATTGGTGAACAATGGTCACCGTGCCTGACATTGTATCGGTGTTCAGCTGTTGCTTGATCAGATTGGCGGTTAAATATGGGTTCATTTCATTGGCATGAACACCGGCAACAAACATGACGTTTTTTCCGTCGTTTTTACCTTTCATCACCGTCACGGGAACGTAATAATATTGTCCCGTATTCATTTCATCACCGGCCCTGAAAAAAAGCTCCGTCACCGTGTTTTTTTTCAAATCAGACACATCAAGCTGAGTGATCACTTTTCGACCTTGAATAACATCACCATTGTAAATCGTTTCAGCCACGGCGTGATGAGAAATCGGGGCCAATAAAGACATTATCATTGCTAGTTTTTTCATAAAAAACCTTAAACGTAAGTTTGAATCACGCAAAAACAAACAGAAAACACTCAGGCACTCTTCCGCCTGTTGACGTTATTCTGTACTCATGAAATGACCGTTGTTTTTGCGATAGGTTATGGGTACAAGGAGATTCACAACGATTGCTAGTTGCGGCTCAGAAATATGAATGTCCCCTTACGATGAATAGAATGTCATCCCTTCACCCTGAGTGATCCGGGTTCCGGATTCACCGGCAATGACCGCTTCCAGCTCATCCAGGGCACCAATCGCCGCGTCACCCAGCCCTTGCGACACGAACTGGCAGACGGCATCGATTTTCGGCCCCATTGAGCCAGCCGGGAAGTGGTAATTGGCCAGCTCGCCAGGCGTCGTGCATTGAATTGCCTGCTGGTTTTCCTGGCCGTAGTTCAGGTAGACGGCCCCGTCGGTCAGAATAATGAACAGATCCGCGCGGATTTGCTCCGCGAGCAGTTCTGCCGTTAAATCCTTGTCGATCACGCACTCCACGCCCACTAAGATGCCGTTGTCACCCTTAAACACCGGAATACCGCCGCCGCCGCAGGCAATCACGGTATTGCCGCTCTCCAGCAGGTGCTCGATTTGCGTTGATTCAATAATATCGGTCGGCCGTGGCGATGACACCACGCGTCGGAAGTAGTCGCCATCTTTTTTGTAAATGGCGGAAGGGTTGTTGAGGCTCTGCTGCTTCACCTCTTCATCGCTGTAGACCGGGCCGACGAATTTCGTCGGGTCATCAAACGCCGGATCGTCAATATCCACGCAGGTTTGGGTCAGCATCGAGGTGATATTTAAGGTGCGATCGGCATTATACAGCTCTTGCTGCAACATATAGCCAATCATGCCGCACGTTTCGGCGCCCAGCACATCCATCGGATACGCGGTGACCGCCGGGTTGTTTTTCTGGTATTCACTATTTTGCTCAATCAGCAATCCGACCTGCGGTCCGTTACCATGAACAATAACGACCTGGTGCTCTTGCGCGATCGTCGCGATGGCTTTGGCTGCTTTTTTAATATTATTGCGTTGGTTCACTGCGGTTAATGGCTGGCCGCGCTCTAACAGCGCATTGCCGCCAAGGGCTAGTACAATTCTCATCTTTACCTCGATAAATTTGCGTTGATAGCGTGAGTGAAGACACTCACGCTCGGTTTAACCATCAATAGAAATGAACGTTTGAATTACTGAATGTTCTTCGCGAACGTCATTAAGGCTTTTTCAAAACACTCAATCGGCGGGTTGGTAATGCCGCAGCCGATCATGCCGACCCCCGGCTCTTTATGTGCAATCGCGGTATTGATGATCGGTAAAATACCGGTTTCCAGCACCTTGCGAATATCAATCCCGGACGAAACGCCTTTGAAGTTGAGCAAAGGGATCGTGACGTTCGGGTTGGTGGCCGTGGTGATCTCATCCATCTGAATGGAGTAATGGATCGCCTCGTCGACGGTTCCGCCGACCAGAGCCACAATGGCCGGGGCCGTGGCCATCGCAAAACCGCCAATACCGTAGGTTTCGGTGATCGCGCTGTCGCCGATATCCAGACCGGAATCTTCTGGCTTGAAACCGGCAAACAAAGGCCCGACAACTTTCTGGGCCGGCCCGGTAAACCAGGTAAAGCCGGGAACACCGCTGACCCGGATCCCGAACTCGACCCCGTTGCGCGCCATGGTGGTAACGACAGTACTGTTTTCCACGCCGTGGGCGGCATCGAGCGCACACTTACACATCGCCATCCAGGTCGGACCGGAGAAGTAATCACTGGAAGCAATGAATTCGAACACCTCTTTTTTCTGCTCGGTGGTGAAATCAGTTTCCAGGATCCGCGGTGTCAGGGCCTGTGCCAGCAACACCGTGCCCGCGTTGTTCCGGTTGTGGCATTCATCGCCCATGTGCAGGGCCTGTGCCAGCATCAGACGCAGATCGATCGGTTCGCCCTGCGCCATCGCCGCTTTGAGCATCGGCCCCAGCACGTCGCGCATCCACACCAGGCGCTCGACGACGCTCTCATCATTGGCACCCATGCGTAGGATCTTCGCCATCTGCTCACTGAGGTTGGTGTAAGCCACATTGCCGAAAGTCTGGTTTTTCACCACGTGCATGTACATGGATGCCGAGGTCACCCCGGCCATCGAACCAACGCAATCATGTTCGTGGCAGGGTGAGAAGGTGATTTCGCCCGAAGCGGCCAGCTTAAAGGCTTCATCGAGGTTGCTTGCCAGACCTTCAAAGATCAGCGCCCCCGTCACCGCACCGCGCATCGGCCCGTTCATGTCTTCCCAGCTGACCGGCGGACCGGCATGCAAAATGGTGGTTTTGGTCATCCCCGGCACAACGTCTATCGCGCGCTCATAACCGACCAGAACCGGGTGCGATTCGATAATCCGTCGTACCGCTTCCTGGTTCGCGGCGTCAATCTTGGCGGCAATCTCCGGCTGGGCCAGTTTATCCAGCGCCTCAATCACCTGCGTATTCCCGCCGGCAATGGGCTGCCAGTTGACCTGAGTCACCGGTGCTTGTTGGCGGCGAATGTCGTCTTTGAAAAATTCCAGACCGACGTTCACGACGTTGAGGCTTGAAAACAGTTGTGCAATCTTAGTCATCTCTTATTCTCCCTTGCTCACAAATCCGCGCGCCAGTAGCCCGGTGTTCTGGCTGCTGCTGGAGATGGTCACTCCGGCTTGCGCCAATTTCTCAACTTGCTCATTCATGTCCGGAGTATCTAAATCCGTCCCCAGGACATACCCTAAAATTTCCAGGTGCTGGCCGCGAGCGGCGGCTTTTTCCTTCGCCTCGATAATGGCGGGCAGGGTCACACCGACCGGATCCTCGTGTGAGCCGTAACCGATGACAAAGTCCATCACGATGACGCCGACTTCGGGATCTTCGGCTTCTTGCAACAAGCGTTCAATGCGCGACGACGGATCGATCATCGGGTGCGGGCGGCCATTGGTGAAATCATCATCACCAAAGTCGATGAAGGTGTGCGCCTGGCTGACATTGATATCGGCCAGGCGATGCTCCGGCTGCTTGGCGATATTGCTGTAGACGTCGGCGTAACACGCCCGCGCGAGCATCATGGCTTCTTCACACAGCGTCCCGCCGCAGAACAGGCCACGAATGTATTTTTGCTCCGGCGTCAGTTTTGCTTTGATTTCTTCAATCAGCGGCAGGTTTAATGCGCGCTTATTGATACTGTCTTCGTTCACCCCGGCCAGGAGCACGGCCTGTAGCGCCGCCTCTTTGGTTGTTTTGGCAAAGTGCGCCCCGGCGTCCCGCACCGGCGCCTCTTCACCGCCCAGCAGGCAAACCACCACGGGCTTGCTCATCCGCTTCACCTGCTCAAGCACTTTTACTTCCACGCTTTTTGCCGCAGGCTTAGAGACGATCAGCACCACTTCCGTGCTTGGATCCGCTTCCAGCGCGCGCAAGCCGTCCAGCATCATAATGCCGCCAACCGCTTCGCTAAGATCACGCCCACCAGTGCCGAGCAACTGCGTAATACCGCCGCCAAAGTCATGGATGCGCGCCGCGACTTCCTGGCTGCCGGTGCCCGAAGCGCCCACAATGCCGATGTTGCCGGCCCTCACCTTATTGGCGAAGCAGAGCCCGACCTGGTTAATGATCGCGGTCCCGCAGTCCGGTCCCATCATCAGCAGACCTTTTTCGTGGGCGAGCGTCTTGAGCGCAACTTCATCTTCAACCGACACATTGTCGCTGAACATCAGGACGTGCAGGTCATTGTTCAGGGCCGTCATGGCTTCGCGCTTAGCGAATTCACCCGGGACCGAGATGATGGCCAGGTTGGCATCCGGCTGTTGTTTCAGCGCACTTTTCAGCGTGGTGTATTTGGGTTCCTGGCTGCCGCCCAGGCCCACGGCAGCTTTGTCGCCACCTTTTAACAGCACTTCAACCTCGGCCAGCGTGTGCTCGCACATCTCATCACTTTCGGCTTTCACCACAATAAACAGATCACCGCTGTTTGCCGATTTCACTTCAGGCAAAAGCAGGCCGACATTATCTAACACCCCTTTATTCATATCGGTCGCCATGGCCACAAATGCCTGCTCCACGCCGGGCATTTCGTTGACTTTTGTCGACAACGCCATTAATGAAACCGAATCAAAATAAGTATTTTTTTTAACTATTAATTTAACGACCATATTAGCCTCTGTTCTATTCCAAATAAATTCAGGTCATCATGAACCGCACTTTGTCATGATGACCGAAAAGTGGAGAAGGTAAAATAAATTAAATAAGGTGAACTTAATTCACTATGACGATGCCTTCTGTAGCATCTCCGTTTTATATTCCGCCAAATCCGAGACCTCATTACAAACTTCAATCGCGTGCTGGAGCACAATTAAAGCCTGTTCATTTCGTCCCATAAGTTCCAGTGATTTTGCTTTATGTAAATAATAAAGCGCGTTGGTGTGATCATGCGTAATTGCATTTTCAATTGAGGAAACCGCCTCCTCATGCCGACCCAGTGAACGCAAGCTGTTCGCTTGGTGGAATGAATAATCGTAGCGATGAGGTTGCATGGTTAATAATTGCGTCATCACTGCCACAGCTTCCTCATGTCGCCCCAGCTCACGCAAATAGTTTGACTTGTGATAACGGACAAACGGCGATTGCGGGTTGGCTTGAATGCCGTGATCAAACTCAGCCAATGCCTGCTCGGTCTGCTTCGCCAGTCGGTAGCTGTTGGCAATATAGAGATAGAATTCCGCCGGATTCTCACTCACCGCCAACCCGCGACGATAAGCATCAATCGCCTCTTCATTACGCTGCAGCTCCATCAGTACATAGCCGCAGTAGTAGAAATACCCGGCTTCATCGGGAAAGTCATGCTGGTTGCGGCTCAGCACGCCCAGGGCTTCTTCATACGCAAAGTCATGAATGTGCTGCTTCACCAAGCGTAACGACTCGGAGTAGGCGTCCTGCACCGTTTGGCGATCATTGAACAGCGCCACGATGCGGTGCTGTTGTTGGGCGCGGGCATGCGCCAGCGCACTGACGCCGTCACGATCCTCAAGGTGATAATCCGCCCCGGCGGCAAGCAGGACTTCAATCACATCGCCGTATAGGTAACCGCCGTCACCCAAAATTACCGCTTCCAGCAACGCCGACCAGCCCAGTTTATTGGCATGGTTGACCGGGATCCCGGCATTGAGGCTCACCTGAACAGTACGCAAAAACCCTTTCTCGCTCGATGGCAGTAGCGGCGTGCCGCCAAAGCGGTTCACACTGGTGACATCCGCACCATGTTTCAGCGTCAGTGCCAGTAATTCATGGAACCCGTTTGCCCCAGCACATAAATAAGGCGTCAGCATATTCACGTCACGGGCATTTACATCTGCGCCATGCGAAAGTAATAGATCAGCCATCTTGACGTTATTATTTTGCACGGCAATCATGAGTGGCGTACTCTTATTTTGATCCAGGCTGTCAACGGCCTGATTTTGATTTAAATAGCACGCGACTTCTTCATATAAATCTGCTTTGACGAGCTCATGCAGTGATAATGATATATTGCTGTTCATAGGGTTTCCTTTACGCGGCTTTTGATTGGGTGTTTATATTGTTTAATTCGCCAGCAACTTCTTTTTCGTTGTAGTAATGTTTGATGCCAAATAATCCGGCCAGCATGAAATAGGCGTAAACGAACGTCATGGATTCCGGCTGTGCAAATCCGACGCTACTGGCGTGAATAAAACCGATCAGTGACAGGCCGGCAGCGACCAGGGCAGCAACAACAGCGCGCAGCGGCGTATTGTTAATGGCGAACACCACCATACAGCCCCACAGTAAGCTTGCCAGCGGTGCGCCGTTCCCGAGACCAACCATGCCTTCGTAATAGATACCTTTTGCGGCCAGGGCGTCGATGCCCACTTCATAAGCATTGGTGCCTGCTGTTGCCAGGGTATTTTTGAACATGGTCAGTGCCCAGTAGCCGACCCACGGGAACAGGCAGACGAATATCGCCGGAACTTCCATCTTCGGCGCTTCACGAACCACCTGATTGGCGGTGACGATACCGATATAGACCAGGATCGGCGCGATGGCAGCACCCGGGATCAGGCTGAGCAGCAGTGCTCCCAAGCCAAACAGAGAAACCAAGAACATGATCACGCCGTTAAACAGGGTATAGCCGATACTTGCGCCCATCTCTTTGTAGGCTGCATGACCCACGTACACGGTGACAGGGAACGGGTTGCCCATGAATGCACCAAGCATGGAGGAGAAGCCATTCACCGTCATAATCTTACGTGTTGGGTAGGCATCACCGGCGGCATCGGCACTTTCAATGTTCTCAAGGTCGAACACGTAGTTCGCCAGGCCCAAAGGTACGGCAGAGGCCAGGTACGGCAACGCGTGTGGAATACCTTCAATGAAATCATCAATATGTACATTCGGCGGGTTAAAGCCGGCATCCGACAGCGAGGCCACAATGGCTTCGGTTGACTGGAGCCCGAAAACCCATGCCAGCACGGTACCAGCAATGATCAGCAGCAGACCGGTCGGAATTTTAGGAAACAGAGGCTTGCTGCCGAACCAGTTGATGAAAATCAGGCCAAGTACGACAAAAGAGACGACTGGTGTTGTGAAAGCTTGCAACATCGGGTTCATCGCCAAGAGCGTCAACCCTAAGCCTGCCAGGCAGGAAAGCAGTACAGTACGCGGCACGATGCGACGAATCGCATCGCCGAAGAATGAGCCAACCAATAGGATCATCGCCTCGACAAAGCACCATACCAATGCGATCTGAATGACAAACTCGGCATTTTGGGTCATCTGATAGACCGGCATAATCACCAAGAAGGTTACCGTGAATATCGATGGTGCACTCGGGCCGGATGGCAGGGCCGTCACATCGTCACGGCCGGTTTCTTTTCTCAGCTTATAGGCAAACCAAGCATAAAAAACACTGGCACACATCACGGCAAGACCGAATGCAGGCGCCACTTGTCCCATGACAAATTCTTTGGGTAGACCAACAACGAAAAGCAGGAGCCCCATCATTGTTAGTAAGTTAGTTAAGTTATTGGTAAACAGGCCAAAAAAAGCGGCCCAATCCCCTTTTCGCCAAATATTACTGATATCCATAGTGGTGTCCTATTACTCTTGAAATAATTAAGTAGGGTGAGCTAACGAACCCATAAGAAATTAACAAAGTGGCTGTTAAACCCTAAATTATTAAATTGAATGGCGAGTATTTAGGTTAGTGATAACGCAGAAGGAACACACAACCAGGAAAACATATTGATACAATTTTATAAAAAGGTAAAAACATCCAAGAAAAGAACTCACACAGCTGCGTGATGAGCTTCACCTTTTCGTCAGCGATATACTGTTTATAGAATTGTGGTTATTCATGATTAGGGTCACAGTCATCAGCACGGCGGGCACTTAACCGGCGAGAAGGGGCTAAAGACTGTGGCGCGTATTTTGAAGAACAACATCCAGTCTTCTGACATGATCTGTCATTATGGTGGGTGGACGTTTGCGATTCTGCTCCCTCAGACAGATATTGAGACTGCCGGTCAGATCGCGGAGACGTTAAGACAATCAGATACGATCAAAGGGGTCATTAAATTTAGTTGACCACAGCAAAGGCAAACACGGCCCCATCCTGTTCAGGCTATTTTGTTGATGTCGTCAATGCTGAAATGGTTGAAACAAGGGGGCGCATCCTGTTGACCGGCTTGTTGCTCAATATTAAATTGAGCGTCGTAAGCCGCCTGAGCACACAACTCGCGACCGAAGTTCTCAAGCCGGATCAGTGCCCCACCCATCGCAAACCAACAACTGGATGACCAATGGAGCGTGATCTGAAGTCATCTCCAGGAGCCACAATAGCCCCACCGCAGTACCTGCTCACGCCAACAAGCCTCAGTCTGACTGAGGCTTGTGATTTTGGACCAGGCTGATGCGATTCGACACTCAACAGCATCTCAGAACCCCCGCACAGCCGGATGTTCCATTACCGGTCCGAGGGATTCCACCTGTCGGCCTTTCCTTTGCGCTGAATTTGTGCCTAAATCCACACCTGAATTTGATAATCATTTTCATTTAAGTGTATGTTCGGGTCATAACACGGAAAAGCAGGTAAGCCGCCCTGATCTGCTTTTTCACCACGAACTGAAGGCTGACACCTTATTGTTCAGGGCGCTTGCCGGGAATCCGATATGAAAAAACTGTCTTTATTACTGGTCACACTCTGCTGTCTTTTTTCCACTGTCCGTTACAGCTACGCCTTCCCTTTAACGGTTGAGCATGCTCAGGGGACCACCGTGATTACCCAGCTGCCCAAGCGGGTTGCGGTGTTTGATCTGGCTTCACTGGACACCATGGATGCCCTGGGGGTTTCTGCTGCGGGTGTACCGAATGCGAATGCGTTCTGGCCGGATTATCTCAAACGCTATTCGAACGAGCGTTATGCGAAGGTCGGGAGCCTGTTTGATCCGGACTTTGATGCGCTGAAAACACTCCAGCCCGATTTGATCATTGTATCCGGGCGCTCCAGAGCCGCCTATCCAGCGCTGAGCCAACTGGCACCGACGATTGATTTAAGCCTCGGCGATCAGCAATTTGTGCCGGGTATGCAGCGCAATATCTCGGTGCTGGGGGAGATTTTTGACAAACAAGACAAAGCGCAGGAACTGAATACAACACTGGACAAGGCCCTGGCATCGCTGAAAGGCCAGGCGCCGGGTACCGGCCTGGTACTGTTCACGATGAAAGAGCACATTATTGCCCATGCGCCCGGCGAACGTTTCGGGATGCTGTATGATCTCACGGGGCTGACACCTATCGTCAACCCGGCACCACCTTCGCCGCGTGCAAAGCCGGGCTCTGAAGCGGCGAAAGCGCAGCAAGAAGCCCGCAAACTACGTCTTACCACAGCTCTGGACAACAATCCTGACTGGTTGGTGGTCCTGGACCGCGGTGCAGCAACCGGCGGAGAGGGGATCGGCGCGCAGACACTGGCAGGGAATGCCCAAATCGCGAACTCAAAAGCCTGGCAGGCGAAGCATGTCTATTACCTCAACCCGCGGGATTGGTACCTGGCAACCGGTGGCTATCAGAGCGTCACCAAGGCGCTCAATGAACTGCAAGCACGCTTTGCCGACTAAATGTCTCGATTCCAGCCCTGACCTTCCGGTCGGGGCTTTTTAGTTCAAGAGCTTTCCTGCCCGACGCTCAACAGCTCAACTCAAAAGTAACTCAGCTCACAAACAACTCAGCTCACAAACAACTCAGCTAACAAACAGCCACACGCCCACGCCCATCATCAAACTCCCGGAAATCCGGTTGATCAGGCGGATGTTCTTGGCATGGCCCAGTATCCGTTTCAGTCCCTTACCGCCCGTGGCGTAAATGGTCATACAGATAAACTCAAACAGCAGGATAATCGCCACCAGCAGAGTGAGTTGCGAAGCCAGCGGCTGACTGCTGTCAATAAAAGGCGGCAGCAGCGACACCATGAATGCCCAGCCTTTGGGGTTTGCAATAGCAGTCACAAAGCCCTGCATCACCAAATCCCAATTCCGCCCTGCCTGAACTTCGGTATTGTCCTCACTGAGTGCCAGCTTGCCTTTCGACTGCCACATCGAAATTCCCAGGTAACACAAGTAGGCTGCCCCGACCGACTTGAGCAGGGTGAACAACCACGGATAATTCAGCATCACCGAGGCAATCCCCAACACCGCAGCAACCGCCACCAGACCGACACCGATCACTTCGCCGAGCATCATCCAGAGGGTGCGTCGATAGCCAATACTCATCCCCAGCGTCAGTGCCAGCGTCATGCACATTCCCGGCGTAATGGAGACAAAAAAGAAGGTAGGAATAAATAGACTTAACAACGCGAAATTCATCGTGACTTCCTTGTAAACGAAAAGAACAACTCCGACTCAATCCATCCGGCGACAATAACCAGGCCTTCGTGGTATTGAGTGAATAAACAGGGGTGAATACAGCATCTTGGCATAAAAAGCGTGTCAGAGGATAACGAAATATCGACGTTGCAGGAGACGAGGATGATTCAGGAAATGCAGCGTGTGGTTGATCGATGATTGATAGGCTGTTTCCCCGGGGGTGTCACAGGCTCATTCGCATCCGCTGAGCCCATGAGCGGTCAAAACAAAAGGATAGGAGTTCCCTATTGAATCGCGATAGAGATCGCGACTTCATCGGCACTGAGGTAGTGTTCAAAGTCTGTGGTATAGGCCCGGGTGTGCGCGCAATCATCAGCACGGAAGTAATCCCAAATAGTTCCCCACAAACTGATGACGGCCTGGGGCATTTCACCCTGGGCGGTAAATGTCAGGTACTTCCCGGACGCAATCTGCGTGCTCACCGCTCCATTCAGCGCATCAGCAGCCAAACCGTCTGAACAGGCCATCACATCATACGCACCCGTGTGGTCTGATTCGTAATGGGTGTAAACACCATATATATTCGAACCCGCCGTTAACTTGGGATAAGCCTGGGCGTAAAAAGTTTCCCAAAGCTGACCGATTTTGGCTGTCGACGGACTCATTTCATCGGCATTGGTTGTTCTGACTGAAAATCCGCTGACCTCAAAGCCATCGATATGCTGAAGTATCATCTTCTCTCCTTGTTGTAAGACCATGTCTTCCCGGACAAATTGCCTGAGCGGGCTTAAAATTCACACCGGAAACGAACTGTATATACATACAGCAATTAAGTCAAATTTCTCGCGGCCGGAAGCGATGCTCTCAAGGCGTGATATGACCCCATCAGTCACAAAAAACACTGTTACGACGTTCCCGTACCGCCACACGCATTGACTGTTCTCCGAACAAACCTTAACATGCATTTAAGATGAAACATTAAAACCACCGTAAGGAGATCCGCATGACATTCTCAGTGAAGAAGATTTTCAAAAAAGAAGACGCCCAACCCGAGCAAGCAACTGCTGAACACACCGCTGCCGATACAGTCCAGACTCAGAGCGCCGATGAGAGCAAGCAGAAGAAAGGAAAACATGGCGAGCCGGGATTCTGCTGCGGCTCGTGCTCCTGAGCCGAGTTTCGGATTAAGCGAATAATAAAAAACCCCGGACTGAGCGTCAGCCGGGGTTTGATGTATGGTGTCAGCGATGCGCCGGGTGGATTAGCTGTGCAGCATTTCCATCGACTGCTTGGCGATCACCCACTCTTCATTGGTCGGGATCACCATGGCAACCGGGGTGTTAGGCTGGGTGATGATGCCTTGGTTACCGAAGCGCGCGGCCGCATTCGCTTCTGCATCTTCGCGGTAGCCGAAGATCTTCAAGTTTTCCAGGATCTTGCTGCGAACCGGCAGGGAGTTTTCACCAATCCCCGCGGTGAAGATAATCGCATCCAGCTCATCCAGTGCCACCATGTAAGAGCCGATGTACTTGGCCACACGGTAACAGAAAATTTCGAACGCCAGGGTCGCGCCTTCGTGACCGTTTTCCATCGCTTCCACGATGCCGCGGCAGTCGCTGGTCAGTCCGGAAACGCCCAACAGGCCCGAATTCTTGTTCAGCTCAGTGAACACATCTTCCTGGCTCCAGCCTTTTTTCAGCAGGAACTCAATGATACTTGGGTCCAGGTCGCCACAGCGGGTGCCCATCATCAGACCGGCCAGCGGGGTGAAGCCCATGCTGGTATCGACACTCTTGCCGTTCTTCACGGCACAGACCGAGGCACCATTGCCCAGGTGAACCGAGATGAAGTTACTCTTCTCAACCGGCTTGTTCATCACCTTGGCCGCTTCACGGCTGACAAAGTAATGGCTGGTGCCGTGGAAACCGTAGCGGCGGATACCGTAGTCGTTGTACAGCTTGCGGGAGATAGCGCCGGTATAGGCTTTGGCTGGCATCGATTGGTGGAAGGCGGTATCGAATACAGCGTACTGAGACAGCGCCGGGAAGGCTTTCATGGTCGCGCGCATACCAATCACGTGGGCCGGGTTATGCAGCGGTGCCAAATCGCTCAGTTTCTCAATCTCTTCCAGAACCGTGTCATCCACCTTCACCGTTTGAGTAAACTTCTCGCCGCCATGGACGACGCGGTGACCAATGGCAACGATATCTTGCTTGATACCCAGCTCATCCAGCAGCGCGACAATGCGATCAACGGCCTGCTGATGGTGGTTGCCCGTCGCTTCCAGCTTCACTTCCTGCTTTTCGCCGTTAATTTTCCAGCTCACGTTTGCTTCAGGCAAACCGAAGCACTCACCCAAGCCACTGAGTGTCGCTTCACCGGTGACAGTGTCAATCAGTGCAAACTTCAGCGAAGAGCTACCAGAGTTGATTACCAGTACAAGAGAGTTGCTCATAGTTATCTCATCAGATTAGGTTGGCTCAGAACACCTCTGATCACAGCGATGTTCCATAACACATAGGTATAATGTCTGAGGCATGTGTGGAGCAGCATGACCTCATGCATTATGTATTTTGATTACATTATTCAATTTTTTTTGAATAACTCAACTTTTGCTTTTAAAAAAGTAAGAAAAATTTAGATTTTAATGCAAGAGATCAAGTTTTGAGCATCGGAAACGTTTACCCTTGGTCAAAATAGCGCCTGATCAGGGATATTTTTTCAATTTATTGATTCATCGATCAACAAATCGCGTATGCATTCCGATGATTACCCAGACAAATCCGAATGCATATTCAATAATTCAGGATAACCAAACCGATGATTATCAACCCCATCATTCAGGGCGTGATTGCCCGCTCCGCGCATCCGTCTGGCTGTGAGGAGGCCATCCGATGTCAAATCGCCTATTGCCGGGGAGCCCAACCGATCGGCCCCGGACCGAAGCGCGCGCTGATCCTCGGCGCCTCGTCCGGTTTTGGCCTGGCCACCCGGATCGCGCTGGCATTTGGCGGCACCGATACTGATACCCTCGGCGTCTCATTCGAACGGGGCCCGTCTGACAAAGGGGTCGGTAGTGCCGGATGGTACAACAACATCTATTTCCGTCAGGCCGCCGAACAGGCCGGGCTCAAGGCCCCAAACCTGGTGGGCGATGCGTTTTCCCCGGCAACACGCCAACAAGTGATCGACCTCATCCGCAGCGACTTTGGCGGCAACGTCGATCTCATCGTCTATAGCCTGGCCAGTGGGGTTCGCCCCAACCCGGACACCGGCGACTTCTGGCGCTCAAGCATCAAGCCGATCGGCAAGCCTTATCAGGGAGCAACCCTGGATCTGGAACACCAGATCTTAACGCAAACCACCCTGCCTGCGGCCTCCGAGCAGGAGATCCATGACACTGTCAAAGTGATGGGCGGGGAAGACTGGGCAAGCTGGATTGACACCCTGGCCCAGGCCGATGTGCTGGCACCCGGTTGTAAAACGCTGGCCTATTCCTATATCGGCCCGTCGCATACCTATCCGATTTATCACCACGGCACGCTGGGGAAGGCTAAGGAAGATCTGCATCAGACCGCCGATCAGCTCCACCAGCAGCTGGCATCCATCGGCGGTGAAGCTTATGTGGCGGTTTGCAAAGCGCTGATCACCAAAGCCAGTGTGTTTATTCCCGGCCTGTCGCCCTATCTGCTGGCACTGTTTCAGGTGATGAAGGCCAAAGGCTTGCATGAAGGCTGTATCGAACAGATGCAACGCCTGCTCAGCCAGCGCCTTTATCCGGCGAACGGAGCAGTCGTGACAGACCAGCAGCGGCTGATCCGGGTCGACGATTGGGAGTTAAGCAATGATGTGCAACAGGAAGTCAGCCGTTTACTGGCGCAAATGACACCGGAAAATTTCCGCGAATACGGGGATGTTGACGGCTATCTGACTGATTTCCTTCACCTGAACGGCTTCGGCTTTGAAAATATCGACTATACCCAGCCGATCAACCCAAATGCGCTGTATCGCCTGAAACCTTAGGGCAGCCAGAAACCACCGTCAGCCCCGCCGGTCACAGCAACTCGCTGTGACTGACGGGAATTTACGAAGACTAACGGGGAAATTGGCAATAGCGTTCAAACAGTCCTTCGACGTTAGCACTGCACATCAAATCCATATGAGCCTGCAGGGTTTTCAGCGGCCAGTCCCACCACTTCATTTCCAGCAGCATCGCAATTTGCTCGTCAGTGAAACGTTTCTTCACGGTTTGCCCCGGATTTCCCACCACCACCGCGTACGGTGCGACATCTTTGGTGACCACGGCCCGGGCGCCAATCACCGCGCCGTCACCAATGGTGACACCCGGCATAATCACACACTCGGTGCCAATCCAGACATCATTGCCGATGATGGTATCCCCGGCGCGTTCGAACCCGGATTTCACTTTATTGCCGAACTTGCTCACATCAAACGGAAACGAAGAGATCCAGTCGTGCCGGTGACCCTGGTTGCCGGCCAGCATAAAAGTCGCCCCCGAAGCGATGGAGCAAAACTTGCCGATCTCCAATTTATCCACTTCCCCGAAGATCCCGGATTCCCACACCGCCCGGCTGGAATGATCCCCCAGCAAATACCGGACGCAGTGATCCTCGAAATGTTTATCGTGATAATACCCGGAGTAATACGTATGCTCGCCGACGGAAATATTCGGATTTTTGAGATGTTCACGCACTTCATAGCCGCCCAGCCATGAAGGGAAGATGGATGATGACATAGGCCACCCCTTTTATTATCTGACTATCCTTAACCACTGCGCACGGCCAGCCCGGTATGGCTGGCCGACGGTTCCCGAGGTTCGCTACTGCGCGGCTGGGTTCCTCCCGCGACGCTTCGCCTGTGGTTCCCTGTTTCTGACAACTTACCCAACAACGCTTGCCGCGGCAAGCCACCGCTGTAATCCGCGCCGCGAAGGCCTTGCGGATCCGACACAGCCTCCTGAACACCACGTATGCCAGACAATTTTTCATTGAATTGTGCAGGCTGAGGGAGAACTCTCAGAAAGCGCAAAAATTCCACCTTAAGTACGATAAAGATAGCAAAACCTTCATACGCCGGTTGTAGAACCTGAATTGAGGTATTAACAATGAGATATCTGTGACAATAGCCTATTCGGACGGCCATGATGAACGAATCCGATGATCGCCAGACAGCACAATCTGACATTCGCTGCATCATTTTTGATTGCGACGGCACCCTGGTCGACAGCGAAACCCTGTGTAACCAGGCGTTAGTCAATGTGTTTAACCGCTTTGGAGCCCAGTTGAGCCTGGAGGAATGCCTGCGCCACTTTCAGGGCGGCAAGCTTACCGACATTCTCACCGAAACCCGGGTCCGGGCCGGGATCCGGGTTTCGGTCGATACACTGGAGCCCCTCTACCGGGCAGAGTGCCGACGCCTGTTTGAGCAAGGGCTATCCCCGATCCCCGGCGTGCCGGAGCTGCTGGCAACCCTGGACGCCCGGGGCTGTGAAATGTGTATTGCCTCCAATGCGCCGGTCAGCAAAATTGAGCACACCCTCAGCCTGACCAGGCTGCTGCCCTACTTTGACGGGAAACTGTTCAGCGGCTTTGAAGCCAGCAGTTGGAAGCCGGAGCCGGACATCCTGCACTTTGCAGCCATGCACATGGGCATGACGCTGGCGGAATGCGTGTTTGTCGATGATACCCCGAAAGGGGTTCAGGCGGGGATCAGTGCCGGGATCCGCACGTTCCATTTCGCTGCCAATCCCTACAGCCGCGCCATCGTTCACCCGCAGGTCACGACCCTGACGGCGATGCCGCAGCTGCTGGATTATTTATCACTCCCCGCAGGCTGATCGGTGACGGCTCAACCTGCCCGAGAAGGATCCACCCGAGTCGGCTGCGGCTGAGTTTCTGTGGTGAATTTATCCCAGGAGGTCGCCCAGCCCTGCTCACGATACTCGTTGGCCGCGGTTACATTGACCTCCGCAGTTTCAGCTTCAGCCACCGCAGCCTCAGCCACCGCAGCCTCAGCCACCTCGGGCTGAACCGGGTTTGGGCTTAGACTCTTGCCCGGGCTCTCAGTGAGCGTCACCTCGCCGTCGCGGCTGGCAATGGCTTCGGCCTGATCCGGGTCCCCGGCCAATTCACCGGCAGACAACGACACCAATACCTGCTCATCCGGCCGGTATCGCTGCCGATCGTAGACTTTATCCAGAACCGAGATCACCGCATGACGCGCCACCGGCTGATCTTTCAATTTTCGATACACCGAGTTGGCGACACTCTGCGCCGATAAAATCGCATCGATCGCGATCGAATGCGCTGCCTGATCCCGCTCCGTCCGCGCTTGCGGGTGGCCGAAAGCATGGGCGATGGAGTACCAGACATAAGCAATGGCCGCATCGGTGGCTTCACCGCCCAGGTGCATCTTGGCAGCCAGGAACTGGCCTTCCGCACTCCCGGTTTCCGCAGCCCTTTCCAGCCAGTAGATGGCCCGCCGTCGATCCTTCGCCACCCCAATCCCGGCCTGATAGCAGTAAGCAACCTTGATACAGCCTTTGACACTCTCGTTCAGAGCTGCCCGGGCACGCCAGCCAAACGCCAGCAACGGCATTTTATCCGGATTGCTCTCGGCGACATACCAGTCGCCCAGAAACAGTTGCGCCTCGACATGCTCCTGCTCGGCAGCTTGCGTCATGTGCTCAATTGCAGCGGTAATATCCTGCTCGGTCCCATAGCCCTGATATTGGTAGGAGCCGAGTAAAAACAGGGCCTCCGGCTCCTGTTGCCTGGCCCGGACCACCTGTTCCCAATAACGGGACTTCGCTTCCCCGTCCGAATCGGACGAGTCCAGCCGGTGCAGGCGCGCCAGGGCATTCTGGGCAATCTCATTTCCCAGCTCAGCCGCCTTGCGGTACCAGAAAATCGCCTTAGCGATACTGACCATTTCATATTCTTTGGCCAACGACAGCTGGCTGGCGATATGACCGGTATTGGCTTTGAAGATCTTTTCTTCACGTTCAGCGATCTTGGCCTTTTCCAGAACCCGTTGGTAATTCTCATCTTTCAGGACTCGCGTCTGCTGCTTGCGACGCTGACGATTCATCACCGCAAAGTAATGCACCACCACCGCAACCAGTGCACCGCCGGCCAGGCTTAAACCGATAACCAGGTTCGACATAACCCCTCATAGAAACAATATTGGTCCTGTTATATAGCGGCAGGATACCGGAAAACTGCAACAAAATCGTAAAAATCGTCGGGATACGACTACATCTTCGGCATTTGTCCCGAAATCAATACGGCTCTGACAGCAAGCTCAGGACTAACTCCGTGATTCAGTGCTACTTTTTATGTATGCCGTTCCGCCTCCCCATGCCGACCGCAAGCGCGTGAATCCCGCCTGCCCGGCCCCGTTCGGAGTGGAACAGACATCTAAAGGAGCCGCCATGTTTCTTGATTACTTCGCGTTAGGGGTCTTAATTTTTGTCGCTGTCGTCTTGTTCTACGGCATTATTGCGCTCCATGACATTCCCTATGAAATTGCCAAGAGCCGCAATCACCCCCATCAGGATGCCATTCATTACGCCGGTTGGGTCAGCTTATTTACCCTGCATGTCCTGTGGCCGTTTCTCTGGATTTGGGCCACGCTGTGGCGCGAAGATCGCGGCTGGGGATTTACCCAGATCCAGAACGAGCAGCATGAGCTGCACCATGAAGTCCTGAAGCTGAGCGAACAGATTGAAAAACTCAGTGAGAAAGTCACCCAACTGGAGCAGTCGCGCACCGGCCAGGCTGCCGGGGTAAATACAAGCGTGAAGACTGACCCCCAGGTAACCAATTCCGCAACAGCCAACCCTGCACCAGCCAATCCCGGCACAACTCCCGGAGGGCAAGACTAATGGATCTCTTGCTGATTCTGACCTACACCGCTTTTTGCGTGGCCGTGTTTAAAATTTTCAAGATCCCCCTGAACAAGTGGACCGTTCCGACGGCGGTACTAGGCGGGATCATTCTCATCGGCAGCCTGATCTTGCTGATGAACTACAACCACCCGCATACCAACTTCGGCGGACAGTTTTTCGTCTCCACCCCGATTGTTCCCGGGGTCAGAGGGAAGGTGATCGAGGTTCCCGTCACCCCCAACCAGCCGCTGAAAAAAGGGGACATCCTGTTTAAGATCGACCCGACCCCGTTTGCCGCCGAGGTCCAACTGCAAGAAGCCGCGCTGGCAGAAGCCAAGCAGGCGGTCCTCGGGCTGGAAGCCGCCTATAAATCATCGCTGGCGACGACTGCCAAAGCTCAAGCCGAACGCGACCGGACCTTGCAACAGTTCCGCCGCTACGAAAAAGGCTTCAAACGCGGGGCGTTTACCCGGGCTGATGTCGACAACCGGCGTCAGTTTTATCTCAGTGCCGAAGCTGCGCTGGAAGCCGCTCAGGCCGAAGAGCGCCGGGCCAAACTGGCCTTTGAATCCGAAGTGATGGGGGAAAATACCATGGTTGCCAAAATCCGGGCCCAGCTGACCCAGGCACAATTCAACCTCAGCCAGACCGTCGTCGAGGCTCCCACGGACGGCTATGTCACTCAGGTAACCCTGCGCCCGGGGATGATGGCAGTGCCGGTCCCGCTGCGCCCGGTGATGACCTTTATTCATCAGGAAGAGCAATTCTATGTCGGGGCATTTCGCCAGAATTCATTGATGCGCCTGCGGCCGGGGTTTAAAGCGGACTTTGTTTTCCGTGCCTTGCCCGGAAAAACCTTTGCCGGTGAGGTGGTCGAGGTGCTGCCGGCGATTGGTGAAGGTCAAGTCCAGGCGGCCGGGGCACTCTACAGCAGTGTCCTGCTGCAAAACCAGGGTCGCCCGCTGGTGAAACTGAAAATCAACGACGACCTGAGCGAATATCATCTGCCACAGGGGACCAGCGTCGAAATCGCCGTGTACTCGGACAGTTTCGAGCATGTCTCGGTGATGCGCAAAGTGTTGATCCGGATGAAGAGCTGGCAGAACTATCTCTACCTTGATCATTGATCCGGTGAAAGCCGAGAGAGCCACCATCAAAAAAGCCAGCCGCGTTGCCGCGGCTGGCTTTTTTATCAATCCCCGTTAAGACGATCAATCAGACTGATTTAATCGAACTCAACCAGGTTTTTCTCGTAGGTGTCGAACTGCGCAACCACTTCACGTGAAGCACCACCGGTCGCCTTGCTGATCGCGATAATCGCAACCGTTGCAAAAATAAAGCCCGGGACGATTTCGTACAGGTCGAACAGACCGCCGCTCAGTTGCTTCCAAACCACCACGGTCAGCGCACCCACCACGATACCCGCCAGGGCACCATTACGGTTCATGTCTTTCCAGTACAGGCTCAGCAGCAGCGCCGGACCAAAGGCAGCACCGAAGCCGGCCCAGGCGTAAGACACCAGACCCAGCACCGTGCTGTCCGGGTTCATCGCCAGCAACAGGGCAACCACCGACAGAACAATGACCGCCACGCGGCCAACCAGAACAATCTCTTCCGTCGACGCTTGCGGACGGAACACTTGCTTGTAGAAGTCTTCAGCCAGGGCAGAAGAAGAAACCAGCAGCTGAGAATCGGCAGTACTCATGATCGCCGCCAGAATCGCTGCCAGCAGGATACCGGCAACCACAGGATGGAACATGGCGTTCACCAGCAGCATGAAGATACGTTCGCCGTCGTCCAGTGAGCCCGCGAGCTGGTTATCCACATACAGGATACCCACCAGGCCGACCAGGATGGCACCCGCCATCGACAGCGCGGTCCATGTCACCGCGATACGACGCGCGGTAACGATATCCCGGTTTGAACGGGTAGCATTGAAACGCGCCAGGATGTGTGGCTGGCCGAAGTAGCCCAGGCCCCAGGCCGCCAGCGAAATGATCGCAATCGCAGAAAGCGGCTCACCCTTCACATCGTGAAACAGGGTCATCAGCTCCGGGTTCTTCGCTGCCAGTGCCGCGCTCAGGTCGCCCACACCGCCTTCCATCGCTGCAATCGGTACGATCATCAGCGCTGCGGCCATCAGCAGGCCCTGAACCAGGTCCGTCCAGGATACCGCCAGGAAGCCACCGAACAGGGTGTAAGACACCACGCAGACCGTCCCCACAATGACCGCGATGGTGTAATCCAGGCCAAAGACGGTTTCAAACAGCTTACCGCCGGCAACCAAACCCGAACTGGTGTAGAAAAGGAAGAACAGCAGAATGAAAAATGCCGAAATGGTCTGAATCAGTTTCGAATTGTCGTGGAAACGACGGGACAGATATTCAGGAAGTGTGATCGAGTTATCTGCGGTGATGGTGTAGGTCCGCAGGCGCTTGGCACAGATCAGCCAGTTCAGCCAGGTGCCCAGCATCAGACCGCCCGCCAGCCACAGCGACTCCATCCCCGCCGCGTAAGCATAACCCGGCAGACCCAGCAGCAGCCAACCACTCATGTCGGAGGCACCGGCAGAAATGGCCGCAGGCCATGGCCCCAGAGAGCGGCCACCCAGGAAATAGTCCGATGAATCAGACGTCCGCTTGTATGCATAGTAGCCAATCGCCATCATCGCGATCAGGTAAACGATGAACGTTCCTGTAATAGCAAAGCTATTTTCTATCATTTTTGAGTTCCCTCACTTTGAGCCCCTGTCCATAGCAGGGGCTTTGTTTATGGCGCTGAATAATTCAGCCATGTTGTAACGGCGCCGATCAGCCGGGTTCCATCCGACAGCTCGCCGCCTTACTACAACGCTCGTTAATGTTCTTCACCGCTCCCCAGCTCCAGCAGCGTGGCGTTCCCGCCGACCGCTGTCACATTGATGGTTCGTGTCCGTTCGGTCACGAAACGCAGTGAGTAAGTCGGGCTGCCAATCACCGGCAGCGACTCGCAATCTGTTTCACAGATCAGCTGAGCCAGCAAGCCGTCACGGGCAGCCAGTTGGCGCGCGAGCGCCTGAGATGTTGACAGTGTCCCGGCATAAGCCACTCCGGCTACAGACGGGTGGCTGACCAAAGCAGTCAGGTCAGCACTCTCAACTGCGGTGATCACACCGCCGACACAGCCACAGTGTTCCAGCTGTGCCACCAACTCACCTGCCGACACCACACTATTCGACGGCAGGCAAACGAAAACCGTATTCCCGGTCACCAGTGCTGCGGCAATCTGACCGACCACAGCCACCAGCGGTGTCTCGGCGTCCGCCGTGACCACAAAGCTACCGCGACCGGCGCAGTACAGCTCGTTGCTTTCCCCGGTCGGCCCCGGCATCAGCAGGGTTTCGGCCACATGCTCGGCCGCATTGCGACACTGAAAGGCCACCATCGCCCGAGCTTCCGGCGCCAGCGTTTCCGTCCAGCGCTCCAGAATTTGTGTCCGTGCTTCATAGCCCAGTCCGTTCCAGCCTTCCCAGGCCGCTGAGCTGTTCTCAATCAGGGTTTGAATCTGTGTCATCATTTATTCCTTCTCAACTCAACAACCATCAAGCGTTAAACACATCTTGGGTGAAACGGTACAGATAGTGGGGACCACCGGCTTTCGGACCGGTCCCGGACAGGCCCTGGCCGCCGAACGGCTGCACGCCGACCACGGCACCGACCTGATCGCGGTTCACATAGCAGTTCCCCACCCGGGCACGGCGCTCAATGTGGCCATAGGTGCGCTCGTTGCGGCTATGAACCCCCATCGTCAGACCGAATCCGGTGTTGTTGATTTGATCGATCACCTGATCAAGCTCGTTGGCCTTGAAGCGAACGATGTGAAGGATCGGACCAAAGTTTTCATTTTTCAGTACATCAATGCCGCTGATTTCAAACGCCGTCGGCGCTACGAAATCACCATGCTGGCAAACCTCACCCAGTTTCGCCTGCGAGATGAGCTTAGCCTGGTTCTTCAGTGACTCGATGTGCGTCAGCAGCTTCTGACGGGCCCCCTTGTCAATCACCGGGCCGACATCCGTACTGTGCAGCTCCGGACGACCGACCGACAGCTCCGCCATCGCCCCTTTGATCAGGTCGATAATGCGATCGGCAATATCCGCCTGAACATACAGCACCCGCAGAGCAGAACAGCGCTGACCCGCCGACGCAAAGGCCGAACGAACCACATCGCGAACCACCTGCTCCGGCAACGCCGTACTGTCGACAATCATTGCATTCTGGCCACCAGTCTCGGCCACCAGAACCGCAGGCTCACAGTCGCGGGCAGCCAACGTGCGGTTGATCCGCTGCGCGGTTTCAGTGGAGCCGGTAAAGGCCACCCCGGCAATGCGCGGATCCGACGTCAGTGGCGTCCCCACCACAGCCCCGGTGCCCGGTACAAACTGAATCGCCCCGGCCGGCAAGCCGGCTTCCAGCATCAGCTCAATCCCGCGATGGGCAATCAGCGAGGTCTGCTCTGCCGGTTTCGCGACCACGGTGTTCCCCGCCGCCAGCGCCGCAGTGACCTGACCCAGGAAGATCGCCAATGGGAAGTTCCATGGGCTGATACAAACGAATACGCCACGGCCCTGATAGCTCAGCAACTTCGAAGTGCCGTCAAAACAGGTCACTTCCTTCGCGTCGGCAAATTCGGTCGCCGCCTGATGGGCGTAGAAACGACAGAAGTCGACCGCTTCACGAATTTCATCAATGCTGTCCTGGATCGTCTTCCCGGCTTCGCGATGGCACAGGGCCACCAGCTCTGGAGTATTGCTTTCCAGCAAGTCCGCCAGGCGCTGCAGATATTCCGCACGCTCTGTGGCCGGACGCGCCGACCAGGCCGGATAGGCATCCGCGGCCGCTGAAATTGCTGCATCAACCTGCTCTGCGTTGGCAAAGCCGACAGTCCCCACCGACTCACGACGATCGTATGGTGCGGTCACCGCCTGCGCATCACCGGCAAGGTGCTCCCCGTTGATGATCGGGCCGGCCGTCCACTGGTGGTCGTTGAAGCCCTTCACCGCGGCGCTAAATGGCTGCCACTGCGATTCAATATCAATGTTGATCCCGGCTGAGTTTTTACGCGTGTCGCCGAAAATGGCCGGCGGCAGCGGGATCAGGTGGTTGTGCAGCGTCGCCCGCGAGCGCAGCTGATCAACCGGATGCTGGATCAGCGTTTCCACCGGACAGTCGGCATCCACCAGACGGTGAACAAACGAGCTGTTGGCCCCGTTTTCCAGCAGGCGGCGAACCAGGTACGGCAGCAGATCTTTGTGGCTGCCGACCGGTGCGTAAATCCGCACGTTCACCTTGTGCATTTCCATCACATGGTTGTACAGGGCATCGCCCATCCCATGCAGACGCTGGAATTCAAAATTACGGCTGTTCCCGGCCATCGTCACAATCGCCGAAACGGTGTGGGCGTTATGGCTGGCAAACTGCGGGTAAATCAGGCCACGCAGGTGCTCTGACAGCAGGAAGCGGGCACAGGCCAGGTATGAACAGTCGGTCCCTTCTTTACGGGTGAAGACCGGGTAACCTTCATAACCGCTTTGCTGACACATTTTCAGCTCACTGTCCCAGTACGCCCCTTTCACCAAACGCAGCGGGATCACATCGCCTTGCTCTTTACTCAGTGCCGCCAACCAGGCCAGGACCGGCAGTGCTCGCTTCGAGTAGGCCTGAACCACCAGTCCGAACCGACCCCAGCCACGCACTTCATCAGAGCGGTACAGCTTTTCAAACAGTTTCAGCGACAGCTCCAGACGATCCGCTTCCTCGGCATCAATGGTGATCCCGACATTCAGTTCACGGGCACGCTTGAGCAGCGCCAGGACGGAGTCGTACATTTCGCCCATCACCCGCGCTTCGTTCGAGACGTCGTAACGCGGATGCAGCGCCGACAGCTTGATCGACACCGTCGGATCCGGTGAACGGGTGTTGCTGCCTTTCTGACTGCCGTAGCTATCACGACCGACCGCTTCGATCGCCATGATGTAATCTTTAAAATACTTCTGGGCATCCTGCGCGGTCAGCGCCGCTTCACCCAGCATATCGAACGAGTAAGTAAAGCCCTGATCGCGCTTTTCCTTCCCGTTTTTCATTGCTTCGCCGATACTGCGGCCCAGCACGAACTGGTGCCCCATGATCTTCATGGCCTGGTTCATCGCCTGGCGGATCACCGGCTCAGACATTTTATTCACCAGACGGTTGATCACATGGCTTGGCGTCCCGTCTTCCTTGGCATCCATGGTGACCACTTTACCGGTCAACATCAGGCCCCAGGTGGAGGCATTCACAAACAGCTTGTCGGAATTTTTCAGGTGCGACTTCCAGTCCGCCACACTGAGCTTATCGCGGATCAGCGCATCAGCCGTGGCCGCATCCGGGATCCGCATCAGGGCTTCTGCCAGGCACATCAGCAAAATCCCTTCTTTGGTATCCAGGCTGTATTCCAGCAGCAACGCATCGATCATCTGGATGGCATTCTGATCGGCACGAACACGCTCAATCAGTGTCGTCGCCTCATCAGCCGTCGCCTGACGCTCTTGCGCCGTTGGCTCTGCCATCGGCAAGAGTTGATTCAGCCACTGAGACTCATCAACAGAATAGAGCGGGGAAATCAGTTGCCAGATTTCATCCAATGGTCGCTCAATAAAAGATGGCTGAAGTACATCTGCCGCATTGAACATAATCATTCCCTCAATTAAGAACCTGATTGAAGACCAGCGTAAGCCATGTCAAAGGGGATCGAGTCACCCATAAATGTTACACCAGTGTTAGGATTGAGGTGGATTGTATTTTTCCGCAGCACTCGCCGTCTTGCTGGATTCTCCGATAGTTTTTAGAAAAACTCCGTTTTTTAACAGAAATTGACACAAAACCACAGCAAAAATTTCAGTTTCATATCGCGGATTGCAATATTTGCATGACACTCACGGGCTATTCTTCCGCCCAAAACCAACCCATGTCGATCTCATTTCCGGAACGCTGATCAAGGGGTGATCCGAACAAACTGACCACACGCCGCGCCACGTTTGTATCGGGATAAATCAATAGAAACTCAGGAAAGATGAATAAAAAAGGCCCGGTACGTTCGTCACCGGGCCTTGATAATTCAATTAGTTAGCGTTTTCAGCCGTGCTCTTTGCGGTAGCGTGCCGGCGGCTTGCCATAAAGGCGGGTAAACGCCTGGGTAAAACTACTCTGGCTGGCAAATCCCGAAGTCTGGGCCACTTGCGCCATGCCCAACGGGGTTTCCTCAATCAGTTGTTTGGCCATCTCCAGCCGTTTTTTCAACACGTACTGGTGGGGGGTCACCCCTGTCTGTTCTTTGAACAAATGGTGAAACTGGCTCTCGCCGAGGAACACCAGTCCGGCCAGTTGTGTTACAGAGATTTTGCGCGTCAGATGCTGAAGTATGTACTGATCGATAATATCCATGTTCAGCCGCTGCAGTGTACGCTCCCCGTGCAGAGGCTTAAAATGACGCTGCAATACGCACATCAGGGTATCGGTACACGCCTTACTCAGCAGCAGATCATCAGGATGCGCAGCCATTTCCGCCGTCAGGGCCTGGATCAACTTCTGCGCCTGGGTATCGAGGTGAAAATAAGACGATTGCTCAAACAACCGGGTCATCCGATCCCCGGCGTAACTCGGATGCAATTGATCGGCCGGAATATTGAGCACCAGAATTTCATTCCGGCCAATGCCGGAAAACGCATGTTCTGAGTCTGCAGTCACCAGACAGCCCTGGCCCGGGCATACCAGATTGCCGTATCCTTCAATATCAAACTCGGTTTGCCCGGACAGCCCAATCACCACCTGGTTGTAACCATGGTTATGGTGTTCCATCTGCTCCGGCAATTTGATCAATTCTGAAGGCTTAAACACGCTCGGATCATGCTTGTCATTCATCGCGCATCGCACTCAATGAGATTAATGTTTCCATCATTAACGAAGCATACCATAACTCGGTCGTTCGCCACCTACGGGTTGTAATGCGTGTGATTATCATTGCTGACAAACACACCACTCTGGACAGATTTTCTCCCACAGGGACACGCTGTCACCATAGATCAGCGCTATCATTGCAGATCGACTCCCCACACCAAAGCGCTTAAATCCCCAAGGGCAGATCAATGATCAGGCGAAACTGGAACAATGATCAAGCTGGCTTTCATTACGGTGAGTGTCATTTCAACTCCTTCCCGGTGCGATTCAGTACAGAATTCCCCTCACTTTCCGGGGTTTAGTCTGCCCACTGCCACAGGATAACGCCGAAGGCTGTCACCACACAGTTGGATCAACATATTCAATATCAATAACTTATAAAAATGATCACTTGATCATCGTTCCGTAAATCAAGACTGAGGGACAGCGGTCTTGTTGATCACCGGATGGAAAAACACGACAAGCCACCTTGATCATTTTTCCGAAAATCAGATCCAAACCCGATCATTCTTGATCATCGTTCCAATTGAAATGACATTCACCGTTATTTGGCCGCACTTGATCATCGTTCCGTCGAAAGATACCGTATTTCAATGATTTGTGATACAAATTGATAAAATGCTAAGGAAACAGATCATGGATGAATTTCTGACCCAGCTTGACTACTCGTTCTCGGTGACCGGGCCGATCTTTATTATGCTTGGGCTTGGGGTGTTCTTACGCCGACAAGGACTGATTGAGGAAAAGTTTGTCGAGTCAGGCTCCCGGCTGGTATTTACCGTCACCTTGCCGGCCCTGCTGTTTCTCAGCGTGGTGGGCGCCGATCTGCAACAAATCGGCAATGCCGGCCTACTCGGCTTCGCCATTGTCGCCAACATTCTGGTTTACCTGCTGTTCGAACTAATCGCCCCCTGGCTGATCAAAGATAAACAGGAAATCGGCGTGGTGGTCCAGGGGGCTTTCCGGGCCAACACCGGGATCATCGGACTGGCCTACGTCAGCAATGCTTTCGGTGAAACCGGGCTGGTGGTCGGCTCTTTATATGTCGCGGTGGTCACCGTGCTCTATAACATCCTGGCCGTGATCACTTTAACCCGGGCCAACGGCCAGCAAGGGCTCAGCCTGAGTGGCCTGTGTCGCTCGATCCTCAAGAACCCGCTGATCCTCAGTATCTGCGCAGCCCTGCCATTCTCCCTGCTTCAGATTGAACTGCCGGCGGTTCTGGTGCAATCGGGCCGTTACTTTGCGGATATGACCCTGCCGCTGGCGCTGCTGTGCACCGGTGCCAGTCTGGATCTGAACCAACTGCGCCAGGACTCGGCCCACGCCAACTATGCCACCTGCGGCCGCTTGATCATCGCTCCGGTGTTGATCACCTTAGCCGGCGGTCTGATCGGGTTTCGCGGCATGGAACTGGGGATCATTTTTCTGATGAGCGCCGCCCCCACCGCGGCAGCCAGCTATGTTATGGCCCGGTCGATGGGAGCCAATGCCCGGCTGGCAGCCAATGTGATTGCCTTGACCACGCTGGGCTCTCTGCTGACCTGTAGCCTGGGGATCACCGCCCTGAGCAGCGCCGGAATGTTGCACTGAGTCAAGTTCTCCCGAAAAACACTTAAAAGCACTTGATAATCATTCTCATTGGCATCTAAGATGAAGAATACCAAAGATTATCTGTCTTCTGCTTTCGGGAGCCCCTATGGCATCGCATCAAAAAGTCTTTCACCAGCAGTGGCAATCGCACCGGTGGCGATTGGCGAACAAACGACTCATTCTGCCGGTTTGCCTGCTTGCCTTACTGCTGACTCCCAGTACCACCGAACTGACCGTCGGCGTTCTCGCCGATGCGTTCTGGCAAGTGGCCAGCTATGTCGCAGCAACTCTGGCGCTATATCATGTGATCAGCCATCGATTGGCCCGAAAAAGCAAACTGACCCATCTGCTTGAAGGCCAGTCCCACTACCAGGTGCTGTTTGCATCTTTTATGGGGGCCTTGCCCGGATGCGGGGGCGCAATTGTGGTGATCACCCAGTTTGTCAGCGGCAAGCTCAGCTTCGGCGCCGTGGTTGCAGTGCTGACGGCGACCATGGGCGATGCCGCATTTCTGCTCCTTGCCGCGCAGCCCGGAACCGGCCTGGCCATTGTCGGCGTCGGTTTTGTCGTCGGTCTGATTTCCGGCCTCGTGGTCGATCGGATCCACGGCGCTGATTTTATGCGCCCGGCACAGCCCCAAGGCACAACATCTGGAGCCTGCCGGCCTACCGAACTGTCGCCGGGCTCCGCGCTCAAACTGCAAGGGCTGTTCTGGAAATGGGCGCTGCTCCCGGCTTCGATCATCGCCGTCATGGGATCCCTCCAGCTCGATATCGATCAGATTTTCCACCTTGGCAGTGGCACCATCAGCACCATCAGCATCATCGGTGCCGGTGCCGCCTTCGTTGCCATGCTCCTGTGGGCGACCAGTCGGGAAGTCACGGACTACCAGTCCGCCGTATCCGAAGATCCCAAGCCCACCGCCAACAGCCTGTTTCAACGGGTCGCCCAGGACACTAACTTCGTCACCAGCTGGGTGATTGGTGCTTTCCTGCTATTTGAGCTGACGCTTCATTGGACCGGCCTGGATCCGACGGTCTTGTTCTCCCAATGGCACATCCTGCTACCGCTGATGGGCGTGATGATTGGTCTGTTGCCTGGCTGCGGCCCACAAATTTTGGTCACCAGTTTATATCTCACCGGCGCAGTGCCACTGTCAGCGCAGCTAGGCAACGCCATCAGCAATGACGGCGACGCCCTGTTTCCGGCAATTGCGCTGGCCCCGAAAGCGGCCCTGATGGCCACCACTTACTCAACCCTTCCAGCCCTGGTGGTCGCCTACGGTTATTTTGCGTGGTTTGAATGGGCGTGAGTTCGAACCTTTTGCCAGATGCCCCGGGCTCAAACCAGCGGCTTCACCGCCCGATTTGGCGAGCCGGACAAGGGATAGTTCATGCGGCGAAAATGCATCGTTAATCAAAAATGGAGCTTTTGCTCCATTTTTTATTTTCACAATAGAATCAATATGATGCATAATTTCTTGCGGCATATGACGACGTGTTTAATCGTTCTTATTTCAGATAAACCAGCCTATGTCAATAGGTGATTTCCCCCCTTATCTCGCCAGCCCCAATTCGCTATATTTCACCTCGTAGACAGGGAGCTCACTACACAGTTCACTGTCTGCAGTATCCAATTGGATACATGCCAATTGAGTTTTCTTTGATATACACCCTCATATCAAAGATATGAACTAAATTGGATACCTCTTCTACACGTCGTACAGGATTGTGCTCTTCGGAGTCAAACTCTTGTCTTTGCCGGTCATTTTGGACCGGCTTTTTTTTGCCTTTCTCTGGATTTGTGTCCAACTATCCGGCATTGAGATATTGTAAGATTTTTCCTTTCTATTACACTTTGTCCAGTCCGTGAATCTATCCGCTATTGACCAGGCACTGCACCGTGAAAGAAAAAGTCGATCCCTCCCTTATCCACCTCTTTGATCAACTTCCCGGTTGCTGGGGATGTAAAGATAAAGACTCTGTATTTGTCTACGCCAACGAAGAATATGGAAATATCATCGGTGTTGACCATCATTTGGATTGTATCGGCCGCACTGATTTTGATATGCCAAGCCCAACGGTCGAATGCGCGGATTCTTTTCGAGAGCAGGATCATTTGGTGATGAATACCGGAAATCGGATGCGAATTTTAGATATTCACCCTTATTCCGACGGTAGCTGGCGTGCACATTTATTCACGAAGACGCCCTGGAAAAATCAGGACAATGAAACCGTCGGCACCATTTTCTCCGGAGTGGAGCTCAAAGACACCGCGATCTTGGAAGTCGGTCATTGGATATGCCGGGCAGCGGGCCTCAGTACCAAAGTGCAGGCCTCGTTCAATCTGGATTTAACCAGCCAGCCAATCGCCTTAAATACCCGTGAGTCTGAAGTGCTGTTTCTGCTGCTGTATGGCAAGAAGCCGCAATATATTGCCAAGGTCCTGAATGTCTCCGTCAAAACCGTGGAAAATTATGTGCTACGGCTGCGGGAAAAATTTAACGCGAATTCAAAAAATGAATTAATCGACCTTGCGTTGGATCTGGGGTACGGATCTAATATTCCGGAAAGTATGCTCAAGCGGCAACTCTCGGTTATTTTGAAAGAATAATCTTTGTTTGATTATTTTCTTCTCAGAATCTTTTTTATTTCCGATACGGCATATCAACTTTATGGATAAAAATGACTTGCCCTGAAATAAATCACAGCCGAAATCAATTCACTTTTTGCTCATGATTCAATGAATTTGGAATAACATAGATTAAACCCGGTGTCATTTTACCGACGCAGGCGAGTTATCTTGCTCAGCTCTTCTGTAGGTCATGACAGCAACGCATGCATGATGAACAGCCGTGTATGAAATTAAAGACAATGATTGATGATGTATATAAAAATACCGGCAGAGATACGCCGAGACTATCTATGGGGAAAAGTTGTCTTCACCTATAAAAAGTGCAGCATTGCGCTGCACGAAGATAAACGTCGAATTAAGGCGCAAGGCGTTCGATATCCCACTGCTCGCCGTCCCGGGTAAACAAAAACCGATCATGCAGCCGGTTGGCACCGCCCTGCCAGAATTCAATGCTGTTCACTTTCACCCGGTATCCGCCCCAAAATGTCGGGACTGGAACCTCCCCTTTCGCGAACTTCTGTTTCAGCTCCATAAACTTACTCTCCAGCGCCTGACGCGCTGAAATTCGGCTGCTCTGTTTGCTGGCCCAGGCCGCAATCTGGCTCTCTTTCGGCCGGGAGGAGAAATACTTCATGACTTCCATCGCTGACAGTTTCTCGGCTTCACCCGTGATGTGCACCTGTCGCTCAATCGGATGCCATGGAAAGTGCAGGCTGATCCGCGGATTCTCGCCCAGTTGTGACGCTTTCCGGCTCCCCAGGTTGGTATAAAAGACAAATCCATCCTGATCGAAATGCTTCAACAACACGATCCGCTGATAAGGCTGCCCCTGCGGATCCACCGTTGCCACTGTCATCGCTGTCGGATCACTCAATTGTGCATCCACTGCTTGCTGCAGCCACTTGCTGAACAAACTTAATGGCTCTTCGGGTAAATCATGACGCCGTAAGCCGCCACGAGTATACTCACGTCGAATATCAGACAGTTCCATTGTTAACTCCGCGTTAGGTTATGCTGGGGAAATTGTGCGCCCTACGTGGCGGAAAAACAAGTTCCGATAGCAGAATGGTCGGTTTTTCAGCTGTTTAACAACTCTTTTCCCGGAGACTTACAGCTCTGCTAGCCAGCTCGTATTTTCAGGCACAAAAATCTGCTATACAAGCCGGCTCACCCCAGCCGGATGATGATCGTGAAAAAATTCAAATCACTCGTGTGGATGGCAGGCGTCGGACTGTTCCTGTGCGCCGGGATCGGCTATCTGACATACCATCAGGTCGCCCGACATACCACGGAGAAACTGACCCTCAATGTCAATCAACTGGGGCAAAAACTCGACGCCCAGTTGATGCGCTACAGTAAACTGCCGGAAGTCCTGGCCCGGGACCCTCGCCTGCTCCGCCCCTTACTGCAAGATATGGCAATAGAGCCTCCTTCCGCACCCAGCGCCCAGCAATACCAGGCAACCAGTGAGCTACTGGAGCAGTGGGGCACCATTCTCGGGGCCGATACGATTTACTTACTGAACCAGTCCGGCACCACGCTCGCAGCCAGCAACTGGCAGCAGGCGGACAGTTTTGTCGGCCACAACTACGGCTATCGACCTTATTTTCGCGATGCCATCGAAGGCGGCAAAGGGCAGTTTTTCGCGCTGGGCGTGCGCTCGAACAAGCGTGGCTACTATTTCTCATCGCCGGTGTCTCATGGGAAGCAAATCATCGGGGTACTGACGATCAAAGTGGATTTGTCACTGATTGAAGATATCTGGCAATACGAAGATCTGGAATATGTCATTGCCGATCCGTTCGGCGTGATTTTTTACAGCTCAGAGCCCAGCTGGCTGTATCGCGCCTTGGTGCCGCTGACCGCACAGCAGAAAAGCCAGATTTTCGCCTCCCGCCAGTACGGCAACGCGCCGCTGGCACCGCTGACGGCCCACCGGGAGTTAGCAGCCTTTCAGCAAAACAGCATCAGCCAGATGACCCTGCCGGCCCAGGATCACCGGGCTTCTTTCGTGGTTGCCAGCCGCGACATGGCCCAGGCCGGCATGACAATTTACGGTTTCAGCCCGATCACCGTGGCCTACCGTTATGTTTTCCAGGCCATCATGATGTTTGCCCTGGTTTATACCCTGCTGTGCCTGGCCGTGATTTCCTGGTGGCAGACCCGCAAGGCGCAACGGGCACTGGCGCAATTGAACGATCGCCTGGAACAACTGGTGATCAAACGAACCAATAACTTACTCGAGAGCAACCAGCGGCTGCGCGAAACGGTCAAACAATATGAACACAGCCAGGCCGAGCTGAAGCAAACCCAGAGCGAGTTGGTCCAGGCTGCCAAACTCGCTACTTTGGGGGAGTTATCGGCCAGTATTAATCATGAGATCAACCAGCCCCTGGCCGCTATGCGCACGTATACGGAAAACTCACGCAAGCTGCTGGCGAAAGAGCGTTATGATGCGGTCGCCAGCAATTTAGATGAAATCCTTCACCTCAACCAAAGCGTTGCCGAGATCATCGCCCGGTTCAAAGTCTTTGCCCGCAAAGCCCGTGGCAGTGACAACCGAACTGTTGCCGCCGACGCCATTCGGGCGGCCACCACCCTGCTCCACAATCAGCTAATCAAAGCGGGAATTATCCTGCGAGTCGGCGAGCTTTCCCCGGACATTCAGGTCAACGCCGATGCGGTTCAGTTCGAACAGGTACTGGTCAATCTGCTCCACAATGCTATTCAGGCCCTGGCCGACGCCCATCAACCGCAAATCGGTATCCGGCTCCAGGCCGATGACGAGTACGTGGAAGTGCGGATCTGGGACAATGGCCCCGGCATGGATGAGGCGCAGAAGCAACAGATTTTCACCCCGTTTTTTACCACCAAACATGACGGGCTCGGATTGGGTCTGACGATTTCCCGCCGAATCATTGATTCCTTTTCCGGGACGCTCACCGTCACCGATCACCCCGAAGGCGGCGCTGAGTTTGTGATCACCCTGCCCCGCAGTACCAAGGACACCGCATGAAGCCACAAGTAATTTTTATTGATGATGAAAAGTCGATCCGCGACGCGCTGGGCCAAACCCTCGAGCTCGAAGATTATGACGTCCAGCTCTTTTCTGGTGCCAAACCGGCCCTCGAGGTGTTGGATAACCAATATCCGGGGGTGATAATTTCCGACATTAATATGCCGGGGATGAACGGGCTGGCGTTTCTCGAACGCGTACTGGCGATCGATCCGGAGCTGTCGGTGATTCTGCTGACTGGCCACGGTGACATCTCCATGGCGGTTGAAGCCATGCGCCTCGGTGCCTACGATTTCCTGGAAAAACCGTTTTCGACCGATCACTTACTCGACGTGGTCAAGCGCGCCGCCGATAAGCGTGAACTCGTGCTGGAGAACCGGGAGCTGCGCCGTGAGCTTGAAGCGCAGAGCGGCCCGGGCCAGCGGATCCTCGGCAATACGCCGCAAATCAAGCAACTGCGCCGGATCCTGTCCCATATCAAAGATACCCGGACGGATGTGATGATCCAGGGTGAAACCGGCACGGGCAAAGAGCTCGTCGCACGTTTTTTACATGAGCACAGCGCCCGCCAACATCAACCCTTTGTACCAATGAACTGTGGCGCCATCCCGGAAGCCATGATGGACAGCGAGCTGTTCGGCAGCGACCCCGCCATGCTAACCGGCGGACAAAAAAAGCGAACCGGCAAAATCATCCACGCCAACGGCGGCACCCTGTTTCTTGACGAAATCGAGTCCATGCCGATGGCGTTGCAGGCCAAGCTGCTCCGGGCCCTGGAAACGAATCACATTGAGGCGTCCGACACCCAGCCCGCCGTACCCCTGGATCTTCGTATTGTCGCGGCGACCAAATCCGACCTCCAGCAGCTCAGCGATCGGGGACGGTTTCTGCCGGATCTCTACTACCGGCTCAACGCAGTCAGCATCAACCTGCCGCCCCTGCGCGAGCGCCAGGAGGATATCCCGATCCTGTTTCAAAACTTTATCCGCACCACCGCCACCCGCTACGGGACAGAGCCGCCGCAAATCAGCCTGACCCAGCTGCAAACCCTGATGGCGCACGACTGGCCGGGCAATATCCGTGAGCTTCGCAATCTTGCCGAGCGCATGGTGCTGATGGGAGATGCATCGCGCCTGAACGAAAGCAACCCGTTCGATGACGACCCGCAACCCGCGACTCTGGCTGAGCGCATCAACCAATTCGAATACACCTTACTGACCGACGCGCTGAAACGCCATCATGGCCGTTTAAAAGAAGTGCAGTCAGAGCTCGGACTGGCACGCAAAACTCTGTACGACAAAATGAAAAAACATAATATTGATAAAGACGACTTTAAACTCTCCCAGTAATGCCAAAACTTTCTGGGGAAAGTGGTTCGTTCACAGATAGCCTGCAGTCAAGCCTTTCCGTCGTCAGCGCGGGTGATTCGGCTCAGGTAACATGATCTGCGCAAGATGCAGATGACAAGATACAGATGGCAGGAAGACAGGCATTCTGCCGTCACCAGATAAACCTCGGGTCTGTGCTCTCTAACGCACCGACCTGTACTTCCCAACCAATCTTGTCCCGGCTCAGCTCTTTCAACTGAAAGCTTCTCGGGCATGCAGTAATTATTTGAGTCATCTTCCGAAACTGTTCACAAGCTTGCATCTTTCACCGCCATAGCACAGCAACTTTGTTAAATTTGATTATCCATTTCTGTCAAGCGATCGCGGCCGGTCATCGTACCCACCCGTGATTTCGTGTTGATAAATCTTATCGACGCAGTGACTCATATTCATCAACAACTCGGCCCCGAATGGTAAGAACACGCCAGAGACTGAATCCGAGCGCTGCATGAGTGTGCCCTATGACATTACAAAAACAATTATTTCGCCGTCTGGTTGCCTTGGTGGTGGTCCTGCTGCTGGCCTTCGCAGCACAGTTTGTCTATAGCCAGTATCAACAACTGCTTCAACAGCAAACATCGCGATTAAACCAAAATCTCCAGCTGGCGACGCAAGTCCTGGCCGTCGAGGTCGTCCAGCCGGAAACTCATGTGCTGAAACAACGCCTGACTGAGCTGACCCACGCTTCGGGCTGGCACACCGCTCAGTTGGAAGTGCTGGCGCACGACCTCACGGTTTCGTTCAACCCGCATGCTCCTGAACCGGTCGTACCGAGCTGGGTGCCGTTGTTGAATTTATTCTCCGGACAAACCCAAACCCGCTTGCTCACCCATGAGGGCACCATTATCGCCAGACTGACCGTTTCTACTGATCCGCAGGCGTTCTATCAGCAATGGGGGCAAACCCTGTTGACCACCTCGGTGACGCTGGGTGTTCTGTTGGCCCTGACACTCATAGGGCTTCATTGGATACTCAGCCAGCCATTAAAACCACTGCGCAGTCTGGCGGCACGGGCTGATGCTCTGCTGCGAAACCAGTTTGGCGCCCCCCTCGCCCTGCCCGCGGCCAGTGATTTACAGGTTTTGGTCAAGGCCATCAATCATGTCACGGTGCAACTGGAGAAGAATTTCAAGACTCAAGCCAGAGAAGCGATGCAGCTACGCGAGCAAGTTTATCGGGATCAGGTCTCCGGCATGGGAAACCGCAGCTTTTTTATCAGTCAGCTCAACTCCTGGCTGACAAACTCTGCCCAAGGCGGGCTTGCTTTGATGAAAACCCCGCTGATTGAAGTGTGTTATCGTGAACAGGGCTATACCGCGGGCGATGAGCTGGTTCGCGATATTGCCGATGGATTGAATCAGTCGATCACCTATAGCGATCTCACCTTGGCCCGGCTTTCTTACGATGAGTTTGCCTTGCTGGCACCAGATATCAGCCGGGAAAAACTGTTCGAAATTGGGCAGCTCATGCTCTCTGTCGTCACCCAGCTGCAACCCCGGGTCGGGAGTCGGCAGGCCACTCCTGCCCACGTCGGTCTGATCCTGAATCATCAAACGTCTAATGCCAGCACCTTGCTGACCCAACTCGATAATGCCCTGAGCCAGGCTGCACTGTCGCCGCAACAACCCATCGCCTTTATGTCCGATCCCGACAGCCAGACAGCAATGGGTAAACAACAATGGAAAGCCCTGTTGATCGAGGCGATCGACAACGACTTATTCAGCTACCGCTTCCAACCGGTGATCGCCGGCCAAAATGAGGTTTATCATCATGAAGTATTCAGTGCGATCACCAAGCATGGTCAATCCTATTCGGCCAGCCAGTTTCTCGGGGCCATTGAAGATCTCGGCGTCGGCAGTTTATTCGACCGCCACGTTCTGGCCCAGTTGGTCAACCGACTCAATGCAGATGCGCAGCTCGGTCCCCTGGCCGTCAACCTGACCAGCACCAGCACTCGTGATCCGGCATTTATACATTGGCTTAACCAGTTGCTCGACAGAAACCAGGCTTTGGCAGGCCGACTTTATTTTGAAATTCCGGAAGCCTGTTTTATTCACCATCCCGACGCCACGAGCTTGTTATGTGCGGCCATTCGTTTCTACCAGTTTGGTTTTGGCGTCGATCATTACGGTCGCCATTTCAAATCACTCGACTACCTGACGGATTTTCGCCCGAACTATGTCAAAATTGATTTTGCTTATACCCACCAACTCAATGACCCGACCAAGTCTCAGTTGCTTTCTTCCATTTCACGGACTGCGCATAGCTTAGATATCATGACCATTGCTACGCGTGTCGAAACTGAAACGCAGCTCGAACGGTTATCAGAATTATTTGTGAGTGGTTTTCAGGGGTTTATTACCGAGGGCCATCTTCCGCGGCCACGCTTACAGCCCTTAGTTGCGCATCGGTAAAATCGGACCAGGTCATTTACACTGTAAATTGTTCATCAGCCACCAAACCGTCCCATCGACATAAAAGTTTTGAGGGCTCAAGAAGGTGCATTTACAGTGTAAATGTTCAGGCATGGTAAGGAGAACGCTGTAAGCTCCGTTCTGAATAGTGGACAACAGTAGGACCATGCTCTTCCGTCACCGTCATCATTTCCTTCTCAATTTGACAACGGATATGCGCATAGAAATGCCCTACGGCGGTAATTTGAACCCCCTCAAGGGTTTCATGATAACGCTGGCGTAGCGTCTGATAGCGCTGTTTCAAATCGTCCAGGTTTTGCTGATGAGATAATGAGGCCACTTTCAATTTTTCAATCAGTGCCGGCGGGCGTTTATCTGCCGTCACTTTGAGTAACTTAAACTTCGCCTGTTTCAGTTTTAGTCCGTTACGCTGTTCGCTTTCAATTTGCTGGTGCAACTCGCCGAGACGCTCACGCCACTCAACATATTGGCTGAATGCGACAATCTCAGTGGGAACCCCGGCCGCTGCGCCAATATTCACCGCGATGACCCCCTGGCCCGCATCAATCAGGCCGCCACTCAACGTTCCTTGCCGCCGGGTCTGATCCATGACCGAAACTAAGCCCGAAGTCTGGACCCGGCAATGCAACATATGCAAGGTGCAAGACACCCCTTCGGTCGCGGTGATATCAACATACTGGGCAAATTTACTGACGATCTTCCCCCCGGCCTGAAGACGGCAAGGCAGTGCTTTGCCGTCCTGCTGACGACCAATGATCCCTTGTGTCACCAGAATATCACCGCCGGCCTCCAGAATTGCCAACTCAACAAACCCACTGACGGTAATGTTCCCCGTCGCGGAGACTTTCATTCCCGGTTTGATATCCCCATTAATCACCACACTGCCATCAAACTGAATATGCCCGGTTGAAACATCGACACCGGTTAAGGTCAACGCATCGTCAACCTGCATCCCGCAACTCTTGCGCAGTGGGATCCCGGATTTTACGGCCAGTAACAGGCTCTCATCTGTGGTATCGATTTCGGTTCCTTCACCGACATCAAAGTCGAGCGCCTGGCCCGGCGTTGCGGAAATCATCTTACCAAGCACATTAAAACCATCTTTTCCCGGCGTGGGCGGATGGCGCTTCATCAAGGCCTGACCGGCCTCAACGGTGATCAAGGCACCCAAATCCAGCATATCCACTTTGCCGTCCTCGGTCGCCTGCGGACACAGGATCCGTTGGCTGGCATCCGCGACCAGGGGCTCAAACCGGGCATCAGAGCCATGACACGGCTCCCGGCCGAATGCCACCGCCATGGTCAGCTTTTCCCCCGGGGCCAGTTGCTGGGATTGGGCCAGAAGCTCCTGCAGCACAGCCTTGCTGATCCCTTTGACGATGTGGTTTTCCTGTAGCGCGGTGATCAACTGCTGGCCGGTAAGCAACGCCCCGCCATAAGCCCCCGTGACCGTCACCGACGCGGTCATAAAATCCGGTTCGGTCTTGACCAGTAATCCGGTGTCCCGCCGCTCAGCAATCACAATCTGGCGAATTTCAACGGCGACATCAGTATCGCCATCTTCTGCCGTCGCAGCCGCATTTAACTGGACCAGCGCTTCAGCGAGCGCGGGCTCAAACACAAAAAAGTGTTCTGCGCCCAACTCAACCATCTGGGCAGAGATCAGCTCCCGCGTGAGCGGCGCCTCATGCCGACGCTGACCAGAATTTGCAATCAATGAGAGCGAACAACCATCTTGTGATAATTGAAGAACGGGCACGAATCACCTCTGACACCAATCCATAAGTATCCGGAAATTATTCAAATAGAACATGACATCATCACACTACCACTCATCCTACCTCTGCCACAATGTAGCGGATCACGCCTTCGTCACACTTCTATTTGCAACTTTATTGATAAGAGAAATAACAAGGAGTCTATTGCACTATTAGAGCAGAAAAGGCGCTGCCGGGCAGGTGCCAAAGCCACTCTTTTCTGTGCAAAACATAGATTTTCGAGTGAGATTTGACCCAGCCGGCCACGTGTGACCTAAAATCTTATCCGCTGGGTGATTTCTCGGGAGGGCTATGAAATATATCGGAAACTGAGCGCGGCTCTCAGCATCGTGGTTCACGTCAGTCATTACAACGCGCATAAATACAGCGTGATATCACCGGGTGCTTTAAAGCCTGCAACGTGGCAACCGAAACGATGTATCAACCCCGATCAGACGGGTGTGCCCCGGTTGCCGGGGCACTGCGGGCTAGTCCAGATCAATCACCAGGCGCATCAGCTGCTCATCCGTCAGCCAGTGATTCAAATGAAATTGATACTGGCAACCGCGGCCTTCGGCATCACCGCGCTCAACCGGGGTCAGGTATCCCGCCAGGGGTGGCATGCCTTGCAGCCCGAGTTCATACACCGCGGTCATATCCATTGGCATACTTGCACGCAGGTAGAGACTGCGCTTGCTCAACCGCGCCACACAAACCCGGGATCCGATACCAAACCGTTGGTCATCGTCAAGCACAGAGTGGTGATACAGGCGCGCAGCGAGCCCCGCCTTGCCCGGTGAATAAAAGATATCCGGCTGCACAGGATGAAATACAGGCAGCGTCAGCTTTTCCAAGGCCCGGCTATGAACTTTGACAAAACTCATCTCGTTTCCCCCATATTCCTGTGGCCATACTCAGCATGAACAAATTTAACCGCAAAAAAGTCTTCTCTCTCTACACTAACTTTAGTCCATTTTTCTGGTCGCAAGGTCTAATCTTGGATATTTCACGAGAACGAATCCCCGTCAAAATAAAACGATGTTTTATTTTGACGGGGTTTCTCTGCTGTAATTCGTGAAATGCTTGTTTGTAACTGATGAATTTACACTGTAAACCAGAACGGAAGGCTGTCGCTCAACTGAAATTTACAGTGTAAAGTGATGAAGAAAAACTATGACAGCGTCTGAGCCACCAGTTGACGCAGCGCCACATCAGCCTGCTTCTTCCCGGCATATCCGAATCCTTTCACCACTTGCTCCCAAGACTGGCGTTGCAGGATTTTTGCCGCAGCCATCAACAGTCGCGGCTCAACCACTGTCGCCTGAACTAACTGGGCAGCCAACCAGCGCTCCAGTGCGGCGACAATCAAATCATAGCCCAAACCACCCTGGGCAAAGACATGTAATTGGTGGGTATGAGCAGCCGACAAGCCGGGTAACCGAAGCGGATATAATGAAGATAAGTTCCGGTATAGCTGACAAAACAAAGCCGTATCCAAGGTGCGAAATTGCTCAACACGCTGGGCATTAAAATTGTCGGCAAAGATATCGCTTGCACATGCACACCATGCCTGCGCATCGCCACTGAGCGGTAACACCATCAACACCGAATGTGCGCCGCTGGCAGCATCTTTACTGATCCCCAAGCGAATGGGTTGATACCCGGCCTGCTGCCAAAAGCTCAGTAACTCCGGAACTAAACCAAAACTGGTTCCCAGGTAATCCAAGGATTGGTTTTGCCCCCATGCCTGGCAGTAAGCCAACAAGCCACTGCCAATCCCCTGGTGCTGACAATCGGGATGGACGGCAATTCGCATAATGCGCGCACATCGCTGTTGTGCCCCGGCGGCAAGCCCCAAATGCGCCGCCACCGACTGCGCCAGTAAATGCCCCCGCGGCCGACGCTGTCCGAGCACAACTTGCTGCGCTAACGTCGTACTAAATCCACCTTCCGAAGCCAGCAACACACATCCCAGCAGTTGCTGATCCGCCTCTGCCACAATCACCTGAACATCCGGATCGTCCAGAATCTGCGTTAAGTCAGATGGCGATGTCTGATAATGCGCGTTGACCAGCAAGCCAAAGAGCGCCGACAAGTACGACTCGTGGTTCAAGAGCTCAGCAGCAGACACCGCGCGATACTGAACCTGCGCTTTCAGCGGAAGGGTGAACTGCGGATACTCGGCATCAAGTAACAGGGCCTTGAACATCCAGGACTCTAGCGGATCGCCAGCAGCCCAGCGAATTGGTGTGCTCAATCTCATCGCCCGCCATTGCGGCGCGACTGTGTCGAGCTGCTGGCGAAATTTAATCGCAAAACCGCGACCAGTGCCTTCATAGCCATGGACCGTGCTGGCAAATGCGATACGACGAAAACGGTTTAAGAAGGACTGCAGCAATGGCGCAGGAATGGCGGCCGCTTCATCAACGATCAGAAAATCCACCGCTTGCGTTTCATCAAGCAAAGCATCTGGCGCAATAAATTCGAGCGTGCTCTGCTGGAAGCATAGCTGTTTCTGTGGCTGCTCTGCCTCATCCAATCCCGCGGCTGCATGACGGAATAACGTTTCGGCGCAGGCAAAAGACGGCGCTGTAACCACAATCCGCAGCGAACGCTCTCGCATCAGACTGGCGGCAGCAATGCCTAGCGCCGCCGATTTTCCGCGGCCGCGATCGGCTGTCAGTACCAAAGGACGTTTACGATGGCCAAACACCACCCTGCGGATAGCATGAACGGCGTCGGTTTGCTCTGCCGTCAGACAACCAAATTCCGGGTCCTGATAAATTGGCGCGGGCAACAGGCCGGCCGGCAACGGCGGTAACGGCTGACCCTGTTTCAAACGAATCACATCCGGCGCTGTCAGTAGCGTCAACAAGCGTTGTCGAGAGGGCTGTGCCGACTCGAATTCTCCGTCAGGCGGCAAGAGCAACACCAGCAACCCGCCCCCGACCACGGTGCCGGACAACGCGCCAAGTGCATCCGCATTGATCGTCTCATGGCCATTAAAGATTAAACAGTCGCATTCTTGCCCCAACCATTGCCGGGCCTTTTTCTGTACCAAGGCTTGCATGTTTTCAGGCGCCTGCTCCCCGGCCCACAGCACCCGGGGAAACGACTGTGCCAAACGGCGTGCCTGCTGCTCACACCATGCCCATTCCCCCTGAACTGTCACCAGGTATCGGATATTGGCCTGTTTGGCGCGCTCGATCAGGACCCGCTGATATTCGATAAGATCTAACATGCTCGTACTCAAAGGTGATATTCAGGCCAGATCATAGCATGGATAAATTGTCGAACTGTAGACTCCTCAAGGCACAATCAATAGCGGAATGATTGACGCCATGATGAGCAGAATGTGCAGACATAAAAAAGCCACGCCGGGCACTGCTGCCGGGCGTGGCTGGTTCACACTGGTGGCTGTTATTTCAAATAATCGGCCAGATACGCCAGAATTTCCTCACTCTGACGCTCAGTCAACTTTTTCAGTTTCAGTTGCAGCTTATCCCCATCCCGGGTGTAGCTCACTTTGCCTTTCACCAACTCCTGAGCCTTCGGCTTCTCCGGCTCCACTTTCGGTTGAAGCGTCTCACTGAAGTTTTCCAGCTGGGTGGTAACCTCACGGGTGATCCGGGTGATGCCCTGAGCATCGATCGTCTTCCACAAAGCCTGGCCGCCGTTATTGACCTGGCTCACCAGCTGATCACGCTGCGCTTCATCCAGACCGAAATACAAACGGTGCAGTTTGACAATCGTCGGACGCCCCAGTTCACCCACACTCGGATAGGCCATCAGCAGTTCCATCGGCAGGCTCGCAGCCTTCAGCGCACCACTCACCAGCGCCTCACTACACTGGCAATACTTGGCCAGCTCTTTCTGATCGGCCACTTTGCCGGTGCTGAGCAACAATTGCATCTCTTTGCCGCGCTCGTAAAGCGACAGCGGTTTATGGGCGTTGGCAACGTCAGACAGGAATTTGGCATGCTCGCCATTGATCCCCTTCGCGACATAAATCAGAAAATCCCGCTCAGCCAGAATACAGGACATCCGACGCCGGCTACCGTCCAGCACTTCAATACGACCATCGTCAAGCCATCGGCCGACTGCCGGATATTGCTGACCACGCTCTTTGAGGGTATTTAAAATATCTGCCAGCGCATGTTCATTCAAAAATGCCTGTTCACGGGCATTTTCCGCAAAGACCTGGGTCTTGGCGGCTACTTCGGCGGCATTGATTTTAACCAGTTCAAACGCGACCGTTTGCTCGCCGGCAACAGCCAGTTCAATCACCGCCGCCTTGTCGCGGGCCGCCGTTTGCGCCTCCGCCGGGGTCGTGGCCCGGCGTTTATCGGCCTTACCGAACAGACGCGCATTGAGATCTGTGGTTTTAATTGCCATCTGCTAAATTACTCCTGATTCAAATTCGCCCAATGGCTGTGCATCACCCGCTCCAGCTCCAGTCCGACCCGTTGGATCGCTTCCTGAGCCGTTGATAGGGTCTTTTTACCACCTTCAAATTCGGCAGCAGTCAAATCAAACACGGTACTGTAAGTGTCTGCGCAAGTTTCAAACGCCCGGCTCCGCGGCACCGTCGCCATCATCACCTGCTCCCGCATCAGATAATTCATTTCCGTCAGGACTGAAACCTGCTTCTTGTTATCATCTTCAAACATGGTCGGCATCAGACGGATAAACTCCAATCCGTGCCAATTGTCCGGAAACATCTCATAAACAGTCGGCAAATGCTGGAAGAAGTTCACCGTCGATGCCCAGTCCAGCCGCTTCGCGGCACAAGGAATTAACAGCGCATTCGAGGCGTACATCGCATTCCACACCAATGGGTCGATATGCGGACCGGTATCAATCATGATCACATCGAATTCATCGGCAATCGGATCAATCACCCGCTCTTTCAACAAGCGAACAATATCCAGATCCTGATTTACCGCCAAGTCCTGCCAGGCATCGGCGTTAAACATCGCATCTTCCGGGAAAGCTGCAATGGTTTTCAGGTTCGGATACTGGGTCGGCATCACCACGTTTTCCATCAGGAAGGTTTTATCCATCTCCTGGCCTTCTGGCACATTCCCCAGCATCACGTCAACTGCGGAATAAATGGTTTCCTGATCACCAATGCTGATCTGCGGGTTCAGGAACAGACGCAGCGAACCCTGGGGATCGAGGTCAATCAGACAGATTCGGTAGCGCTTATCCAGATCCAGGGCCAGGCAAGCCGCTAGGTGGACAGCGGTCATCGACTTGCCGGTGCCGCCTTTCTGGTTTTGCACATTCACAATCCACGGCTTGCGGCCTGCGCCTTCACGTTCGTGGAATGCCGGCTTCTTTGCCGCAGTCATCAACTGGTGTGCTTCTTCCAGAGTAATGGAATAATGGTTGGCATTGTTTTTGGTAAACTGATGGCCCGCGGCTTCCATACGTGCGATCGCATCATCAAGCTTACGTCGCGTCAGTCCCGAGCGCGTTTCCATCAGCGCTTTGGACATCGGTGGGAAAAGCTCTTCACGACGCTCTTCCAACACGATTTCGATCCTATCCGCCTGAACCTGCTTCGTCTGCTCCGCAATATGGAGCAAGTTTTGAATCGTCTGTTCCCTATTCATTGGTGTTATTCGCCATTATGAGTATTTTGCGTTATTGTACAGCAATATACACCACATACAATAAAAAGCTGAACAACCTTGTGTGATGTTAGTCTCAAGTAAAAATCAGTTTTTAAAGCAAAAAACCGCGCTGTTTTCGACACGAACGTAAACTTCAAACACGATAAAAGAGACAGCGAACACTCTCAGATTTCAACAGTTACAGCGTCACTATTTTACAATGTAAATTGTGATCCTCAAGGATCCGTACCGGAAGCGTATATTTCATGGGCCAAATTACGGCGTGTGTTATTTCGATTTTCCGCCTAAATTTCGGTTCAGTTTCTGCTCAACTTGAGAAAATAGCAAAAAAGATGGTGAAATCGAAAAATTTCATTACTATCAAGGCGATCAGGCTGAAATCTTGCCAACAGCGGCTGCATCAGACCGAGTAAAAGCTGCGATAAAACCACGAACGTCAACCCGGCCACCGCATCGCACCTTAAGCAATACAATCTCCCCCCTTGATCAATCTTCCGTCATTTCAGCCGGATCCAGCGAAATCCCGAAACAATGATCAAGGTCGAAAAACGCTGTTTATTGAACTGACATCGGACCGATCGACTTGAGCCTAGATCGGAAAAATGATCAAGCCAACGATCATCTTTTCTGGGACCGCTTCAGGGCATTACGGAAGCATGGAAAACATCAGCTAAATTACGGTGAATGCAGGCTGGAACTGGGAAAAACGTCAGTAAGGCCCGGAAATCGCTCGCCCCAGGCCCTTGAAAACCGGATCGTGAAATAGAATTGAAATGCAGTGCGCGACACTTGATCATTTTTCCGGATTCACGTAGCTTGTTCTCCGCCCTGTAATCCAGCCGGATAGATGCAAACTGCTCGGTCAATTACGGTCGGTGTCGATTCAACTGTGCTGATAAGACCACCAAAGCGATAGCTTTTTAGTCGCACAGCATTGCAATGACCTTAACTTGATCATTGTTCCAGGGCAAAATCGGCTAAAAATAGCCGCAAAGAACCTCATGGAAAGGGCAGGGGAACCATGGCGTGGGATAACCCTGTGGATAACCTGTAATCAGACCATGATCATCGTTGCTGGTCGCTAATGATCATTGATTCAAGGATCCGATGATCATCGTTGCTGCCGTGGTTTGATCATGGTTTCCGGGGTGTGTTGATCAACGTTCCGGACCGTCATTGATCATCTTTCCGATCAGACTGAATTGAAACACTATATATTTCATGAAGTTATAATGAAATTTCTGCCCGGATCATAAGATCAGTTCATCATAAAGATCATCAAAAACAAAAAGATCAGTATTTAACTGATTCAATAAAAAGAACTTTCTTTCTTGGTTTATTTCTATTAATCTTTCCGGAAAGATGATGAATCTACGGCTATTGAGAGATGAACGCGCCTGATCACCCAAACACAAAACATTCTGAAAAGATCCTGATCCCTGCTCCACGATCCCACAAAGACGGCCATCTCTTTGCGATCCCTGATGCGCTGGTTGACTGGTTACCGCAGTACCAACACTTCAAGGGCGTCACCAAAAGCATCATCGAATTATTGAACCTGATTTCCCTGCGCGGCCTGTCCTGTCAAGATGGCATGGTCTCGACGACTGAGCTAGTTGAAGCGACAGAAGGGCAATTAACCCGTGCTGCGGTCCAGCAACGTTTGCGGGCGGCGGTCAATATCGGCCTGTTTACTCAGCAACCAGTTCGCTTTGAAGAAGGTCTGGCCGGGAAAACCATGCTGCACCACTTCATCAATCCGGCATCCTTGATCGCTCAGCTCGGCGTCGGTAGCCTGAACTCGGAGCAGAGCAAGGTCAAAGAGAAACAGAAGCGCTCCAAAGCCCTGGCCCAAAACCAGGTCAACCGCCGCCTGTTAACCGAATATGGTCTGGGCACGCCACCAGCCATGCCGGATGAGGCGGATCAGATCGTTGTGTCTCCTACCAGCTGGGCCGGGATCATTGACCAGGCCCTGGCACCGCCGCGGACCAAGAAAAGTTACCAAAAGTCGATGGTGGCGATCAGCGGCACCAAGGCGATTATTGAAACCCGATCTGCCAAGTCGATCATGACGGTCGATGATCTGATGACCCTGTTTGCCCTGTTTACCCTGACCGTGCAGTACCATGATCACCATCTGCCGGATTATGAGTTGCAGTCCCGGCAGATGGGCAATAAAACCCCGATTTATATCACGGATATTCTGGCCCTGCGCGGCAAGAAAGACAGTGGCCCGGCCCGGGACTCCATCCGCGAAAGTATTGATCGGATTGAATTTACTGATTTCCAGCTCCATGAGCTGACCGGCCGCTGGCTGAGCGAGAACATGCCGGAAGGGTTCAAGAGTGATCGGTTCCGCTTCCTGGCCCGGACGATCACGGCTTCTGAAGAAGCCCCGCAGGAAGGGGAAGACGGCGAGATCCGGATCAAGCCGAACCTCTACATCCTGGTTTGGGAACCGTCGTTTTTCGACGAGCTGCTGACCCGGGATTATTTCTTCCTGTTCCCGCCGGAAATTCTGCGCCAACATACGCTGGTGTTCCAGCTGTATTCGTTTTTCCGGAGCCGGATGTCACGCCGGGCCAATGATTCGATGCTGCTGAGCGAGCTGAACCAGAAGCTGGCGCGCAACATCGAATGGCGGCGTTTTTCTACGGATTTGATCCGTGAGCTGCGCAAGCTTGCGGAAGGTAAGATCACCGACCATGTGTTTGCGGTCAACCTGTGGGGTTACCATCTGACGATCAGCCCCGAGGATCAGGACAAGCGTTACTGCGATTACCGGATCGACATCCGCTGTGATGCCGACGAGGTGATCCGCTTCTCTCGTGCCAAAACCACCAACGAAGGCAAGCGGACCATGGCACCGACCATGCCGAACCCGCTGCGCAATGAAATTTTGCCCAAGCAGGAGCTTGATCAGCTTTCCGAGATCATCGACGGTGAGTTTGAGCCGATCCAGCGCAAGGAAGGTCGCACCAAGGGTCGCCTGGGGCGTCGGGTGAAGCTGAGAAAACATCTGGTGGAGATCAATGCCGACGAGTTGACGATCATCTTGTCCAAATATACCTCCTCAGAAGCCCTCCAGCGCAGTATCACGGCGTTATCGGCCATGACAGGGCACTCCGCTGCCTCTATCTCAGAAGAGTGTCATGGGCTTCTGGAGAAGCTGGACTGGCTGCGCGTCGGGGATGAGGTGCTCCCATACGAAACGCTGAGCCAGACGATTGAGCTCTATAACACCCAGCAGGATGAGCGCCATTTGTCGATCGAGCGGCTGATTTCCGGCCTGGCAGTGCGGCGCAAGGTGTGTAAGCTGATCCACCAGGGGCATATGAATGAGCAGGTGATGACGGCGCTGGATGACATGGCGCGCGGGATATAAGCGTAAAACCGTGATCTTGTGTCCAGTCAGGCACGGCTGACCGCATCCGGACAGAGTTCTGACATCCCCCTGACATGACGACAACGAAATCCGGCATACTTGTCCGTGATATAACCTTTGTCCCTTTCGAAATGCGATGAAAGACCTGAAATGGTTGTCGGAGTCATTCATCAGCCACCCTTCGAAAAGCATATATGAGTTTTGGCGAGTCCTCTGCGGCTCGCTTTTTTTTTGCCTGTTTTTCCGCGGACCTTCCTGAATTTGCGGCAGCATCGCTGCGCCTTCTCCTGCCTATACTTAAATCAATCAATTCTGATCTTCGCTGCTGAACGGATCCACTGAGACGGCGGAGACACCATTGCTTTTCTTTTGACGATGCTGTGGCGCAGGTATCAGGCAGGGACCATGAAATCGACCTTGATCATTGGCGTGATTGCCCTGGCCGCTCTGGCGGTCGGGGTGTGGTACAAAGAGCGGGGCGGCACTCAGGGGGCGGTCTATTCCGCCTCGGTGCCCAGTGTGGTGGTGGCGACCGTGCAACGGGAGGCGGTGCGGCGTGAAGTCGAAGCACTCGGGACGGTGAAATCGCGTGAGTCCGTGGTGTTGTCGGCCAAAGTGACTGAAAAAGTCGACCAGGTCCATTTCAGCGACGGTCAGCAAGTCCACCGGGGAGAGCTGCTGGTTACCCTGCGCTCGGGAGAGCAGCAGGCCAAGGTCCGGGCGGCCGAAGCCAATCTCAAGGAGCAGGAGCGGGAGTACCGGCGGATTGAAGGGCTGGTGCGGCGCAACACCATAGCCCGCTCCGAACTGGATCGGTTGCAAACCGATATCGAAGTCGCCCGGGCGGTGCTGGCGCAGAATCAGGCCGAGCTGGATGCCCGCTATATCCACGCCCCGTTTGCCGGACTGCTGGGGTTTCGTCAGATCAGCCCCGGCGCGCTGGTAACGCCGGGAACCGTCCTGACCACCTTGGACGATTTGGCGATTGTGAAGCTCGATTTTGCGGTGTCTGAGCAGTTTATCGGCCAGCTGCGGCTGGGCTCGGCGATAGAAGGTCAGGTTGCAGCCTTCCCCGAGCAGCGTTTTGCCGGCCGGGTGACCGGGATCGACAGCCGGGTCAACCCGCTGACCCGGGCAATCGTGGTGCGGGCGGAAATTGCCAACCCGCAATTGCTGCTGCGCCCCGGAATGCTGATGACGCTGCAGCTGATTGTGGATCAGCACGCCGGGCTGGTGGTGCCGGAAGAAGCGCTGATTGCGCGCCAGCAGGATCAATTCCTGTTTGTCGTCACGCCCGACAAGGTCGTTGAGCAGCGCCGGGTTGAAGTAGGCTATCGCAGCCGCGGCAGTGCCGAAATTACCAGCGGAATTGCCGAGGGCGAGCAAATTATTACCCGGGGCATTGAGCGGGTCCGGCCGGGACAAACCGTGGAGACGCGGGTTGCGGAGCGGTTCAGCTTCCGGGAGGTCAGCGGATGATTCTGACAGATCTCTCGGTCAAGCGGCCGGTGCTGGGCTCGGTGATCAGCCTGCTGCTGATCACCTTCGGTCTGGTGGCCTACCAGATGCTGCCGTTGCGGGAATATCCCAATATCGATCCGCCGGTGGTCACCGTGTCGACCAATTACCGGGGCGCATCGGCGGCGATCGTTGAGAGCCGGATCACCCAGGTGGTCGAAGATCAGGTCTCCGGCCTTGCTGGGATCCGCAATATCAGCTCCCAAAGCAGCGACGGGCGATCCACCGTCACTCTGGAATTCGGCATCGGCCGGGATATTGATGCCGCCGCCAATGACGTCCGGGACAGGATCGCCGGGTTGATCAATACCCTGCCCGATGAAGCGGATCCGCCGGAGGTCGAAAAGGCCGCGGGCAGCTCGGAAGTGATCATGTGGCTGAACCTGGTGTCCGATCGGCTTAATACCCTGGAGCTGACGGACTATGCCCAGCGGTATCTGGTGGATCGTTTTTCGGTGATCGACGGGGTGGCCAATATCCGCATCGGGGGCGGGAAGAACTATGCCCTGCGGATCTGGATCGACCGGCAGAAACTGGCGGCACGCGGGCTGACGGTCGCCGATGTGGAAGCGGCCCTGCGCTCGGACAATGTAGAGCTGCCGGGCGGCTCGCTGGAATCGCAGCAACGTCAGTTCTCCATCCGCACCCAGCGCAGTTTTATCGCCCCGGAAGATTTCGCCCGGCTGGTGGTTGGTGCCGGTACGGACGGATATCTGATCCGACTCGGGGATGTGGCCCGGGTGGCGCTGGCGGCTGAAGAAGAGCGGATCACGTTTCGCGGCAACACCCAGGATATGATTGGTATCGGCATTACCCGCCAGTCGACGGCCAACACCCTGGCAGTCGCCAATGCGGCCAATGCCCTGGTGGATCAGCTCAACCCGACCTTACCGGAGGGCATGGAGATCAAGCGCTCCTATGACTCGTCGGTCTTCATTCAGGCCTCGATTGACGAGGTCTATAAAACCCTGTCGATTGCCCTGTGTCTGGTGGTTCTGGTGATTTACCTGTTCCTTGGCAGTGTCCGGGCGATGCTGATCCCGGCGCTGACGCTGCCGGTGTCGCTGATCGGCAGTTTTATCGTGCTGTTTGCCCTGGGTTATACCATCAATCTACTGACCCTGCTGGCGCTGTTGCTGGCTATTGGCATCGTGGTGGATGATGCCATCGTGATGCTGGAGAATATCCATCGCCGGATCGAGCTGGGGGAGCCGCCGCTCAAGGCGGCGTTTCTCGGCGCGCGCCAGGTCAGTTTTGCCATTATTGCCACCACCGTGGTGTTGGTCTCGGTATTCCTGCCGATCGGGTTTCTCCAGGGGGATTTGGGCAAACTGTTCCGGGAATTTTCGGTGGCAATGAGCGCGGCGGTGATCCTGTCTTCGCTGGTGGCGCTGACCCTTAGCCCGATGATGGGCTCCAAGCTGATGCGTCAGGTGAGCCAGGAGCCCTGGCTGGTCACTGTGATGAGTGGCTTGCTGGCTCGGGTCACGGCGGCTTACCGCCGGGCGCTGGTGCAGTGGATCCAGCGCCCGGCCTGGGTGGCCGGGATCATCGTGGTGGCGTTGGCCGGAAGTGCCCTGCTGGCCAGCCGGATCCCCTCAGAGTTTGCCCCCCGGGAAGATCGGGGCGCGATGTTTATCATCATCAATGGTCCGCAGGGGGCCAGCTTTGAGTTTATGCAGCCCTACATGAGTGAGATTGAGCACCGCCTGATGCCGCTGGTCGAGGCTGGAGAGATCAAGCGCCTGCTGGTTCGGGCACCGCGGGGCTGGGGCCGGCTGGAGGATTTTTCCAACGGCTTTGCGATTGTGGTGCTGGAAGACTGGGCGCAGCGTCGCAGCGCCGGGGCGATCACCCGGGACATCCAGCAGCGGCTCTCAGATCTGGCCGGAGTGCGGGCCTTTGCTGTCATGCGCCAGCCATTCGGGCGCGGGGTTGGGAAGCCCTTGCAGTTTGTGCTGGGGGGCGGTAGCTATGCGGAGCTGGCCCGGTGGCGGGATATTTTACTGGAAGAAGCGGCGAAAAATCCCGGCCTGACCGGGCTGGATCATGACTATAAAGAGACCAAGCCGCAGTTTCGGGTGGCGATTGACCGGGATCGGGCCGGCGATCTCGGGGTGTCGTTACGGGATATCGGCCAGACGCTGGAATCGATGCTCGGCTCGCGGCTGGTGACCACGTACCAATGGCGCGGTGAGGAATATGATGTGGTGGTGGAAGGTCAGCGGGAGCGGCAAAATACCGCGGCGGATCTGAGTAACCTGTATGTTCGCTCCGCGCGAACCGGTGAGTTGATCCCGTTGTCGAGCCTGATCACCGTGACCGAATTTGCCGATGCGCCGCAGCTCAATCGTTATAACCGGGTCCGGGCGATCACCATTGAAGCCAACCTGGCCGATGGCTATACCCTGGGGGAAGGGCTGGCGTACCTCAATGAGTTGACCCGGCAACTGTTGCCGCCGGATGCTGTGGTCAATTATAAGGGCCCGTCCCAGGATTATCAGGATGCCAGTACCTCAGTGTTGTTTGTGTTCGTGCTGGCGCTGGTGGTGGTGTATCTGGTCCTGGCCGCCCAGTTTGAAAGCTATATCCACCCTTTCGTGATCATGCTGACCGTCCCGCTGGCCACCTTCGGCGCCCTGCTCGGGCTCTATTTCACCGATCAGACCCTCAATATCTATTCGCAGATTGGGATCATCATGCTGGTCGGGCTGGCGGCCAAAAACGGGATCCTGATTGTCGAGTTTGCCAACCAGTTGCGGGATCAGGGGGAGACCTTTGAGCAGGCGATTATCGATGCGGCGGTTGCTCGGCTGCGCCCGATCCTGATGACTGCGGTGACCACTGCGGCGGGTGCGGTGCCGCTGATCCTGGCCACCGGCGCCGGGGCGGAAACCCGGCTGGTGATCGGGATTGTCGTGTTGGTCGGGATTTCGGTGGCGACCGTGTTTACCCTGCTGGTGATCCCGGTAGTCTACAGCCAACTGGCGCGCCGGACCCATAGCCCTGAATTTGTCGCCCGTCAGTTGGCGCAGCAGTTGGCCCGGGACGAGACGCCGGAGTCCTGAGCGGCTGGTGCTGGGTTGGGAGCGATTCTTGTCTGGTGTCGGGCGAGATGGATGGGCTGTTTCATGGGAAGGCGCTGAGAGCAGGTGTTCAGGTGTGACTGCTCGGAGTCACCGGGGCCGGTTCAGGCGGCCTGCGAACCGGCAAAGTGATACGGGGAGTTCCAGCAGCGGCAGGCCGGCGTTGTGGACAGCGTGGCTTGTGGGATTGCCTGTGCTGTTTTCGCGGCCGGGATTGTCTGTACACTGCCCGGCACGTTGGCGGGGCTATGGCCGAGCAGGATATCGATGCAGTAGTTGAATTCGCTGAACCCCATCGGGCGTTGTTGCTTCTCGGGCGCCGGATTGTCATTCGATCGTGTCAAAGTTTGCATTTTGCTCTCTACAGCCTTACATCGCACTCCGTGCTGGATGTGGGCATTGTGGCGGGCAAATATGACAATCTGATGGCGGAAAGATGAGAGATTTATCACAGCGAGCCAATTTTTATCGATGAAATCCAATGGTTTAGCGAGCTGAGCATTGATCAGGCCGATCCCGTCCCGGCGATCTGCTTGCGGTATTCGGCTTCGGTGGCGTAGTCCTGCGGCGCTGCCCGGTCGAGAAAGACGATGCCGTCGAGATGATCCAGCTCATGCTGGAAAATCCGGGCGACAAAATCGGTCAGCCGGGTCTGGACGGCTTCGCCCGCGAGGGTGGTATAGCTGACGTCGATGTCCCGGTGTCGGCTGACCCGGGCCCGCATGCCGGGAATACTCAAACAACCCTCCCAGTCTTTGACCATGGCATCGCCGGCCCATACCAGCTGCGGATTGAGCATCAGCGTCGGGGGCATCGACGGTGCGTTGGGATAGCGCGGGTTGGGGTTGGAGGCGACAATAAACGCCCGGACCGACGCGCCGATTTGCGGCGCGGCGATCCCGACCCCCTGATGTTCGCGCATGATCTGCTCCAGGGTTCGAAACAGGGCGGTATGCTCCTTGAACTGGGCCGGGGTAAGCGGTGCTGCAAGCTGGCGCAGCAGCGGGTTGCCGAGCTGGAGGATCTCGGGGAGGCAGGTGACAGACATGACAGATTCCTTCTCAATCGTGTCCCGGGTGTACAGCGACGTTATACGTAGCGATGGTGTACGGTGGCGATGGTGTACGGTGGCGATGATGGACGGTAGCAATCGTATACGGTGGCCAATGGCGCCGGGCGACCGTCATTCGCTCGCTCGCACCAAGCATACCGAGGTTTTACAGTGGGTCGCAATATAGTTGCCGTGATTGGCAAACAGATAATCGCTGACGTTGGGAATATGGGTGGCCATGATCACCAGATCGGCGTCCAGCTCGTCGATGGTGTCGAGCAGCTTGCGGTTCAGATCGGCGGCCGGGTCGACGCTGAAGACCGGATGGCTCTCGGCTTCAAATCCATAGTGGCGGCTTTGATCCCGGGTGAAGTAGGCCAGTTTGGCCTTGAACTCCTTCGGGTTGTGGGCAATTTCAGTCGGCGCAGCGAGTGAGACGCCGACGAAGATCACTTTGGCATCGTAAGCTTTGGCCAGATGGCCGACCATCTCCAGTGAGGGGCCGAGGTGCGCTTCATGCCTGAGATCGACCGGTACCATAATCGTGTTGAACATAACTTCCCCCGGAATATCGATGGGTGGATGTGCCACTTAGGGCTCTCCTGCAAGTGTAATGGATCCAGTCTGCGCCGCTGTGCCATTTGCGGACAGTATCCCTCTCGCTTCTTGAACCTGTTCGGCGTGTTATCACACTGCCATTCCATGAAGTGACTCGTAAATTGTCTGTTTTGTCATCATCTTGTCTGCCAGCTCGACCCAATTCCATGAATAATGTGGTCAAACAATAGACAAGGAGCGGATATGAAGAAGTTGGTCTTTGGGGCGCTGGCAGGCAGTCTGATGATTGCGCCGGCCATGGCCCAGCCCCCGGTGGTGGCCGGGTATTTTGCGGACTGGCAATACGAGAATGCTGACCGTCCCTATACGGTGGCAGATATTCCGGCGGACAAGCTGACCCATGTGATTTATGCCTTCCTCAGCATGTGCGGCCCGCATGAAGGGGCGAGCGAGAAAGTCCGTCAGCAGGTGGCCGAGGCATGTGAAGGGAAAGCGCCGTTCAGCGCCGTGGTGGTTGATCGTAAAGCTGCACTGGAAGTTGAATTCGGTGCTGTTGAGACCGATGTGCCCTACAAGGGACATTTTGCCCAGTTGTCTGCATTGAAACAGCAGTACCCATCGCTGAAGATCCTGCCGTCTTTCGGAGGCTGGACGATGTCGGAGCCGTTTCATGCAATGGCGAAAGATCCCCGGCATATCGAGCATTTTGCCAAAACGGCGGTGGCCTTGATCGCCCAGTATGACTTTTTCGACGGGATTGATCTGGATTGGGAATATCCGGGCGGGGGTGGTTTGACGACTTCGCCCTGGGATCCGAACACCAAGCTGAGCGATGCCGAGAAAGCGGCAGAGCGTGAGGCGTTTTCCTATCTGATCAAGCAGCTCCGGATTGAGCTCAACAAGCTGGCGGCGAAGACGGATCGTGCGTATGAACTCTCATCTGCCATCGGGGTCGGACCGAAAGCGGCGCAGATCGACTGGCGTTCGGTTGCCCCTTACATGGATAACATGTTCGCCATGACCTATGACTTCCTCGGCGGCTGGGGGCCGCAAACCGGGCACCTGACCAACCTGCATGTCACGGAGCGAAGCTGGTGGGGCATGGGTGCGGATGCTTACATTGACCAGATGATTACCCTGGGCGTACCGGCGGAGAAACTGGTGCTTGGCGCTGCTTACTACGGCCGTGGCTGGGAAGGCACCCAAGGCTTTGACGGCAAATTGCCGACCGCCAATTTGTCTTCAGAAAAAGGGGCCAGCTTTGGCACCGACAGTGCAGAGCCGGGTTATTTCATGTATTGGGATCTGAAACGGAACTATACCGCCGACCAGGGGTATCAGTACGGTTACGATCAGGCTGCGCAAGCACCGTTCCTGTGGCATCCGCAGAAGCAGGTGTTTATCTCGTTTGACGATAAACGCTCAGTGCAGGCCAAAACCGAATGGGCGAAACAGAAAGGGTTAGCCGGGGTCTTCACCTGGGAGCTGTCGGGGGATGTCGACGGCGAGCTGACCGAGGTGATTTATCAGACCCTACAGCGTTAATTCGGATGATGGAGCACCCGGAGGAACAGAACCGGGTGTTACGCCATCAGCTCGACAGATGGATCAACCGGAGCCTGTGAAGCGGTAAACCACTTGAAAATATGAGTTCAGAAAGACCCGGCGTGCCCGGGTCTTTGTTGTTCTGCGGTTTGGGGGAGGGATTAGACGTGGTGATGGGGGTTACTCGCTACTGAGCAGGCTTTGCCGACTATGGAGCCCCGGCAGCGCATAGGGGGCGCAAAATTCTTTGTCATTGGCGGCCTGGTCGCATTTGATCGGCTGTTTCAGATCGGCCCAGTGCACCAGCTCCAGCCGACCCTGCGGGTATTCGACCAGCGCGGTACAGCTTTCGACCCAGTCGCCGTCATTGCAGTAGAGCACGCCGTTGATGGTGCGCAGCTCCGGCTGGTGGAGGTGGCCGCAAATAATACCGTCCAGCCCCAGTTTTGCGGCTTCTTTGGCAGCGGCCTCTTCGTAATGTTCAATCGCCTTACGGGCGTTCCCGACCCGGTTTTTGACGTAGTACGCCAGTGACCAGTAGGGCAGGCGGAAGCATTTTCTGATCCGGTTGATGGCCCGGTTGAGGCGCAGCAATTGGTAGTAGGAGGCATCGCCGATGGTCTTGAGCAGGTTGCTGCACATCACGGCGTGGTCAAACTCATCGCCGTGAGTGACGAGAAACTGTTTGCCGGACGCGGTGGTGTGGACTTGGCGGGACTGAATTTCCACATTGAGCAGGATGGAGCCGATCACATCCCGGAGCTGGTGGTCGTGGTTGCCGGGAATATAAACCACCCGGGTCTCGCCCCCGGCAATTTCAATCAGCTTTCTCAGCACATCCTGGTGTGATTGTGGCCAGTGAAAAGAGCGGTTCATTGCCCAGATATCAATAATATCGCCCACCAGATACAGGGTATCGCAGCGGGTATTGCTCAGCAGGTCCAATAAATATTCCGCTTTACAGTCGCGAAACCCTAAATGAATGTCTGACAGCCAGATTGTGTTGTAGTGCATAGCATCTCCTCACCAGCGTGACCGTGTCCGATCAACTGCCTTCAGTTGCAGTGTGGATTTTAGAGATGGCAGCGCCGTGACAGGGCAGAGAAGCTTTGATGACAGGGCCGTTCGGCCGGTCTGGATGCCTAGGGCTGCACAAACAATCAGATAAAAGGCGCGATAAAAACGCGGCCGCGAGCGATCTCCGCACGCGGCCCACAGAATAGCAGAAGCGTTTTGCTGCGGCTTATTCGCCCAGATAGCGCTTGCGTTTGGCGGGCTTCATTTGGGTCAGATCAGCCATAAACAGACCGTCAATACAGTTGCCGAAATCAGGATCGACACTGAAGGTGATGAGCTGGAATCCGCCTTCCTCGAACAGCGAGGCGTACTGTTTGAACAGCACCGGCACCTTGCAGCCTTGTGCGGTGAAGGTGTGTTGCAGCAGCTCGAACCCGGCCTGACGATCCAGCCCGGCGAATTGGGCATCCAGCTGCTGCTCGGTATCGGGATCCAATGTGAAAGGGCGTTTGGCTTCGGCCAGCTGCGCGTCACCGCTATAGTAACGGGTGTAGTAATACACCAGCATGGCTTGCAGGGCGGGTGGGAACGCGTTACTCATGGTCACCGGGCCAATCAGGTAGCGAACATCCGGGTGATGACGCAGGTAGGCGCCGATCCCCTGCCACAGATAATCCAGGCTGGCTTTGCCCCAGTAGCTCGGGCTGACGAAACTGCGGCCCAGCTCGACGGTGGTCGGCAGGTAGGGGGTGACGGCGTCGGTATAGTTGAACAGCTCGTCGGTGTAGAGTCCCTGGCGGCCGTATTGGCGGAGGATCTCGCAGCCGCGCCCCAAACGGTAGGCCCCGGCGATCTCAAGCCGATTATCATCCCACAGGATCAGGTGCCGGTAATAGCGGTCGTATTTATCCAGATCCCGCTTCGACCCGGTGCCTTCGCCGACTTTACGGAACGTCAGCTCGCGCAAACGGCCGACCTCCCGCATGACCACCGGTGCCTGGTCAAAGTCACACAACTGGATCCGGTGGTTGTCCCGGGTTTCTCCCAGCAGTTGCGAGGCTTTTAGTTCGAGCCGGATTTCCTGGCGATCTTCCGGATGGGCGACGGTCTTTTCCGTGACAAACGCCCGTTTCCGGAACGGCTTACGGGCTTTGCCCAGGTTGTAGAGGTGTTTTTTCAGGCGCTTGATCAGGGCTTTATCTGCCACCTGATCGGAGTGCAATTCGCTGGCGGGGATCACCTCGCCGATGCGAAACAGCAGAGTACCGTTGCGCTGCTTGAACATCTCGCCGGCCAGCATGGCGGTGGAAAGCGGTTTGGCCAGCAGGGAAGCGCTGTAGAACAGGGCCGAGTTCTTGCCGTTGATATGGATCGGCAACACCGGTGACTGTGTTTTGCGGGCAAAATTCAGGAACCCGCCGCGCCACTTGCCGTCTTTGATCCCGGTCGGGCTGGTTCGCGAGACCTCTCCGGCCGGAAAGATGATCACGGCCTCGTCATGGTTCAGGGCGGCGATCACTTCCTTGTAACTGCGGCGGAAACTGGTGCTGGTCAGGTTATCGAGCGGAATGAACAGCCCCTCCAGTTGCGAGAAGTTCATCAGCAAATCATTGGCGACGATGCGGACGTCGCGGCGCACTTCACTGATCAGCTTGAGCAGCGCCAGGCCATCGAGTGAGCCCAGCGGGTGGTTGGCAATAATCACCACCCGGCCCTGGGCCGGAATATTCTCTTTATCGCGGCTGGATGCGGCGTAGCTGAAGTTGAAGTAATCAAATACGGCATCGATAAAATCGATCCCCAGTGTCTCTTGATGCTGATCGAGGAAACGATTGATTTCGGATTCGTTGACCAGCTTGCGCAGCAGGCTGAGCGTCGGTTTGCGGATCAGATTGGGCTTTTGGGAAAAAGATGGAAACTTTTCATTTACCGCACGTTCGATATTGATCATCGTGATTAAGCTCGTTATCAGTGTCTCTTGCTCAATCTAAGCGCCGATTGTGACATTTGAATAACAGCCTCCGCAGCGGTTGTGAGGCTGGTGGCGGGAATGTTGAATCGTCAGAATTCGGCGAATGGTGGCGTTGATTTCGGCGCTGCGTGGCTGATTTGATGGTTATTTTACCGGTTTGGCTCCCATGAAAGAGCATGTCGCTTTACACTGTAAACAGCACTGTGATGCAGGCGCTATTTCATTTACTCACAAGGAAAGACGATGCCATCGATTGAATTTACCAATCAGGAAAAAGCGTTGCTGGTCCAGAAGTTGCAGCGCTATTTTGACAACGAGCTGGATCAGGAACTGGGACAGTTTGATGCTGAGTTTTTGCTGGATTTCATTGCCAAAGAGATGGGCGTCTATTTCTACAATCGTGGCCTGTATGACGCCCAGGCCGTCTTGGATCATAAGTTCGATGAGCTGAAGGATGCCATTGAACAGATTGAGCAACCGACGACATTGGTTCGTTAGGTTATATTTTTCGTCAACCGGAAACACGGCAAGGAAGCGAATCATGGGAAAACTGACCGAACACTTATCTCCCCGCCAAATCAGCTTTATTGAGCAGCAACATTTGTTTTTTGTCGCCACGGCTGCGGCAGAAGGGACGGTGAACCTCTCGCCCAAGGGGATGGATTCATTTCGGATCCTGAACGAGAAGCAGGTGATTTGGCTCAATGTCACCGGCAGCGGTAATGAAACCGCGGCCCATGTTCAACAAAACCCGCGGATGACGGTGATGTTCTGTGCCTTTCACGGCGCGCCGGAAATTCTCCGCTTGTATGGCCAAGCCACTGCGATCCACCGCGCCGATTCGGCCTGGCAGAGCTACATCGGTTTATTTCCCGAGTTGCCGGGCACCCGCCAGCTGTTTTTACTGGATATCGACCAAGTGCAATCATCGTGCGGGATGTCGGTGCCGTTGTTTGACTATGTCGGGGAGCGGGATAGCTTGATCGCCTGGGCGGAAAAGAAAGGCCCGGCGGGTGTTGAAGCCTACTGGGCGCAACGCAATCAGATCAGCCTGGACGGATTTGAGAGCCATATACTGGAAAAATCCGGTACCGCGGCAAAATCTAGCTCGGACTAGCTGATTTTTGCCCGCTATTTCCTGCCACTTTGCTGGAAGTGTCGCCGAAGCCAGTCAGGGTGGCGAAAATATAAACGCTTGAACTTTTCAGGGGTTTACAGCTGCCCCGGCCTTGCGTATTATACGCCGCACTTACGGAGAGATGGCTGAGTGGTTGAAAGCACCGGTCTTGAAAACCGGCATACGTTTATAGCGTATCTAGGGTTCAAATCCCTATCTCTCCGCCACATTTAAAAAAACCGCTGAACTTTCAGCGGTTTTTTTATACCTGAAATTTGTGATCTTGAGATAGGGTGCGAATCCTGGACCGGGTTCAGCCGAGCGAAGCGAGACAACGTTGCTAGCCGAAGGCGCTTTAAAGCAATGTAAATCCGCTCACACCCGAAGCGCTCCGCCACATTTGAAACCTCAGCCACTGTGCTGGGGTTTTTTGCGTTTTGGGCCAATATGCCTGAAACTGGGTTTGAACATCTACCCACCCAAAGCATCCCACGCCATTTTCGTGATCTGTCGATTTGAGCAGCACAGCGCATAAATGAGTCATCCAAGTAAATTTGTATTTACTCAGTGATAAAAAATACGGTCAATTATCCAACCATTACCCGGTATTAACGAGACAGCATTTGCTTGCATTGCACAACATAACCCAAAGCTATCTATCTGATAATAAAAGGTTTCACTGTCACCTCTGAGTGCATATGCGGTTTCGTTAAATAGCAATGCTTACTTTGTCCGGGTGCATTGAAGATTCACTTATGTGATTTGGTGATTTAACTCATTGAAAGTGATGGTTTTTTTTGGCTATAGTATGTGAAGTGACCTGCATGCCAGTTGCGTGAAAGTAAGCATGCAGCATAATACTCTGTTAAATGGCTACTGGTGACGGTGTGAGTGTAGATAAAGCTATTTTTAATGGCTTCGATTGCGAAGAGTACTTAGAAAAGTACTCAATGGGTTTTTATCACGATGCCAGCTATCTACAGTTAGTTCTGCCCATCGAAGATGTAAAGCTAAACCTCGATTACGAGCATCTTGTAATAGGGTTCCCTGGAACAGATGGAATAGAGTTTTGTTATCGAAAAGGCTTTGTTGACCAAATCGGCGTGAACTTTTCTTGCAGTCAGTGATCTGATCTTGTGACGTTTACTGACAGGCCACCCTCATGGGAAAAAGCACTTACCGAACAGATAACTGGAAAGAGTACAA